>JAGBNR010000121.1 GCA_017634315.1 Lachnospiraceae bacterium
GCAGCCTTGCCGCTGGGTCTCACAAGTGTCATGCACAGTACCATGGCTATGATATACATCACTACCGTGAAATAAAGCACATTCTGGTAACCCTGAGGATTGACGCTGTAGCCGTCCACATCCGTAAACTCACCGGTATGATTGACTATGTAGGTAGCTATCTGATTGCCGGTAAGCCCCGCAAATGCCCATGCGGAAAGAGTAATACCGTGTATGGCAGATATGCTGCCCATGCCGTAATGATCAGACAGCAGCGTAGGAACATTTGAAAAGCCTCCGCCGTATCCCGCATTCACTACCATGATAAGGCAGAGCACCAGAGCTATGAGCAGACCGTTGCCATATCCGTTCTTTATACCTCCGGTCAGGATCACAAGCACCGTAAATATGATAGACAGAGCAAATATTATCTTATAGATCGTGTTCCTGTCCTTCTGATAATCAGCCCATGCGGAAAATCCGAGGCGTCCGCCGGCGTTGAATATAGCCGAGATCGATGAGATGATACCTGCCATCCCTACGAGTCCTATACACTTGACGATAGGCTTCTCCTGAGAGATCAGAGCCAGTCCGCAGGTGATATTGATATAAAACATCACCCATATACCGATGTAATTAGTGATGGGCTTCGTCCGGATCACCTCCCATGTGCTCGGCTTCTTCTCATCCGCACTCGGCTCATGCCAGTCCGCAGGCTTTGCAAGGAGCAGATGTCCGCAGAACATCATGATGAAATATACGACCCCGAGTATCCAGAACATCTTATATACTCCGCCTTCGGATGAATTCAATATGGATGTCATGATAGGGCTCGCTATCGCCTTCGCCGCACCGAAGCCAGCTACCGCAAGACCCGTGGCAAGACCCTTGTTGTCCTGGAACCAGAGCATCAGTGTCTTTACCGGTGAAAGATACCCCGTACCGAGTCCGACACCCATGATGAAGCCATAGCTGACAAAGATGCCTATAAGAGCCAGCATACTCCCCTTATGGCTGCCTCCGTAATAAATGAAGAAGCCCGTAAGGATCATTCCTACAGAAAAGCAGATCGTCGCGATCAGTGATGACTTGTGTATATCCCTCTCGACGATATTGCCGAGGAATGCCGCCGACATACCGAGGAAGAATATCGCAAAGCTGAATGCCCATTCCACGCTCGACTTCTCATGTCCGATATAATCCGCTATCTCCTGACTGAAGACCGACCAGCAATATACCGTACCGATACTGCAGTGGAGCAGAAGTGCGGGTATAGCCGCGCGACACCACTTGTTGGTGCGCCATCCGCCCTGTGACTTTTCATTGTTTCCCATTTGTATAAACCTCCGAATCCTGTATTCGCCAATCTATCTATTATATATCCATACGCGACGATATATCAACCGGACATCAGCTCCTCGAGCCTTGACTTTTGCTCGTCTATATCGGCAAGAAGCTCTGTATAGTCCGTATCTGTCCTGCTTCTCAGCAGCTCCGTGATCTCTATGACCGGCTTTGAAAGCGGTGTCAGTGAGAGATTGGATACTATTCCTTTGAGCGCATGCGCCGCCGAGAATGCGCCGTCGTAGTCCTTTGTCTCTATCGCATCTCTGAGACTCTTAAAATTCGAGTCCTCTACAGCCTTGCCCACAAGCATGAGATAAAAGTCCTCCTTTCCCATGCACCTTGCAAGGGCATCCTCCGTATCCGCTCCGTACTCCTTTAACTTGTCAAGTGTAAGCATACCGATGCTCCTTTCAGTAAATCCGTGATCTCCTGCAGTCATGCCGCACTACTTAAGCTCCTTTATTATCAACTCCTCAAACTCCGTAGCCGGTAGAGGCCTGGAGAAATAGTAGCCCTGTATATACTGACATCCCATGTCCTTTAACAGTCTGTACTGCTCCTCATTCTCTACACCCTCCGCCACCACAGGCACCTGTAAGAAGTCCGCTATCTCCATGATGATCTGCACCATGCGTCTGCTCTTCTCATCCCTGGTCACACTCTGCATGAACTTCATGTCCATCTTGAGTACATCTATCGGCAGATTGGCAAGCATATTGAGAGAAGAATACCCTGCTCCGAAGTCATCCAGCTCGATGAGGAAGCCCCTGTCCCTAAAGGTGTCCACCACCCTGATGAGCTGATCCACATTCTCTGCGTAAGCAGACTCCGTGATCTCGAGATGCAGCTCGTCGGGAGACAGGTCATTATCCTTTATAAGTCCCTCTAGCCGGGGCACGATATCCGCATCATAGATGTCGATCCTGGATACATTTACCGACACCGGTATGGATACCCCGTATTTTTCCTTCCATTCGTGTATATATCTGGCCGTCTCAGCCCAGACGAAATGGTCTATGTTGCTGATAAGGCCGTTTTCCTCAAACAGCGATATAAACGCAAACGGTGACACCATCCCGAACTCCGGATGTCTCCACCTGATCAGAGCCTCGGCCATTTTTAATACAGGCTTATCCCCCTGTATGTCATACTTTGGCTGGAAGAAGACCTCGAACTGCTTCTGCTCTATACCCTCATGTATATCATATATGAGCCTCTGTGAGAAGATGGCATTGTGCTGCATCTCATCATCAAAAAAGGCCACGGTACGCTGGAAATTGCCGCGGAGAGTATTACAGGTAGCCCTCGCCCTGTCAAAGCGGTTTTCCATAGTCTGCTTTGCATCGGGAGATGCATACACACC
>JAGBNR010000122.1 GCA_017634315.1 Lachnospiraceae bacterium
ATTTGAGAGCCATATCGAGCATGGCACTGCTTTCGTGGATATAGGCGGCGGATCTACACAGATCACGCTTTTTGAAGCCGGAAAGCTCGCCACCACGGTAAATCTCCATCTCGGCACACTTCGTATCAGGGCGAAGCTTAAAGATATAGAGCCTGTTTATTCCGAATATGAGACTATCATCGGCGAGATAGTGAATAATGAGCTTGACTATTTCAAGTCACTCTATATAGGTGATATAAATATCGAAAACATAATGATAATAGATGATTATATGCCGGTCATAATGGCTCATGTGGGAGGAAGAAAGGACGGGCATATAACAGTCAGGGAATATCGGGACATAATGAGAGCTGCTCTTGTCATGGCACCGTATCAGATCGCGGAAAAGCTCGGCATACCGGAGGATAACGCTTCCCTGCTTCTGCCATCCGCGATCATCGTAGACAGACTGATAGATATCACCGGAGCAAAGGATCTGTATCTCCCCGGCGTCTCTCTGTCAGACGGGATCGCATATGATTATGCGGACAATAACGGCTATATACATCCGGCACACAATTTTAATGATGATATTATAAGCTCCGCAGGCAACATAGCGGCCAGATACGGTGCTTTCGAATCGGTTTCATCCAAGCTTTCCTATATAGCACTGGCTGTGTTTGACGCGACAAAGAAACTCCACGGCATGAGTGCGCGAGAAAGGCTTCTGCTTCACATATCCGCAATATTAAGAAATGTCGGAAAGTATGTTTCCTTAAGTGTACCCGCGGAGATGTCCTACTCAATGATCATGGACTCCGAGATCATAGGCATATCACATAAGGAAAGAAAGATGGTGGCCACGATAGTCCGTAACTCATATCCGAACAATATAAGCTATGAAACCTTTGATCAGCTTAAGCTCGATGCCATAGATCAGATCATGACCACAAAGCTGACTGCCATACTCAGAGTGGCTACGGGGCTTGCAAGAAATACCCGTAAGAGTATAGATAATATTTCGGTGCAGCTAAAGGACAAGGAGCTTGTCATAAAGGTGGGCTCAAAAGACAAGATGCTTCTTGAGAAGGGACTTTTCAGAGAGAGAACAGATACATTTGAAGAAGCCTTCGGCATCACACCGGTACTGAAGGTAATAAAGGCAGGTACAAAATGAAAAAGAGCGTGAAGAGCACCATAGATTTCAAAAATCCGGAATACTATATGAACAGAGAGCTGTCCTGGATGCAGTTTGATGAGAGGATACTGGAAGAAGCAAGGGACTCGGAGCTGCCTTTATTTGAACGCCTGAAGTTTCTTGCCATCACAGCATCCAATCTTGATGAGTTCTTCATGATAAGGATAGCTTCACTTAAAGATATGCAGAGTGCGGGATATAATAAGGCGGATATCTCAGGGCTAACGCCGGATATGCAGCTGGAGAGACTGTCTGTGGTTACACATGACTTTGTGTCGGAGCAGTATTCCACTTTCACGAGAATGCTTTTACCGAGACTGCTTGATGCAGGCTTAAGGGTCGTGAAGCATCATGAGGATCTGAGCGATGCCGAGAAGGAATATGTGGATGATTATTTCAGGGAAAATGTGTACCCGGTCCTGACACCGATGGCAGTGGATTCCTCCAGACCGTTTCCTCTTGTACGTAATAAAACACTCAATATAGGTGCTCTTGTACGTACAGAGGAGAATGATATCGAATTCGCAATGGTGCAGGTGCCCTCCGTTCTTTCGCGTATAGTAGAGCTGCCTCAGAAAGAGGACGGCACGAGGTCGGTGATACTGCTTGAAGAGATCATAGAAAGAAACTTAGGCGGGCTGTTCCTGTCTTACAATGTGATCTGCGCACATCCCTTCCGTGTCATGAGAAATGCCGACTTTACCATAGATGAAGATGATGCGGACGATCTGCTTACAGAGATCGAAAAGCAGCTGAAGCAGAGACAACGCGGGGATGCGATAAGACTTGAATGTGAATCCGGCATGGATAAAAGGCTGCTTACGATCCTGCAGGAAGAGCTCGAGGTGGATGAAGGCGATGTATATTTCATAAACGGTCCTCTTGATCTGACATTTCTGATGAAGATGTATTCCATACAGGGCTTCGATCATCTTAAAGATAAAAAATATGAGCCTGTATTTCCCAAATACATGCAGACTGATACGAGTATTTTTGATCAGATAAGGGATCATGACATATTGCTGTGGCATCCTTACGAATCCTTTACACCGGTAGTCAGGTTCATACAGGAGGCGGCTCAGGATCCGGATACGCTTGCCATAAAGCAGACCCTGTACCGTGTGTCGGGTAATTCCCCGATAATCAAGGCTCTGGCGACAGCTGCCGAGAACGGCAAGCAGGTCACTGTGCTGGTAGAGCTTAAGGCCAGATTTGATGAGGAGAACAATATCATCTGGGCCAAGATGCTGGAGAAAGCCGGATGCCATGTGATATACGGACTGAAGGGACTGAAGACTCACTCCAAGATCACTCTGGTGGTACGCCGTGAGGAGGACGGGCTGCGCAGATATGTGCATCTCGGTACCGGCAATTATAACGACTCGACGGCAAAGCTATATACTGATATAGGCTTTCTTACATGTGCCGAGCCCTACGGAGAGGATGCAACTGCCGTGTTTAACATGCTTTCGGGATATTCGGAACCGGCTATTTGGAACAAGCTGTCGATAGCCCCCTTATGGCTTAAGAACAGATTCCTGTATCTTATAAACAGGGAGACCGAAAACGCATCAAACGGCAGAGAGGCACATATTATTGCGAAGGTAAATTCTCTGTGCGACATGGATATCATCGAGTCCCTTTACAGAGCCTCCGGTGCTGGCGTGAAGATCGAGCTGATAGTAAGAGGTATATGCTCTCTAAAGGCCGGCATACAGGGGGTATCGGAGAATATTACAGTCAGGTCAATCGTAGGCACATTTCTTGAGCATGCGAGGATATTCTGGTTTTTGAATGAAGGCAAGGAAGAGATATACTGTGCCTCCGCAGACTGGATGCCAAGAAATCTTGAGAGGAGAGTAGAGATACTGTTTCCGATAGAGACGCCGGAGCTGGTGGCGGACCTTAAGCATATCCTCAGGGTGCAGCTGGATGATAATACAAAAGCAAGGGTGATGAGACCGGACGGCAGCTATGTCAGGCTGACACCCGGCAGAAACGAATCCTGCGGAGCACAGGAGATATTCATGAAGGAAGCAAAAAGCATCGCTGCCGAGCGTGAAAGCATTGTAAATGAGAGAATATTTGTGGCGGAGGAGAAGAAGTGATCAAAAGACTGGTAGATTACGGGATCAGAACCGGACTCATAGATGAGTCGGAAAGGATATATTCGACAAATCTGATCCTTGATGTAATGGATCTTGATTCATATGACGAGTCAGAGGTATGTCAGGAGCATAAGAATTACGGTGATATAGGGGATGAGCTGGAGGATATACTGTCAGCTCTTATTTCCGATGCGATATCAAGAGGAGTGATAAATGATGATCAGGTGTCAAAGGATCTCTTTGATACAAAGCTCATGAACTGTATCACTCCGAGACCCTCATATGTGAGGAGAAAATTTGAAAAACTTTATGAAGAGTCACCTGAAGAGGCTACCGACTGGTATTATAAGTTTTCATGTGATACGGACTATATCAGACGGTACAGGATAAAAAAAGACCTGAAATGGAAGACAGCGACCCGGTACGGTGAGCTCGATATAACGATCAATCTTTCAAAGCCCGAGAAGGATCCAAAGGCTATAGCCGCCGCCAGGAATGCACCCCAGTCAGCCTATCCCAAATGCCAGCTTTGTGCTGAAAATGAAGGCTACAGGGGACGTATGAACCATCCTGCAAGGGAAAATCACAGGATAATACCATTAAGGCTTGCCGGAGAGGATTTCTTTTTACAGTATTCACCGTATGTATACTACAATGAGCACTGTATAGTGTTTAACAAGGAACATACACCGATGAAGATAGACAGGGCATGCTTTGAGAAGCTGTTTGATTTTATAAGTATGTTTCCGCATTATACAGTGGGTTCAAATGCCGACCTTCCCATAGTGGGGGGCTCCATATTGTCACATGACCATTTCCAAGGCGGACATTATGAATTTCCGATGGCAAGAGCCGGGTATGTCAGGAAATTTACGATACGGGATTTTCCTGATGTCGAAGCCGGTATTGTGAAATGGCCGCTTTCCGTGATAAGACTGAGATGTGCGGATCGTAAGCGGATCATAGAGCTTGCCTCCATTATACTCGATAAATGGAGGGGGTATACCGATGAAGCGGCTTACATTTTTGCCGAAACAGACGGAGAACCGCACAATACGATAACTCCTATCGCAAGGAAACGGGGAGACAGCTATGAGATAGATCTGGCATTAAGGAATAATATCACTACGGAAGAGTGTCCGCTTGGACTGTATCATCCTCACAGCGAGCTGCATCATATAAAAAAGGAAAATATAGGTCTGATCGAGGTAATGGGGCTTGCGATCCTTCCTTCAAGACTGAAAAATGAGATAGCTCTTTTAAAAGAATATATACTTGAGGGCAAAGATGTGAGTACTGAAGAGTCTATAGCGAAGCATGCAGCGTGGGTTATTGACTTTACAAAAAAATATGATAATATAAACGGGCAAAATATAGATGACATCATACGCAATGAAATCGGACTTGTTTTTTCGCGCGTATTGGAGGATGCCGGTGTATTCAAGCAGACCGATGAGGGGCTTGAGGCATTCGAGAGATTCATCGAGACGATATGAACGGAGGAGAACAATGAAAAAGACTGTAAAGAAACTGGTTGCTTTCATGCTGGTATGTGTACTTCTTTTTACTACCGGTAATTTTGGTGTGAGCACATGTAATGCACAGGCTGCCAACAATATGAGAGGTGTATGGCTTTCATTTATAGATCAGCAGCAGTTCTTAAGAGGCAAGGGTCAGGCTGATTATGATGCAGCATTCAGAGCTATATGCCAGACAGCCGCATCCAAAGGCTTAAATACGATATTTGTACATGTAAGAAGTCATAACGATGCCATCTATCCTTCAAGCATATATCCGTGGAGCTCACAGATGCTTCTTGGAGTGGATCCCGGATTTGATCCTCTTGCCGATATGGTAAAGATAGCTCATGAATCAGGTCTTCAGATCCATGCATGGATAAACCCTTACGGATACAGGAATAAGATGATATGCGGTAATCCGGCACTTGCCACAAATGACAATATAGTGGCCGGTGTAAATGAGATACTGGACAGGTATGCGGTGGATGGTATTCATTTTGATGATTATTTCCCTCCCATCGGAGCGTCAAACATAAATTCGATGGTTTCAAGAGTGCATCAGACCTGTGCGGCTCATGGCAAGGTATTCGGTATAGCACCTCAGGGCAACATACAGAACTGTCTTGCATCGGGAGCTGATGTAGTCACATGGCTTTCGACTCCGGGATATGTGGACTATATTGCTCCACAGATCTATTGGACTGACAATTACGGTGCAGCAGGAAACAATACGATGTCAAGCACACGCCTTGCAGCATGGAAATCACTTGATAAGGCAGGGATACCTATGTATGTAGGCATGGCTCTGTATAGGTCAGGCAGTCCTTCGTCCTCCGATCCGGGCTGGGTATGGAATACAAACAATCTCGCCAAACAGAGCGCATACGCGCAGAGCCTCGGTTATACCGGTTATATACTTTACAACACGGCATCACTTATGGCTCCCAATGCTTATCAGGCGCAGGAGCTCGCTTCACTCAGGTAAAGAACGGTCTATTGTACAGGCTTCGGTCATTTACATGACCGAAGCCTCTTTTAATTTACAGTAAGCGGTAATGCAAAGGAGAAGCATAATGGATTATACGGAGCTATGTAAAACGGCGGATGAAGCTAGGAAAAATTCATATTGTGTTTATTCGGGGTTTTCTGTAGGTGCGGCACTGCTTACACCGGACGGAAGGGTATATACGGGATGCAATATTGAAAACGCTGCGTATCCTGCCGGAATATGTGCAGAGCGTACTGCTTTCTGCAAGGCCATTAGCGAGGGTGAAAGAGAGTTCAGAGCCATAGCTGTAGCAGGAGGTCGGATCGGAGAGGCTCCGGATGATGCTTTCCCGTGCGGTGTATGCAGACAGTTTATGAATGAGTTTGTCGACAGTGACAGCTTTGAAGTCATAATTGTGCATAGGGATCTCAGCTATACAACATATAGATTCGGTGAATTGCTGCCGTATTCCTTTGGATCAAAAATACTGAAAAAAGAGCTGTAACTCTTGAATAATAAATCCGGCTATGATATTTTTTTAACACTACCCTATGGAAAAAAGGAATAATAAAAAAAGACATTTCTTCAGGAAATTTATAGCAATATTCCTTACCGTACTGGCATTTACATCATCTGCCAGCTTTTCGCGTACCGCAACGGCTACAGTCATGGATACCGATGTGATATTCGTAAATGATTCCGGAAGCAGAGTTGCCGTAGATAAGTCCGATATCATAAGATCCGATGTATCAATGGATGGTATCGAAAGGGCCGAATATGACCTTGCCGACGAAGAGCTTGACAAGATTGCGGCAGAGTCAAAGAGAGCGGCAGAGGATTTCAACAAACGTAATAATGAGAGCGGAGATACCTCTCATGATGTCACGATCATAGACAGGAACGGAAACAAAAGAGTGCCCGGCTTTGAGGATGACTGGTCGCTGATGCTTATAAACAAGGATCATCTTATTCCATATGATTATACCTTTGAGCTTGCGACTATATCCGGCTCGGTAAAGGTGGATGTCAGAGTGGCAGAGTATCTTGTAGACATGATAAAGGATGCGAGGGCGCAGGGAGTCGGTCTGTATGTGGCATCGCCATACAGAGACATGGAGCGACAGACCTTCGTATTTAACCGCAAGGTTAAGTCGTATACGGATCAGGGATATGATTATGATGAGGCATATGATCTTGCCAGTGAGACAGTTGCCATCCCGGGCACATCAGAGCATCAGGTCGGACTTGCAGTGGATATAATATCCTCCGGGTATCATGATCTGGATGCCGGATTTGCCGATACCGAGGGCGGCAGATGGCTGGCCGAGCATGCACCGGAATACGGGTTTATACTTCGCTATCCAAAAGGCAAAGAGGATATCACGGGCATTGAGTTTGAGCCGTGGCATTTCAGATATGTGGGAACAGAGGCTGCAAAAGAGATGACACAGCTCGGGCTCACCCTGGAGGAATACGATGAAATGATAGGTCTGGTAGATTCTGATGAATAGATATACGCTTATAAAGAAGGACGGAAGAGCAAGACGGGGGCGTCTTAATACGGTACATGGTACTGTAGAGACGCCCGTTTTTATGAATGTGGGAACGGTAGGTGCTATTAAAGGTGCCGTATCTACTGTCGATCTGAAGGAAATAGGCTGTCAGATAGAGCTGTCAAATACCTATCATCTGCATGTCAGGACCGGGGATGAGGTAATAAAGAGGCTCGGCGGACTGCATGATTTCATGGTATGGGACAGACCGATCCTCACAGATTCAGGCGGCTTTCAGGTCTTTTCCCTTTCAGGTCTCCGTAAGATAAAGGAAGAGGGTGTAACCTTTGCATCCCATATAGACGGACATAAGATCTTCATGGGACCGGAGGAGAGCATGCGGATACAGTCAAATCTGGGCTCGACCATAGCCATGGCCTTTGATGAATGCCCTGATGCCAGATCCGAGAGAGCCTATGTGGAGGATTCCGTACATCGTACTGAAAGATGGCTTGAAAGATGCAGGAGGGAGCTGGCCAGACTTAATTCACTTCCGGATACGATAAACAAGGAACAGATGCTCTTTGGCATCAATCAGGGTGCCGTCTTTGAGGACATCCGAACGGATAATGCCGATCTTATCAGTGAAATGGATCTGGACGGATATGCCATAGGAGGTCTGGCGGTAGGTGAGACTCACGAAGAAATGTATCATATACTTGATGTCACGGTGCCGCATCTGCCCGAGGATAAGCCTGTATATCTGATGGGGGTGGGCACTCCGGTGAATATAGTGGAGGCAGTCTATCGCGGAGTTGATTTCTTTGATTGTGTTTATCCGTCAAGGAATGCGAGGCACGGACAGCTGTATACACATCATGGCAAGTTCAATATTAAAAATGCAATATATGCGGAGGATATGAGACCCATTGAAGAGGGGTGCATGTGTCCTGCCTGCCGCACATACAGCAGGGCTTATATCAGGCATCTGATAAAAGCCGGAGAAATGCTCGGTCTCAGACTCTGCGTATTGCATAATCTTTACTTCTACAACCACCTCATGGAAGAGATAAGACAGGCTATAGATGCAGGGGAATATACAGCCTTTCATGATAAGTTCGTGGCTGATTACGAGAGTGGCTTACAGGGAGCTTAAGACCTTGCTAAAATCCTGCCGTGTGTGTATTATAGAAAAGCATTTGTTTCATAAGTATTATTAAGGAGGAATGTATATAAACATGGGTATTTTACTTACTAACGGAGCTATGGCAGGCGGTACGGGAAGCTTGGTCGTTACAGTCGTTTATATTGCGGCGATCATTGCTTTTCTTTATTTTATAATGATCCGTCCACAGAGAAAGGAGCAGGGCAGAGTTAAGGACATGCTTTCTTCTCTTGAGGTAGGAGACACGGTTTGTACCACGAGCGGATTTTACGGGATGGTGATAGATATCCCGGATGAGTCTACGGTGATCGTTGAGTTCGGAAATAACAAAAACTGCCGTATAGTCATGAAAAAAGAGGCTATAGCACAGGTGGAGAAGCCGGAGGAAGCAACAGAAAAGGAAACCAAAAAATAACCTTTTCGACGCGTGGAGGATATGCATGGACTATAAGATCGGAGTCATAAGAGGAGACGGGATAGGGCCCGAGATCGTAAACGAAGCGGTGAAGGTGCTCGATGCCGTATCGGAAAGATATGGATTTACCTTAAACTATACTGATATAGATATGGGTGGATGCTCCATAGATAAATACGGAGTGCCTCTCACCGATGAGGCTGTTGCTGATGCGAGGGCATCCGATGCGGTGCTGATGGGCTCAATAGGCGGTGATGCAAAGACATCTCCGTGGTACAGGCTGGAGCCTTCAAAGCGACCGGAGGCCGGTCTTTTGGGGATCAGAAAGGCTTTGAATCTGTTTGCAAATCTCAGACCGTCCGTACTTTATCCTGAGCTTAAGGCTGCATGTCCGCTTTCAGAAAGCACTTCGGGTAAAGGCTTTGATATCATGATGGTCAGAGAGCTGACCGGAGGGCTTTATTTCGGTGAAAGATATACGAAGCCGGTAAATGGAGTGATGACTGCGGTGGATACTCTTTCATATGATGAGAATGAGATAAGAAGGGCCGCTGTAAAGGCATTTGATATAGCCGGGAAAAGGAGAAGGAAGGTAACACTTGTAGATAAGGCGAATGTGCTTGATTCTTCAAGACTGTGGAGAAGTGTTACATCCGAGATCGCAAATGACTATCCGGATATCACGTTTGACACCATGCTTGTGGATAATTGCGCGATGCAGCTTGTTAAGGAGCCCTCTCAGTTTGATGTGGTACTTACCGAGAATATGTTCGGTGATATCCTTTCCGATGAAGCAGCCATGATCACGGGCTCAATAGGGATGCTGCCCAGTGCTTCTCTGAATGACACTAAATTCGGACTGTATGAGCCGTCGGGCGGATCTGCTCCGGATATAGCCGGAAAAAACATAGCGAATCCTCTTGCAACGATACTTTCTGCGGCTATGATGCTGCGTTTCAGTCTGGAGCAGGATAAGGCTGCGGATGCTGTGGAGGATGCAGTGAAACACACGCTGGCAGACGGCATACGTACCGGAGATATCATGTCAGACGGATGCGAATGCGTATCTACAAGCGGAATGGGGGATGCTGTGGTACAGCGTTTGGGATAATCAGGGAGGAAAAGAAAAATGCTGAGTGATAATGTCAAAACAGGTGATGAGCACGCACCGCACAGGAGTCTTTTTAATGCATTGGGCTTTACGGGTGACGAGATGAGGAAGCCTATGATCGGTATCGTAAGCTCATACAATGAGATCGTTCCCGGTCATATGAATATAGATAAGATAGTGGAAGCGGTAAAGCTCGGAGTGGCCGAGGCAGGCGGCATGCCTGTCGTATTTCCTGCCATAGCGGTATGTGACGGCATTGCAATGGGTCATATAGGTATGAAGTACTCGCTTGTCACAAGAGATCTCATTGCCGACTCTACCGAATGTATGGTCAGGGCACATCAGTTTGATGCGCTTGTAATGGTACCGAACTGTGATAAGAATGTACCGGGACTGCTTATGGCTGCGGCAAGGGTTAATATTCCGACGGTCTTTGTGTCGGGAGGTCCCATGCTCGCAGGACATGTGCATGGTAAGAAGACATCCCTGTCCTCAATGTTTGAGGCGGTAGGTGCTAAAAAGGCAGGTACCATAGATGAAGAAGAGCTCAGATACTATGATGAGCATACCTGCCCCACCTGCGGATCATGCTCGGGAATGTATACGGCAAATTCCATGAACTGTCTCACTGAGGCTATAGGAATGGGGCTGCGCGGTAACGGTACCATACCGGCTGTATACTCCGCAAGGCTGAGACTTGCAAAGATGGCAGGCTATGCGGTCATGGATATGCTTAAGAAGAACATCAGACCGAGAGATATCATGACAAAGGAGGCATTTATGAATGCCTTGACGGTGGATATGGCTCTCGGCTGCTCTACCAATACCATGCTTCATCTTCCGGCAATAGCTCATGAGGCGGGTATCGATCTTAATATGGAGATCGCCAATGAGGTATCGGACAGGACTCCGAATCTCTGTCATCTGGCTCCCGCAGGACATACCTATATGGAGGATCTGAATGAAGCCGGCGGTGTCTATGCCGTGATGAATGAACTCTCAAAGAAAGGTCTGCTCGATCTCGACTGTATGACGGTAACCGGACATACGGTAGGAGAGAACATTGCTCAGGTAAAGAATATCAATACAGAGGTCATAAGACCTATAGATGATCCCTTTATGGCGGAGGGAGGCATAGCCGTGCTTAAGGGCAATATAGCACCGGATACCGGAGTGGTGAAGCGCTCGGCTGTCGTATCCGAGATGATGGTACATGAAGGACCTGCCAGAGTATTTGACTGTGAAGAGGATGCTATCAAGGCTATCTACGGCGGAGAGATACATGAGGGTGATGTGGTAGTCATCAGATATGAGGGTCCCAAGGGCGGTCCCGGCATGAGAGAGATGCTTAATCCCACATCCGCTATCGCCGGTATGGGTCTCGGTAGCTCCGTGGCACTTATTACGGACGGAAGATTCTCGGGAGCATCCAGAGGAGCCTCCATAGGTCATGTGTCGCCTGAAGCTGCGGTGGGAGGACCTATTGCACTGATAGAAGAGGGAGATATCATAAAGATAGATATACCGAACAATGCTCTGAACGTAAAGGTATCCGATGAAGTGCTTGAGGAGCGCAGGAAGAATTGGAAGCCGAGAGAGCCTAAGGTGAAGGACGGATATCTTGCACGTTACGAAAAGATGGTCACAAGCGGCAACCGCGGAGCTATACTCGAGCTTAAATAGTATTATTGAATGATTCAGGAGTGATATATGTTATTGAATGGTTCTGAAATCGTAGTAGAGGTGTTGAAGGAAGAGGGGGTAGATACCGTCTTCGGTTATCCCGGAGGCTCGATCCTCAATATATATGATGAGCTGTATAAGCATCAGGATGAGATACACCATGTGCTTACCTCACATGAGCAGGGCGCGAGCCATGCTGCCGACGGATATGCCAGAAGTACCGGCAGGGTGGGAGTGTGTATGGCGACATCAGGTCCGGGTGCTACCAATCTTGTCACCGGCATCGCCACTGCATACATGGACTCTGTGCCGATGGTAGCCATCACTGCAAACGTGGGTCTCAGTCTGCTCGGCAAGGATACCTTTCAGGAGGTCGATATAGTAGGCATCACCATGCCGATCACAAAGCACGGCTTCATCGTAAAGGATGTAAAGGATCTTGCCGACACCTTAAGACGTGCGTTTAAGATAGCACGCTCGGGAAGACCCGGACCTGTGGTAGTTGATATCACCAAGAATGCAACCGCCGACAAATGCGAGTTTACTTCAAAGAAGCCTGAGATCCCTGAAAGAAAGACGTTTGACCATTATACCAAGGATGATCTTAAGGCTGTAGCCGATATAATCAATTCATGTAAAAGACCTTTTATATATGTGGGAGGAGGAGCCGTCATCTCCGGTGCTTCCGAGGAGGTCAGGAAGCTCGCCGATAGGATCGACTCTCCCGTATGCGATTCACTGATGGGTAAAGGAGCGGTATCCGCAGATGATCCTCACTATACCGGAATGATAGGTATGCATGGGACCAAGGCATCGGATAAGGGGGTGTCGGAATGCGATGTGCTTCTTGCGCTTGGAGCGAGATTTTCTGACAGAGTAGTGGGAAATGCAAGGGCCTTTGCAAGCGGAGCGAGGATAGTGCATATAGATATAGATGACGCGGAGATCAATAAGAATATCCCCACTGATGCCCATATCGTAGGTGACATGAAGGATGTGCTTGACGATCTGCTTCCCATGCTTGAAAAGGCATCGCACAGCGAATGGATGGAGCATATAAACAGCTATAAAAAGGAGTTCCCTCTCAGATATCCGGAGGATAAGCTTACCTGTCAGTACCTGATCGAGAGGCTTGATGTATTGACAGAATCAAATGCGATAGTATCCACCGATGTGGGTCAGCATCAGATGTGGACTGCCCAGTACTATAAGTTCAGGAGTCCGAGACAGTTTCTTACATCAGGAGGACTCGGCACCATGGGATACGGGCTCGGTGCCTGCATAGGAGCCAAGGTAGCCAATCCTGACCGGATCTGTGTGAATATAGCCGGAGACGGCTGCTTCCGCATGAACATGCATGAGCTCATGACGGCATCAAGAAACGGTCTTCCGATCATAGAGGTCATCATAGACAATCGTGTACTCGGTATGGTACGTCAGTGGCAGACGCTTTTCTACGGTAAGAGGTACTCAAATACGGTACTCGAAGATGAGACTGATTACTGTAAGGCTGCCGAAGCCATGGGATGCATAGCATATCGCATCACCGACAGGGACGAGGTGGATGAGGTGATAAAGAAAGCCCTTGCATCCGATAAGCCTGTGGTCATAGATGTAGTGATAAATGAGGATGATAAGGTATTCCCTATGGTCGCTCCGGGAGGAGCCATAGCCGATGCCTTTGATGAAGCGGATCTGAATAACAAATAAGAAAAACATAGATACATAACAAAATGCATCAGGAGGAGACAAGATGAGCAGAGTTTACAATTTTTCAGCGGGACCCAGCATGCTGCCCGTAGAGGTACTTGAGGAGGCACGGGATCAGATGCTTGATTATAAGGGATCAGGCCAGTCAGTCATGGAAATGTCACACAGATCCAAGGTCTATGATGAGATAATAAAGACTGCCGAGGCTGATTTCAGAGAGCTCGCAGGAGTGCCGGACAACTATAAGGTACTGTTCCTTCAGGGCGGTGCCTCTACACAGTTTGCGATGATCCCGATGAACCTGATGAAGAATAAGGTCGCCGATTATATTGTCACAGGACAGTGGGCAAAAAAGGCGTGGCAGGAGGCCGGAAATTACGGGACTGCCAACAAGATCGCTTCATCCGAGGATAAAACCTTTACCTATATACCGGATGTATCGGATCTTCCGATAAGTGACAATGCCGACTATGTATATATCTGCCAGAACAATACGATATACGGTACACGATATAAGGAGCTCCCCGATACAAAGGGGAAGACTCTTGTTTCCGATGTCTCATCCATGTTTCTTTCAGAGCCCATGGATGTGACCAAATACGGCATAGTGTACGGAGGAGTGCAGAAGAATGTAGGTCCTGCGGGAGTGACCATAGTAGTGATAAGAGAGGATCTCATCACCGAGGACGTACTGCCGGGCACACCCACCATGCTCAAATACAAGACACATGCGGACAATGACTCGCTTTACAATACACCTCCCGCATACAATATCTATGTCTGCGGACTGGTATTCAAATGGCTCAAGAAGATGGGCGGTCTTTCTGAAATGAAGAAGATAAACGAGGAGAAGGCCAAGGTTCTTTATGATTTCCTTGATGCCTCAAAGATGTTTAAGGGTACCGTGGTACCGGAGTATCGCTCGCTAATGAACGTACCGTTTGTCACTGATTCCGATGATCTGAACAAAAAGTTTATAGATGAGGCAGGAAAGGCGGGCTTCGTAAACTTAAAGGGTCACAGGACAGTGGGCGGCATGAGAGCATCTATCTACAATGCCATGCCTATAGAGGGTGTAAAGAAGCTCGTTGAGTTTATGGATACTTTCGAAAAGAACAACTGAAAACACAGGAGGGTAAGATGTTTAAGTACAACTGTCTAAATAATATCGCGAAGGTGGGGCTTGACAGATTTGATTCAAGCTTTGTCGCGGTTGATGATTTCAAGGATGCCGACTGCGCACTCGTACGCTCGGCTGCCATGCATGACATGGAGCTGCCCGAGAGTCTTCTTGCGATAGCACGCGCCGGAGCCGGCGTAAACAATATACCGCTTGATAAATGCGCGGAGAAGGGCATAGTGGTATTTAACACTCCCGGAGCGAATGCAAACGGTGTAAAGGAGCTTGTGATCGCTGCCATGCTGCTTGCTTCAAGAGATATCGTAGGCGGTATAAACTGGGTGGCTACGCAGACAGGCAACGAGAATATAGCAAAGGATGCGGAGAAGCAGAAGAAGCAATATGCCGGTCATGAGATATCCGGTAAAAAGCTCGGTGTCATAGGACTCGGTGCCATAGGCATAAAGGTGGCGAATACCGCCGTCAATCTGGGCATGGAGGTATATGGCTATGATCCTTATATATCGGTGGATGCCGCATGGAACCTTTCCAGATCGGTCAGGCATGTGAAGGCTGTCGAGGAGATATACGCAAACTGCGATATCATTACAGTTCATGTACCGCTCCTTGATTCCACAAAGAAAATGATAAATGCCGATGCTATAAAGCTGATGAAAAACGACGTGATCCTTATAAATCTCGCAAGGGATCTGCTTGTGGATGAAGAGGCGGTCATATCCGCACTCAGGATCGGAAAGCTCGCGAAATATGTATCTGATTTTCCGAACCCCACTACTGTCGGACAGGAGGGAGTCATAGTAATACCGCATCTTGGCGCCTCGACGGAGGAGTCTGAGGATAACTGCGCGGTAATGGCAGTTCAGGAGCTTACCGACTATATGAAAAACGGCAATATCAAAAATTCGGTCAACTTCCCGGCGATAAATATGGGAGTATGTGAAAAGGCCGGCAGAGTCATGGTATTCCACCGCAATATTGCAAATATGATCACCAAGTTTTCCGCATGCTTCGGTGATGCCGGCATAAATATTTCGGAAATGAACAATAAGAGCCGTGGGGACAACGCTATATCGATGTTTGACATAGACGCTCCCGCTTCGGATGAGATAATAGACAAGCTTTCAAAGATCGAGGGCGTATTCAGGGTAAGAGTGGTAGCAGGAGCATTTTAGGCTCTGCTTATGATTGAACCCTGCCAGAAGCATAGGATGGAGGATTTAAGGTGGCTGATGTCAGACCCTTTAAGGCTTTAAGACCTGCAAGAGATAAGGCAGAGCATATAGCAGCCCTGCCGTATGATGTGATGAATACGGAGGAGGCAAGGAAGGAGATAGAGCGTGAGCCTCTTTCGTTCTTGCGTATCGACCGTCCGGAGACCTCATTTCCCGAGGGATATGACATGTATGCTCCGGAGGTCTATGATAAGGCAAAAGAGATATTTGAAGAAATGATCGCTTCCGGAGATCTGAGGGAGGATACTGACAGTCACTATTATATCTATGAGCTCATCATGGATGGCAGGTCACAGACCGGTATCGTGGCAGTGTGCTCTTCGTTGGATTACAGAAGCTCCGTCATAAAAAAGCATGAAAATACTCTTGCTGCGAAAGAGCAGGACAGGATAAGGCATATCACGGCACTTTCCGCGCAGACCGGACCGATCTTTCTCTCATACAGGAGAAACAACGTGATAGAGGGTATAGTGGCGCAGTATAAGAAGGAGCAGCCTGAATATGACTTTACCGCTGATGACGGCATCACGCACAGAGTATGGATAATAGATGATGCTAATGATACTGCTGCGATAAAGGACTGCTTTTCCAGGATAGATTCCATATATATCGCGGACGGTCACCACAGATGTGCATCGGCTGTAAAGGTATCGCCGGAGGGCTTTTTCATGTCGGTGCTTTTTCCCGATACGGAGCTGAAGATACTCGATTACAACCGTGTCGTAAAGGATCTGAACGGACTGTCCGAGAGCAGGTTCTTTGACAGGCTGAGAAAGAAATTTGTAATTAAGGAGTGCGGCAGCTTACCTGTACATCCCTGGAAGAAAGGTGAGATCACCATGTATATCGGAGGTACGTGGTACAGGCTTATGGTAAAGGATGAGTTTGTAGTGAATGATCCTGTGGAGGGACTTGATGTTTCGATACTCCAGAATGAGGTACTCTCACCCATACTTAATATCGAGGATCCGAAGACTGATGACAGGATCAGCTTCGTCGGTGGTATAAGAGGACTTGAAGAGCTTGCGAGGCTTGTTGATTCAACCGAATACGAGGTTGCTTTTGCGATGTATCCGACTTCGATACAGGAGCTTTTTGCAGTGGCGGACGCAGGGAGGCTCATGCCTCCGAAGTCTACATGGTTTGAGCCGAAGCTTCGGTCGGGACTCTTCATACACCGATTTTGATGCGTTTTATTATGATTAAAAAAAGGATAAGACAAATAAAGGAGAGCGAAAGACCATGACGAAAAAACTCTACAATCTGATGGACTGGGCCGAGATAGAGGCAGTCACATATGCCGAGGAGGATCATCCAAAGGCAGTGCTCGGAGCTCATCCGGTACGTGGAGGTCAGACATTGGTGACTGCGTACAGACCGGATGCCGCAGAGGTATCGGTAAAGGTGAAGGGTACAAAAGCTGCGGTGGATATGGAGCTTGCCGATGAGGATGGTTATTTTGCTGCTCTTGTCAAGAATAAAGAGCCCTTTGAATATGAGCTTATTGTAAAGGATAAGGAAGGAAACACAAAAACCGTGACCGATCCGTATTCCTTTCCGGACAGCATTACCAAAAGGGATATACAGAAGTATGTATCCGGCATACACTACAGGGCTTATGAGCTGCTCGGAGCTCAGGTCATGAAGATAAACGGGATTGAAGGTGTAAGGTTTGCCGTGTGGGCTCCGAATGCTATCCGTGTATCGGTGGTAGGTGATTTTAATAACTGGGACGGACGCATGTATCAGATGGAGCGTCTCTTTGATTCCGGTATATTTGAGCTTTTTGTTCCGGGACTTTCCGAAGGAGAGAAATACAAATTTGAGCTCAAGCTTCACAGCGGTCTGACATTTATGAGGCGTGACCCTTACGCGTTTCTTTCAGAGGACAAGGAGGACGGTGCGGGTATCGTCTATAATACGGCAAAGATAAGTGTATCCGATGATGCATGGCTGGAGCAAAGAGGCAGGTACCAGCGTGATGATGCCGCTATATGTATTTTTGACTGCAGGAATGTCGAGCCGGATAAAAAATCGGCCAAAAACATAATAGAAAAAGCAAAGAAATACGGCTTTACTCATGTGCTGATATCTTCTCCGAACGACAGTCTTTACATACCCGTTAAAAAGCCGGAGGAGCTTGCCTCATTTGTCGAGCAGCTGCACAGAGCCCAGCTCGCAGTCATTTTCTCATGGACTCCGGCTTCCTTTGACAGTGTCTCTTCCGGACTGACTGCCTATGACGGTACATGTATATATGAAGATCCTGACGGCAACAGGTCATATGTGCCCGGAGAAGACAGAAAGTATTTCAACCTCGGCAGAGGCGAGGTAAGAAACTATGTGGTCGCGAATGCTGTTTTCCTGCTGGATCTGTTTCATTTTGATGCGCTGATGGTAAAGGATGTGGCAAAGATGCTTTACCTTGACTACGGCAAGTCAGGCAGCGGATGGACTCCCAATATGTACGGGGGCAATGAAAACCTTGATGCCATAGATTTCCTGAGACAGATGACATCCGCAGTGCATAAGCTCTCCTCCGATGTACTGGTGATATCTGATGATGATACATCATATGCAGGTATCACGGATAGTGTATCAGATGAGGGACTTGGCTTTGATTACAAGCTTGACCGCGGCTGGAGCAGGGATGTCACCGGCTATTTCAGGCAGGAGCCTCTTGCCAGATCGAACCACTACAATGAGATATGCTTCCCTATGATATATCAGTATAATGAACGATTTATCCTTCCTTTGTCGGATATCGCTGACATCTGGAATGATATGCCGGGGGATTCTGATGAGAAGTTCAGCAATCTCAAGTGCCTTATCGCATATTTCTTTATGCATCCCGGCAAAAAGATGATCTCTATGGATAATCTGGACGAGAAGTCCAGGGAGCAGAAGTATGTCGCGGAGCTGCTTGCGGATGCGATGTCCTTTTATTCAAGAAACGAAGTCCTTCACTCAAAGGATCTGGAGCAGGAGGGCTTTGAATGGATAAACAACATTTCCGCAAGAGAGAATATTCTGGTATTCGCAAGAAGAGGCGCGAAAAGGGATGATCTGTTTGTGATCGTTGCGAACTTCTTAAATATACCGAGGAAGAAATATAAGATAGGTGTGCCAAAGGCCGGAAAATACACCGAGGTTTTCAATTCGGACAGTGAAAAGTATGACGGGTTTGGATTTGTCAACAAGGATGCCGTGTTGTCAGAAAAGGACGAGTGTGACGGACGCGAGGATTCGGTAAGGATCAGGGTTGCGCCTTACGGCATTACCGTACTAAGATACAATGCCGTCAGGGAGCAGAAGGTTGGACGTAAGTAGTCTCGGCGTTTCCGTCAACGGAGTAGAGAATATAGGTGAAAATCTGGAGGCAGTGCAGGAGACGATCCAGACGATCCAGAAGGATCCCGGACTGATATCCACATATCTGGAGGAGCTCCCGCAAAAGGCTCTGTCGCTGGGGATCAGGATACTGCTGATCATCGTGATCTTTTTCATCGGCAGCAGGCTGATACGTTTCTTCAGAAAGATACTGAAGAGAGCTCTGGTGCACTACGGGGCAAATGACAATGTCATTCATTTCCTTGACTCTGTCGTAAAATATACACTGTATATAACGCTTGTCCTTGTACTTGCGGTTAATCTCGGCTTTGACGCTTCCACCATAGTTGCCCTTATCGGATCGATAGGAGTGACTATAGGACTGGCACTGCAGGGAAGTCTGTCAAATTTTGCCGGTGGTGTACTGCTGCTTATCATGAAGCCTTTTTCCGCAGGAGATTATATAAGGGATGTAAATACCGATGTATCCGGCACCGTTGAAGAGGTGCAGATATTTTATACCAAGATAATCACTGACAATGGCTTCGAGGCAATGCTGCCTAACGGAAATCTGTCAAACAATTCAATAATCAACTATTCAAGACATAAGACAAGACAGATCATACAGGAATTTGGCATATCCTACGGATCTGACATAGAAAAAGCCAGACAGATACTCCTTGAGCTTGTATATAGAGAGCCTGCGCTGATAAAAGAGGGGAAGCCCGCCCCCATCGTTTATGTCAAGTCTCTTGATGACAGCTGCGTGACTCTGGTGCTCAGGGCATTCTTTTCCAATGATACCTACAGGGATTTCGTGATGACAGGCTGGAGACTCACAGAGGCCGCCAAAGCAGAGTTTGATAAGGCAGGCATAGAGATACCGTTCAAACAGGTAGACATCAATATCAAGCAGGGTGAATCTGCAGCATCAGGTTCTTGACGAGTATATGTTAAAAATGTTAAGATACAAGCCGTCATGCCGTTATGGCTCAGTTGGTAGAGCAACGCATTCGTAATGCGTGGGTCGAGTGTTCGAGTCACTCTAACGGCATTTATCAGGTAAAAGACCCGCAGTACCGTCTGCGGGTCTTTTGTTGATTTATGTCATAAAATGCGATATTCTTTTAGCGATACACGCTCCTAACGAGCATGGTCGGGGAGCTGTTCTGAATAACGGATATAATATTCAGCTGTTTGCGGAGGTTATGAATTGGAGATTAAGAGGGTGGCACCCGAAAGAACAGACATACTGACTCATGCGTCAGGTTCTACCGGAGCAAGAGACAGAGGAGGTACACGCGGCAGGCGAGATGACGAGTTTATTTTCGGTGCCATACCAAAGTCTACGCTCGGACTTATATCTGTCGCTGTTTTGTTTATAATTGCATTGATATTCGGAGTGAGGGAGCTCGGGATGAGCATACCTGTCTATATTATAGTGCTGATCATATGTGTAGTAATGGGTGTGCTGCTTGCAAATGCGCCGGGCTTTGTGGTGATGCTGATATGCTCTCTGCTTCTTATAGTGGGAGCAGTGGTCGATCTGCTGCCGGCTGTTGCATTGGGTACGGCGATACTTACCGGAGCTTCGCTCATTTTACGGGGAGAGTAGCATGGCAAATCTTTGGGGAGGCAGATTCACGGAAGCAACGGATGCTTCTGCGTACAGATTCAACCAGTCCATATCCTTTGACAGAAAAATGTATGCCGAGGATATAAGAGGTTCTGTTGCACATGCGGAAATGCTCGGCAGACAGGGCATTATTTCCGCAGAGGATAAGGATAAGATAGTACGCGGACTGGATGAGATCAAAAAGGAAATAGATACCGGGGAGCTGGTCATTTCGGAGGATGCCGAGGATATCCACAGCTTTATAGAATCAGAGCTTACAGACCGGATAGGAGAGGCCGGCAAGAAGCTTCATACGGGCAGGTCACGAAACGATCAGGTCGCGCTTGACATCAAGCTTTATATCAGAGGCAGGGTGTCGGAGACAGATAAGCTTATCGACGGACTGCAAAGAGTGCTGCTTTCGATCATGGAGGCAAATACCGACACCTATATGCCGGGCTTCACACATCTGCAAAAGGCTCAGCCGGTGACGCTTGCACATCATATAGGGGCATACTTTGAGATGTTCATAAGGGACAGGCAGAGACTGGCGGATCTGTATGAGAGGATGAATACCTGTCCTTTGGGAGCCGGAGCTTTGGCAGGGACCACATATGATCTGGACAGGGAATACACCGCAGCCGCTCTTGGATTTGAAGGCGGTCCCACAAGGAACTCCATGGATTCGGTATCCGACAGGGATCATATCATAGATTTCATGTCAGCTCTGTCTGTCATAATGATGCATCTGTCGAGATTTTCGGAGGAGATCATACTATGGAACTCCAATGAGTACAGATTCGTGGAGATAGATGACAGATACAGTACGGGGTCTTCCATAATGCCGCAGAAGAAAAACCCTGACATAGCAGAGCTCGTGCGTGGCAAGACAGGCAGAGTATACGGCGCACTGATGTCCATACTCACCACGATGAAGGGCATACCGCTTGCATACAATAAGGACATGCAGGAGGATAAGGAGACCGCATTTGATGCCATGGATACGGTACAGGACTGTCTGAGGGAGTTTACAGGCATGATGAGTACCATAAGCTTCAGGCCGGATGTGATGGAGGAGAGTGCCAAAAAAGGCTTTACGAATGCCACCGATGCCGCGGACTATCTTGTTAAAAAGGGTGTGGCATTCAGGGATGCCCACTCTGTAGTCGGCAGGCTCGTGCTTAAATGCGTCGCGGAGGACAAGGCTCTGGATGATCTGAGTCTCACTGATTTTAAGGCTGAATGTGAAGTGTTTGATGAGGATATCTATGAGGCGATCTCAATGAAGACCTGTGTGGAAAACAGGCTTACAAAGGGAGCCCCCGGTAAGGAGAGGATGCTCGAGGCAATAAGATACTACAAAGTGTATCTGGAAGACATGAGTAAAGTGTAAGTAAAATATCAAAACAGGTAAGATAAGTCTAAATATATAAAACATCAGGAGAATTATTATGAGCAAATTAAAGGCAGCGATACTTGGCGGAACCGGTATGGTCGGTCAGAGATTTATTTCATTACTTGAGGATCACCCCTGGTTTGAGGTGCATACGATAGCGGCAAGCCCCAGATCCGCAGGAAAAACATATGCCGAGGCTGTAGGTGACAGATGGAAGCTTGAAAAGCCCATGCCGGATGCCGTAAAGGATATAGTGGTAAAGGATGTATCCGATGTCGGGGATGTATCTTCGGATGTGGACTTCTGCTTCTCAGCGGTCGATATGTCAAAGGATGAGATAAGGGCAATAGAAGAAAGCTATGCAAAGACAGAGACACCTGTGGTGTCCAACAATTCGGCTCACAGATGGACACCGGATGTCCCCATGCTCATCCCGGAGATCAATCCCGAGCACACGGATATCATTGAGTATCAGCGCAAAAGACTCGGGACCGAGCGCGGTTTCATTGCGGTGAAGCCCAACTGCTCGATACAGGCCTATGCCCCCGCTCTTTACATATGGAGAGAGCACAGGCCGGTAAGGGTCGTTGTATCTACCTATCAGGCCATATCGGGCGCAGGCAAGACTTTTAAGGACTGGCCGGAAATGGAGGGAAATGTCATTCCTTTCATAAGCGGAGAAGAAGAAAAGAGCGAAAAAGAGCCGCTCAAGATCTATGGACACATTGATACCGCAAAGGGAGAGATCGTAGCTGCCGGAGGACCGCTTATCACCTCGCAGTGCATCAGAGTGCCTGTACTGAACGGACATACGGCTTCCGTATTCATTGATTTTGAAAATAAGACATCAAAGGATCAGCTTATAGACGAGCTCGTGTCATATAAGGGAGAGCCGCAGAGACTTGAGCTGCCCTCGGCTCCCAAGCAGTTTATACAGTATCTTGCGGATGACAACAGACCGCAGGTGACTCTTGATGTGGATTTCGAAAGAGGATTCGGCATATCCATCGGACGTCTGAGAGAGGATACTATGTTTGATTATAAATTTGTGGGTCTTGCCCACAACACGATAAGAGGCGCAGCAGGCGGGGCAGTGCTTGGAGCTGAACTGCTTAAGGCGAAAGGATATATCGGGTCAAAGTGAGTACACTGGACAAACAAAAGATAGAAGCAAAAACCGAGCAGCTGATATATAAGTTTATTCATTCCGATGCTCACAGAGATGACTATGCTCAGATATATGAGATGCTCGGTGCAGTTAAGGCAAGTATCATGCTGCAGTATGACAACGATCCGATGACGAGAAGTCTCGGACCTGAGTTTGTCATACAGTCCGAAAGAGAATCCGACGGTTCGATCGTACTCTTTGAAAACGGTATGGAGTGCGGTGAAAGGTTTGATTTTGACTATACCAGACCAGGTGAGAGATATCTGGTATGTACGCTGTATATGAGAGCCGGTCTGGAGCTGGATGATGAAGACAGGCGTCTGATCCAGAATATAACAGACAGGCTGTTTCTTTTGAGAAGCATCACAAACATGAGAAATATGCTTGATTTCGCAAGGAATCATGATGCACAGTCAGGCATACTCAATGGTGTAGGCATACGCGCGAGCTATCGTGAAGCCATCACTGCCAATCCGGATGTCAACTATGTGGTATTGTATATCAATATACAGAATTTCAAATACATAAACGAGCGTGCAAGTACCAGGGTCGGAGATGAAGCGATCATACAGTATGCCAGAAGGCTTACCACACAGGTAGAGGCCGATGAAGGAGTAGGCAGACTGGGAGGCGACAACTTTGTACTTTATGTAAGACGTGATAATCTTGACAAGATCATACATAAGCTGAGTCTTTTTGTCATAGATGATCTGCAGAGTGCTCCCGGCAAGAAGTTTACCCTGTCAGCATGGGTCGGCGTGTCAGCCGATGATACGGATGAGGATATAGCTACAAGGATAGAGCATGCTTCGATAGCCAACATGTTTGGAAAGCAGAGGCTCAAGCAGCCGGTCGTCTTTTACTCGGAAAAATTCACTGAAATGCTTGATAACAGCAGACGTATCGCATCTCTTTTCATGCCGGCTCTTTCAAAGCACGAATTTTATGCCTATTTTCAGGCAAAGGTAGATATGGCATCAGGCAATCTCGTTGGATTTGAGACTCTATGCAGGTGGATACATGACGGTGAGTTCATATTTCCCGATCAGTTCATACCTGTCATAGACAGGCTCGGACTGATACATGAGCTTGATATGGAGATATTGCGCCTTACCTGCGAGTCCATAAAGAAATGGAGGGAAATGGGGCTGCAGCCTCCCATTCTCTCCGTAAACTTCTCAAGAAAGGATATTTTCATTCCCAATATCGAAAAAGAGATATTTGATATGGTCTCATCCTTTGACATCCATCCGGGGGACATAGAGATCGAGATCACGGAGACCGCCTCGGAGTCGGAATACGAGAGGATCATGTCATTTACCAGTAC
>JAGBNR010000013.1 GCA_017634315.1 Lachnospiraceae bacterium
CAGAATAGCTCCTTACTTCTATCAAGGCCATCTAGCAGTTCAAAGCTGATCCTTTCAGATTCTTCAGTATTTGCCGCAATGAATTCTCTATGCCACAGATACAACTGATACCTATACCAGTCAGGATTATCTTCTTCGGAGCCGATGGCAATGATTTCGTTTTCCGTCTTTTCATATAAATATGACAGTTTTGGATCATCATCTATTTGCAATTCACGTATACACTGTAAAGACAACAGACATATCTCAATGATTCTCCTTGTTCGAATGCCATGCTTGTCATAATAATCCAGAAACTCTATTATAAGACGCAAAGCATCACTGTACTGATGCATACCCGTTCTAAATTGAACAAGTTCTATTAACAACCCCACCAATTCTGACTCATTAGCATCGTTCTTCAGATACTGGAATCGTAGATAAGCCACTTTATCCGATAGTTTGGATTCACATCTCTGAAAATACTTGTCGATCTTTTCTACTATACTAAAGCAGTGTCCCTCATTCGTAATGTATCGTACAATGCATCTCTTATATGAAGTATTTCTGCAATACAAATAGTCAGCGTCTCTGATGTACATGCCACTTTTAATGGCATAATCAATAATCTTTTCAGAGTCTCCATTATAGATAAAGGATATGACTTCCAAGGGTATATTTCCATCAAAAAAATATGTCATTTCATATATTTCAGGGAAAGAGTCCTTCGAATAGAATAATTTCACCGCAGAGGGAATTAATCCAAATTTATTAAAGCCGACGTAATCCCAAATATCCACCAATTTAGCACTATCACAGTTTTCAATTGTCATTTTTATATTACATTGTGAGTTCAGGAGGTCAACTGCAGCTGTTATTCTTCCCGGATTATTGTCCAAGACTTTTGCCAAGCTTAAAGCCTGCCCGTAATTCCAGTCAAGATATGATTGTATTATTCTGACAGAATCGCCTTCACTTAGACTTGGAACAAATACGTCATCATGTTTACATTTGGTAATATAATTATTTATCTCAACCGTATTGCTGTAGTCATCATCATCCTCTAGAACAAATGGATCATCCATCTCAATAAAAGAGACAACCCCAAGTTTGTTCAAATCTGAGAGCATATTCATCAGAAAAACTAATATATCTTTCGATGCGGAGCTGACTTGTTCGAAAATCAAGGCAATTCTCAATGGTTTTTCTCTTGAATTTAATAGCATGGATAGATATAACAAAAGATGATGTAAGTATATATCCATGTTCTTGGAGATTCCCATGTCTGATTTCAATAAAATATTTTTTACAGTTTCAATAACGTTTTCGTTCTCCTGATCAATTTCAACTGGTATATAAAGAATATCCTGAATATATTTCTCAATATCCTTTTCATCTATAAATGCCGTTCTAACATTCCATATGGAACAAATAATGTGTAAGAATAAAACACGTATGCTTTTGCACACTGCCAGGTTAACCTTTTTTACCAGAATGCCGTCTCGTTCAAGTCTTTTTGCGATAAGACTCATAAAAGTCCTTTTACCACTTCCCTCTGCGCCCCGGATATAAATATTATTCTTATCCAGATAGTACTTTTTTATGGTTTCCTCAACTTCAACTTCCCAGCTATCAATTTCAACATAACAATTATTCGATATTGGATGATTATAACTATGGACTGTTTCTTCACACTTTTTTAACTGCTCATACACACAGTCCAAAAATACTGAGTCGATTTTATTATTCTCAGATAAAGGCTTTCGTTTTCTGTCAATATAACCCTTCATATCGTGCGCTGTAACGAATATGATATTCAATGAACTGTATGAACGCGTCTGATAGGCATTTTCAATGGCTTGATTTGAAATTGGGATGTTTGTGACGATATACAAATCGTCGGCTCTGCGATTGAAAGCAATGATCATTGATTTAGCGCAATCATCGAGCGAAAGGGAACTTTCATTTTGACGGTATTTTGCTTCCATTAATGCCAAGCACCACATGGAAGCCCCTATATCATTTAGTTTGTTTAATATATATATTGCATCAGCTCCGCCGTCATGAGATTCTTGTGTGTGACAGCTAAAAATTATCTCATCTTTACCAAGTAAATCTTTTACATATGCATAAGCCAACTCTTCCCATTTTTTCCAATCCGATTTTCTTTTTTGGTGCTTTCTTTTTTTCTTCATCATTATAGAATAGGAGCATAATCAACTGATAATCTACAATTATCAATTATTATCTATTGATTTCGCATATCTTATATGAACTGTTGTTGATGGAGATGCTTTGTTTAAGTGCTTGCATCAGGATGGAGAAAAAATTGACAAGCACGACAGATCGGTAAGACAACTGTCCTGCAGAACTATCTGAAGAATTGAGCCGGATATCTGACGTTTGATGATCTGACAGAGGAAAACTCGGCAAAAGAAGATCCAAAAATGTTTCTTGAACTGCACAGGGGTGTGTATTTGTTTGATGAGATTCAGTATGTTCCCGATCTGCTCATGTACATTAAGATGGAGGTTGATAAGGTATAGTTTCATTATACCTTTTTTCGAGACGTGAAATAGCCGGGGAAGAGTTTTGTATGCCGTTTATCCCTACAAACGAATATGAAAAAACAGAGGAATAAGAAAAGATGAGTCCCTTTCGTATGTCTGGCAGAGAATTTTTGATGGGGGCTATCCGGCTGTAGTGGTTGAGGGGGGTAGACAGAAGAGATTTTTATGCCAACTATTTGAAAACATATATCGAACGGGATTAGTGAACCGTATTAAGGATATAAATATAGGTAAAAGTACCGTTGTATGCAACTGTTTGTCTCCTGTTGCGGTCAAAGAGGGAGTTTTGGCTCTGCCGACAGGTTACATTTACGGGTGAACCCAGTGTCAGACAAATTCATATAAGAGATAAGGTATCATACGACAAAATTGCATTCCTCCCCCTATATGCTATATAATTCTTTGAAAGCGTATTATTGGGAAGTGTGTGAAACAAAAGAAAAGCGGCGGGATCATGGGCCGGGATACACTTTCAAGATCATAAGGAGGAGTTATGGCGATATTTAAGGGAGCGGGAGTTGCGATAGTCACTCCGTTTAAGGCGGATGGCGAGGTAAATTATGAGGAGTTCGGACGTCAGATAGACTTCCAGATCAATAACGGGACCGATGCGATCATAGTGTGCGGCACGACCGGAGAGTCAGCCTGCCTCAGCGAAGAGGAGCACATCAGGGTCATAGATTTCTGTATAAAGCATGTCAATCACAGAGTACCTGTGGTGGCAGGCACCGGGAGCAACTGCACTGATACCGCGGTATTTCTTTCGCAGGAGGCGGAAAGACTCGGCGCAGACGGACTGCTAATCGTCACTCCGTATTACAATAAGGCTACACAGAGAGGTCTCATAGATCATTACACGATCATTGCGAATGCTGTACATATCCCGATCATTCTCTACAGCGTAAAGAGCAGGACAGGTGTAAATATCAATCCTGAGACCGTGGCTGAGCTTGTAGCCAACGTGCCAAACATCGTGGGAGTGAAGGAGGCATCGGGTGATATCGCTCAGGTGGCGAGGATAATGGCTCTCACCGAAGGCAAGGTGGATCTGTACTCGGGCAACGACAACGAGGTGGTGCCGATCATGTCGCTCGGCGGCATAGGTGTGATTTCCGTAGTATCAAATGTCGCTCCGAGCTATATGCATAATCTCTGCATGAGCTATATGAACGGGGATACGGAAGAGGCAAGGCGCATGCAGCTAAAGGTGCTGGATCTGGTCGATGCACTCTTCTGCGAGGTCAATCCTATCCCTGTAAAGCATGCCATGAACATAATGGGCATGAACGCAGGACCTATGAGGAGACCGCTGTCGCCCATGGAGCCGCAGAATCTCGAGAGGCTCAAGAAGTCCATGAGAGAGTTCGGACTGATACAGTGATGTATATTCTGCGATAACCGGAGATAACGAATAATGGAAGCTGTAAAGATAATAATGAGCGGCTGCAACGGTCATATGGGACAGACCATCACAAGGCTTGCCGCAGCAAGAGAAGATGCCTGTATCGTAGCAGGGATAGACAGGTATCAGGGTATAGAGAATGCTTATCCTGTCTTTGATGATATCGAAAAGTGTGATGCTGATGCTGATGTGGTGATCGACTTTTCCGCTCCGGCAGCTCTGGAGAGTCTCATCTCCTATGCGAAGAAGAAAGGTGTGGCTCTTGTGCTCTGCACGACAGGCTATACCCCCGAGCAGTTAAAGACTATAGACGAGGCATCAGAGGAGATCGCGATACTGCGCTCTGCAAATATGTCTCTCGGCATAAATGTGCTCGCGAAGCTCTTAAAGCAGGCTGTAAAGGAGTTTGCTCCCGCAGGCTTTGACATTGAAATAGTGGAGAAGCATCACAATCTTAAAAAGGACGCACCCTCGGGGACGGCACTTTACCTTGCTGATGCAGTAAACGAGGCCGCGGATCACAGGTATACCTATGTATATGACAGGTCGCATAGATCAGAGAAGCGTCCGCAGGACGAGATAGGTATTTCGGCGATACGCGGAGGCAATATCCCCGGAGACCATGATGTGATCTTTGCAGGTGAGGACGAGGTCGTCACCTTCTCACACAAGGCTTACAGCAAGGCGGTATTTGGCAAGGGCGCTCTGCAGGCGGCCGTCTTTATGAAGGGTAAGTCTGCCGGCATGTATGACATGCAGGATGTCATAGAATGAATAAAAGCGGGGGCAGTCATATGTCTTCGGATCTGGAAAGAAAACTTCTTGAGAGTCTGTCGAAGCAGTTCCCTACCAAGGCAGCGGCTTCGACAGAGATCATAAATCTGCAGTCCATCCTCAATCTGCCCAAGGGAACGGAGCACTTTCTTACGGATATCCACGGCGAATACGAACAGTTTAATCACGTGCTGAAAAACGGCTCGGGCTCTGTCAGGAGAAAGATAGACGAGGAATTCGGTAATTCTCTTACCATGAAGGACAAGAAGAGTCTGGCGACTCTCATTTATTATCCGGAGGAAAAGCTCGCCCTTGTCGAAAAGGAAGAGGAGAATATCGATGACTGGTACCGGATCACACTGCACAGGCTCGTGGCACTGACGAGACGTGTGGCATCGAAATACACGAGATCGAAGGTGCGCAAGGCTCTGCCCAGGGACTTTGCCTATGTGATAGAGGAGCTCATCACGGAGAAGGCAGAGGTGCAGGACAAGGAAGGCTATTACAACTCCATCATCACCACGATCATCTGGCTGAGGCGTGCACCCCAGTTCATCACCGCGTTATCTCAGCTTATACAGAGACTTGTGATAGATCATCTTCATATAGTCGGCGACATATACGACAGAGGACCCGGTGCCCATATAATAATGGATACTCTCATAAAGTATCATTCGGTGGATATCGAGTGGGGCAACCATGATATCATCTGGATGGCTGCCGCCTCGGGACATCTTGCTTCCATAGCGACCGTGATAAGACTGTCGACTATATACGGCAATCTCGCGACACTTGAGGAGGGCTACGGCATCAATCTTGTGCCGCTTGTCACCTATGCGATAAAGACCTACAAGGGCTCTGACTGCAGACCTTTTTCGATCCGCAGCGGTGAGGATTACAACGAAAGCGACACGCCTATGGACGAGATGGTACACAAGGCGGTATTTATCATGCAGATGAAGCTGGAGGGACAGCTGATAATGAGACGTCCCGAGCTCGGTATGGACGACAGGCTGCTGCTCAGCCGCATAGATTATGCTAATGGCACCATAGAGCTTGGCGGCAGGTCTTATCCGCTCATAAGCTGTGACTTCCCCACTGTCGACCCCGCTGATCCGTACAGGCTCACGGCGGAAGAGGAGGAGGTGCTCGAGAGACTGCAGAGCTCCTTTATGCGTAGCGAGAAGCTGCAGAGCCATGTGAGATTCCTTTATTCCAAGGGGAGCATGTACAGGATATACAATGACAACCTGCTCTATCACGGCTGTGTACCGATGGATGAAGACGGGAAATTCCTTTCGATGCGTCTCGACGGAAAGGACTATTCGGGCAGGGCTCTATATGATGTACTGGAGACCTATGCAAGAAAGGCATATTTTTCGACAAAGGATAAGGCTGAGAGGCTCAAGGGACAGGACTATATGTACTATATCTGGACGGGTCCCAAGTCTCCTGTCTTCGGCAAGGACAAGATGACCACCTTCGAGCGGTATCTGATAGCTGATAAGGAGACGCATAAAGAGAAGAAGAATGCTTACTATAAGCTGCGTGATAATGTGGATACGGTGGATGCGATCCTGAGGGAGTTCGGACTCGATGACATAGAGAATGCGCATATCGTAAACGGACATGTGCCGGTGGAACTGAAGAAGGGGGACTCTCCCGTGCTCTGCGGCGGAAAGCTCTTTATCATAGACGGGGGCTTTTCAAAGGCATATCAGTCAAAGACGGGCATAGCGGGTTACACGCTCGTGTACAATTCCCACGGACTCAGGCTTGTCGCGCATGAGCCCTTTACCTCTGCGGAGGATGCGATAAGAAATGAGACGGATATAGTGTCGGACTCGGAGATCATAGAGTCAAAGGCAGAGCGTATACTCGTGAAGGATACGGATATAGGTCGGAAGATAAGAGAGCAGATAGCAGAGCTCACCGTGCTGCTTACGGCATATGAGGACGGCAGCATCGCTGAGCTGGAGTGATATGAGATTCAGACCGTGCATAGACATACATGACGGCAGGGTGAAGCAGATCATCGGCGGCAGCCTGAGGGATACCGGAGGCACCGATGAGAACTATGTGTCCGAAAAGGATGCGGCTTTTTATGCAAGAATGTATCGGGATATAGGACTGACCGGAGGACATGTGATCAGTCTTAATGCTGCATTCTCGGAGTATTATGAGGCATCGAAGAGGCAGGTGCTCCTGGCACTTTCCGCTTATCCCGGAGGTATGATGGCAGGGGGCGGTATCACGCCTGACAATGCCGGAGAGTTCATAGATGCCGGAGCGAGTCATGTGATCGTCACCTCTTATGTCTTTTATGAGGGCAGGATAGACTATGACAGGCTTGGCAGGATGCGCGATGCGGTGGGTAAAGAGAGACTCTGCCTGGATCTTTCATGTAGACAAAGAGGCAGAGATTATATTATAGTAACAGACAGGTGGCAGCGTTTTACGGATGAGAGACTGGACTCCGTGCTGCTGGAGAGTCTCTCGGACTATGCCGATGAGTATCTGGTGCATGCCGTGGATGTGGAGGGCAGGCAGCAGGGGATAGAAGAGGCTGTAGTGCCGATACTTAAGGAGTCGCCTATACCGGTGACCTATGCGGGCGGTGTCGGGAGCCTTGGCGATATAGCGAAGCTCAGGGAGCTCGGAGATGGAAAGATAGACGTTACTGTGGGGTCAGCCCTTAAGATATTCGGGGGCACTATGGATATAGGAGAGATAATCGAATGCATATCGTAATGGTGATAGATGACAGCAAGACCGATCTGCTTATAGCGGAAAAGGCTTTAGAGGGTAACTACAGAGTGCTGGTGGAGCAGAACGGCAAGCATGCGCTGGAATATCTGAGATCGGCGTCCAAGCTGCCTTCTCTTATCCTGCTTGATATCGACATGCACGGCATGAACGGCTTTGAGTTTTACAGCAAGATGGCATCGGAGTCCAAGCTTAAGGACATACCGGTCATCTTCGTGTCGGGACTCACGGACACCGCTACAGAGCTCGAGGCATATCAGCTCGGTGCCGTGGACTATATGGAAAAGCCCTTTGTGCCGGAGATACTGAAGAAGAAGGTCGGGCTGCATATAGGCATAGTCGAGGATAAGCAGAAGATAATCGAGCAGAACAACATCCTGCAGGACTATAATGTCCAGCTACAGGATTATAACGGAGAGCTGCAGACGAGGGCTTCGGAGGCTACGAAGAACCTCGCAAATCTCGAATATTTTATCATCGGGGTGCTGGAGGATCTCATCACCAAGAAGGACGGCTTCACCGGAAGCCATTGCCGCAAGGTCTCAAGATATATGGAGGTGCTGCTGAAGCGCATGATGAGAGACAATCTTGCGCGTCTTCCGATAAAGGATATGAGCATCATCATCATGTCGAGCCAGCTCATAGATATGGGTAAGATAGGAGTGCCTGACCGTATAGTACAGAAGGAGGGCAAATACACGCCCGCCGAATTCGACGTGATGAAGAAGCATACCGTATTTGCGGCGGATTCCATAGAGCGTTTTACCTATCTGGTGCCTAACTCACCGTTTATCACGTATGCATATCAGATGGC
>JAGBNR010000123.1 GCA_017634315.1 Lachnospiraceae bacterium
ATAATTGAATACCGGTCGATATCTTTACAGACTGTGGATAAAATGTGGAAAGGCTCTGAAACATCCGATAAATGCAGGATTTTTAAGATCTTGTTACGGTGAACTTAAAAATATGACACAATATATAGTATGATATCAGGGTCAAAAGTCTGAACACACCTCGTGCCTGCACGAAGGTGGGTGAGAGACTTTATAATTATGGATATCAGGCTTTGAACCTGGCAGCATGTGGCGAGCAAATAATCTTCTTGACTGGAACAAGACGGTTTGGTTATAATATACATCGGTGTGCGACGATGCATGCAAATAAACCCATTCAGAATAGATGTGGTCTGAAGGGAGGGATGAAGAATGTCAAACGTGATCGTAAAAGAGAATGAGTCTCTTGACAGTGCGCTTCGCAGATTCAAGAGAAACTGCGCGAAGGCTGGTATACAGCAGGAGATTCGTAAGAGAGAGCACTACGAGAAGCCCAGCGTAAGAAGGAAGAAGAAGTCTGAGGCAGCACGTAAGCGCAAGTATTGATAAAGATGGCAGAAGAAATGCCTTGGTGATATAATGCATCAAGGCATTTTTTTATGGTTTTCTGCGGCTGAGTATAAGAAAGTCCGCAGGATCAAAAGCGGCAAAACATATACTGATCGTGGAGTGATATGATAGGGTTTATTAAAGGGATAGTAGATACTATAGGAGAGAGCCGGGCTCTTGTAGATGTAAACGGTATCGGCTTTGAAGTGAATATTGGCTCCGGTACGGCCGCGGAGCTGCCGCCTGTGGGAGAAGAGGTGAAGCTCTATACCTATATGGCAGTAAGAGAGGACGATATGTCTCTTTTCGGCTTCCTGCACAGGGATGAGCTGGAGGTATTCAAGCTTCTGATAAAGGTGAGCGGTATAGGACCTAAGGGGGCACAGGCTATTCTTTCCGTGATGAGTGTTGCGGATCTGAGATTTGCCATACTTACCGGAGATGCAAAGTCCATATCCAGAGCACCCGGTATAGGGGGCAAGACTGCGCAGAAGCTGATACTGGAGCTTAAGGACAAGGTGGCTGATGCGGACATGTCGGGCATTGACAGCTATGAGGCTAAAGGATCGGGGACGGGAAACAAGGCTCCTGTCCAGGATGAGCGTACCGAAGCGGCAGAGGCTCTCATTGCCCTGGGATACAGCCAGGGAGAAGCATATAGGGCTGTCAGGGCCGCAGAGGTGCCTGACGGGACTGATGCGAATGCGATCCTGAAGGCTGCCCTCAAGTTTCTGTAAAAACTAATGTTATTATATTTTTTAAGAAATAATACTTAATATCAGATATGGAAAGACGCGTAATTGAGACAAACCTAACTGTAGAAGATGAACGGATAGAGACATCTCTACGTCCGAAAAGACTGAATGAATATATAGGTCAGGATAAGATAAAGGAGCAGATGCAGATATATATCGAGGCTGCCAAAAGCAGGGGAGATGCGCTGGATCATGTACTGCTTTACGGTCCTCCGGGGCTTGGCAAGACTACGCTCTCCGAGATAATAGCGAATGAAATGGGAGTGCATATAAAGGTCACATCGGGGCCCGCGATAGAGAAGCCCGGTGATATGGCTGCCATACTCAATAATCTCCAGGAGAATGATCTGCTTTTTATAGATGAGATACACAGACTGAACAGGCAGGTGGAGGAGGTACTGTATCCTGCCATGGAAGACTATGCGATAGATATAATGATAGGGAAGGGACCTACTGCAAGGTCGCTGAGGCTCGATCTGCCGCATTTTACGCTTGTAGGTGCCACTACTCGCGCCGGACTGCTCTCTGCGCCTTTAAGGGACAGATTCGGGGTCATACAGCGTCTGGAGTTTTATAATGTGGAGGAGCTGGCTCTTATCATTAAGAATTCGGCTAAAAGGCTCGGCGTGTATATAGATGAGCAGGGGGCAAAGGAGATGGGGATGCGCTCCAGAGGGACACCGCGTATAGCGAACAGGCTCTTAAAGCGTGTGAGGGACTATGCCGAGGTGCGTTACGAGGGAGAAATAACAGAAGATATCGCAAAAGAGGCTCTGGATATCATGGAGGTGGACAGATACGGTCTGGACAATACGGACAGAAACATGCTTATCACCATGATCGAGAAGTTTGACGGCGGACCTGTAGGGCTGGATACCCTTGCGGCAACGATAGGAGAGGACTCCGGTACGATAGAGGATGTATATGAGCCTTATCTCTTAAAAAACGGCTTTATAAACCGCACTCCCAAGGGAAGAGTGGTTACGGATAAGGCGTATGAGCATCTGCAGATGGGGCTGTACACTAAAGGTTGAGCTTACTCTTTATCTTATCCAACAGGCTCGTATTTTTAATGCGGTAGCTGTCGTATGACAGACCGCCCTTAGCCTCCATATACGAGCCCTTTTTCTTTTCGCTTAAAAGTGTTTCCGTACCATCCTCTGATATTCCGTACAGGGCTGATTTTTTGAACGGTGAATACAGTCTGAGGGCACTTATTCCGCTTTCATGTTCACTGGTATAGGTTAAGGTATAGTCTACGGACATATCGTCTGCCGATACCGATACATTAAGACGGTCGCCCTTTATGAAGTTACCGGATATCAGGGCTGCATGTGCACTTGTGCCGGGATAGAGCTCATCGCTTATGAGTGTCTTTTCAAGCATATATTTTTCTCCCTCTATGATAATGGGACCGGTCAGCCGCGAGCTTTTGTCATATTCCTCCCATAGTATGTATTCACCGTCAGACGGCGGCAGGATGGGAGGCTCGAGCTTTGAGAGACTGGAGCCGTAGGGAAGAGAGGTCTGCAGTATTATTTCGTCATCAACTCTGAATGTGATACGCATGTTATTAAACTTTGAAGGGATGCTGTTAGCGGAAACAAGACCATCGTAGGAGACCGGCTCCGCATGACCAGCAAAGCTCATATTGTCGATACCGGCTACGGTGTCATTTACAAAGGTGTTACCGGAGACTGCATCTAAGCTCATGGCGTGTGTCTCACTGTCAGTATCTATCTGTCCGGCGATGGAGCCGTGTCTGTCACCGGTACTCTCAAATGTAGGGATGGAGGAGCAGGCTCTTATGGTCGTACCGTAGCCTGCTATACCGCCTATAAATGAATTGCCGTTCAGGGTATTGGTGGCGCAGGAGTCCTTGATGATTGAATGTGACTGACCTGCTATACCGCCTACATAGCTGCCTTCTGCAGATGCTACGGAGCCGTAGCTGTCACTTCCGGCCACAATGCCATGCTCCATATATCCGACGACACCGCCGACCCCGTCCTTCTTGCTTTCCACAGCAGAGTCGTTTTCACAGTCGAGTACGACATTGCGCAGCAGGTACTTGGCAGAAAAGCCTCCATCCATGCTGCCTGCCGCGTTTTCCTCAGGATCATCGGTATCTATAGACATAGCACCTGCTATGCCTCCTATATTTATATCACCGCGTATGGTGCCCGTATTACTGCAGTGGTCGACGCGTCCCTCCTCTATGCTCTCTATTTCCTCATCGGACACATCGGTAACGATATCATCGGACCTGCCCGATGCAAAATTACCTATTGTGTCAAGCTCATCGGAAATGATATGAAATACTGTATTTACCTGATCGTTCACATCCTTAAGATCTGCCGTGACCTTTTCCGATGAGAGATCACTGTGATCGGAGAGTGCGGACAGGGTATCGGTCATACCCTTCAGGTTGAGCCGCAGGAGCTCTCTTGAGGTATCGAAATCAGATCCCAGATACGGCATGCCGGGATTGTCCATATCATTTATGTGCTTTATCACATCCTTTGAGTAACGGTATCCGTCATCAATATCACCTGTGACTTTATCGATATTCTTTTTGACGCTGCTTCTGTTTCCCGAGATAGAGCTTGCGGCATCCATGATGTGAGGTATCACGATAGTGGTAATGGTGTCCGCAGCCTTTTTTTTTTCAGGCAGAGTAGAAGTATTTGAGCTTATCGTATCAGCGGCTGTATTTATGGAGATGATCTCATTGGAGGAGAGTCTCTTATATACATCTGCGTCATCCACCAGCTTGTTGAGGCTGTCCGATGTGTCAGAGAGGTGGTCATTGGCTCTGGAAAGATACTCAAAAAACTTTGGCATCTTGTCTGTCAGATAGTCGACTCTTGCTTTAAGAGAATTTGCGGTATAGGATACCGAGTTCAGATAGTTCTTTGTGGTCGTGGTCAGTGTATCGCCGGCGGTCACCGCATTATCGGCATAAGCAGAGAGCAGCTTGACATCATCGCTTATGGTATCCACGGAGGAGTCGATATCTCCCAGAGAGACATCTACCAGATCATGGAGCTTGTCTATGGCATCGGGAAGGCTCTCAAGAT
>JAGBNR010000124.1 GCA_017634315.1 Lachnospiraceae bacterium
AGAAGAGTTAAAACAGGAGCGAGCGTCACGACAAGACGGATGATCGCGTATATAGTACTTATTTTTGTAACTTTCCTCTGCCTTTTCTGGTTTTACGTGTTGTTTATCAATGCGACCAGAAGCCACTCCGATCTGACAAGAGGATTTACTCTCATACCCGGAGGGTTTGCATTTAAGAACTGGGACAGCCTTATGCACAGCTCACAGCCGGTTCTTTTGGGAATGAGAAACTCACTCATCATATCGATATGTGCGGCTGTACTGTCGACGTATTTCTCGACAATGACCGCATATGCGATACATGCATATACCTTCAAGATCAGGAATGCCATGTTTACCTTTATACTTGCGGTCATGATGATACCCACACAGGTCGTCGCACTCGGATTCATCCAGTTGATGGGAAAGATGAAGCTGATGGATACCTATATCCCTCTTATAGTACCTGCCGTCGCAGCTCCCGCTACCTTCTTCTATATGAAGCAGTATATGGAGTCCACACTTCCCATGGCTCTGCTTGAGGCTGCACGTATTGACGGTTCCGGTGAGTTCAGGACATTCAACAGCATAGTGCTTCCTCTTATGAAGCCGGCCATAGCCGTGCAGGCGATATTCACGTTTGTGGCAAACTGGAACAATTACTTCACTCCGGCACTGGTGCTGACCACCGATAAGAAGAAGACCCTGCCTATTTTGATCGCGCAGCTGAGATCAGCTGACTTCCTTAAGTTTGATATGGGACAGGTCTACATGATGATCGCTTTCTCGATCTTCCCTGTCATCGTGGTATATCTCATCCTGTCGAAGTATATAGTCGGAGGAGTGGCTGTAGGAGCAGTCAAGGGGTGATACGGTTTAATATCTGATACAAGAGCCGGAGCGATATGCTCCGGCTTTTTTACTGATGTTAAATATGTCAAATTGTGATAATATTGGTGACATGCGAAGATTTGATGTCATCTGTCCCTGTCATTTCGGACTGGAGGCAGTGCTTAAAAGGGAAATACAGGAGCTTGGATATGAGATAGCCCGTACTGAGGATGGCAGGGTCATCTTTCATGGAGATCCCGATGCAGTGGTTCGTGCAAACCTATATCTGCGCACGGCAGAGCGTGTCCTTATAGACTGCGCCGAGTTTGAAGCGCATTCCTTTGATGAATTATTTGAAGGGATAAAGGCCGTGGCATGGGAAGCGTATATCCCGCGGAACGGAAGGTTCTGGGTCAGGAAAGCTTCGTCCGTGAACTCAAAGCTGTTTTCTCCCAGAGACATACAGGCTATAGTAAAGAAAGCAATGGTGGATCAGCTGTCCGGTGTGTATGGCATAACACACTTTGAAGAGGATGGGGATGAGTATCCGATAAGGATCTTTATAAACAAGGATCATGTGACCGTCGGGCTTGACACGACAGGTGCTTCGCTTCATAAGAGAGGGTACAGACCCGCATCAACAGAAGCACCGATAGCCGAGAACCTTGCGGCAGCACTTATCATGCTGACCCCATGGAAAGCCGGCAGGTATTTTACGGACCCTTTCTGTGGCTCGGGAACCTTTGCGATAGAGGCGGCACTTATGGCAAGCAATACAGCTCCGGGACTGCACCGGCATTTTACAGCCGAGAAATGGGATAATATCATTGACGGAGCATTATGGAGGGATAACACGGAAGAGGCGTATTCGCTTATAAAACAGGATGCGGAATGTGATATACAGGGATATGATATAGATGCCGATGCGGTAAGGATAGCACGGGGAAATGCTCAAAGAGCAGGGGTAGCCGATATGATCCATTTTCAGGCAAGACCTGTCTCGGAGCTGTCGCATCACGGCAAGTACGGCTTCGTAGTCACCAATCCCCCTTACGGAGAGCGTATAGGGGATATGGATGAGCTGCCGTATATCTATCGTGAGATAGGGGAAGCCATGAAGAGGATGCATACATGGTCCTTTTATCTCATCACATCATATGAAGATGCAGAGAGAAATATAGGAAGGAAAGCATCTAAGAACAGGAAGGTATACAACGGTATGCTGCAGACGAGATATCTGCTTTACCCGGGGCCTAAGCCTCCGGTCGGAAAGGGCATTAAATGAACAGGCACGGACTGCTGATAACAACAATACTTATTACATGTATATTCATGCCGCTGATGATTTTTCTTTCGGTAAATCATGATACCTATGCAGGAAGCCTCAGACTCGCGGAGGGCAGGAGACCTGACGGTGATGTCCCGTCTGAAGCGTCACCTGAAGAGGTTACAAATACGGAGATAATGGGGGAGATGCCGGATGGAGTCGAAGCAAGTCTGTGCGTACCTCTTGCTGAGGACACTGACCGGAATGCCGTACAGGTATCCGGCGATCCGATGTCTTACAGGGTTTATATCACGATACCGACTGAAGAGCAGAACTTTTATTACAAGAATGAACTGTCCGGATCTCAAAAGGGGATCACCGGGATAACCTATGATTATAAGGACAGGATGGCAAGGTTTGAGATAGATACGGATGCTTATTATGAGTCTTCGGTATATATGTCCGGAGACAGTATGAATCTTGTACTCAGCACTCCCAAGGAACGATACGGATATGTGTATGTGCTCGATCCTGCTTATGGCGGTGAAAACACCGGCAGCAGCGGCTACGGAGTGATCGAAAAGGATGTGACCCTGAAAGCCGCAAATGCTGTGATGAAGGCAGCCGAAACTGCCGGAAACGGAGGCTTCTTTACTACAAGAAAGGATGATGAGGACATCTCCGGAGAGGACAGGCTTAAATACAATGCGGTACTTGAGCCGGACATTTTCATTTCCTTTCGTGTGAACTCCGACAGTGATACAAGAATGACGAACGGGATAAGCGCAGAGGCAGGGAGTCCTGCCATGAAGGAGGTGGCTGATGTGCTGCTTGATGCGATATCTGCGGAAACAGGACAGGAAAATAAGGGGTCATCAATCGTATCCGGAGCGGCCGGTGTCGAGGGAAACGGTATAGTAATCTATCTGGGATATATTACAAATAAAGCCGAGGCGATGAAGATCGACAGTGAAGAATATGCTGACAAGCTCGGAAACGTGATTTATTATCTGCTCTCGGACAGCGAAGAAGAGACTGTAACAGACTGATATGCAGGAGAAGGATGAAGATAATATTTGCGACCGGAAATAAGAATAAGCTGAATGAGATACGGGCGATCATGGACGGATACGGCTTTGATATCGTTACCTCAAAGGACGAGGGGATAGCAGCTGATCCCGAAGAAAACGGAGAAAGCTTTGAGGCCAATGCGCTCATAAAGGCAAAAGCGGTATATGAACTCTCGGACAGAAGGTCAGTGGTGATGGCGGATGATTCGGGGCTGTGTATAGATGCGCTTAACGGTGAGCCCGGAATATATTCAGCGAGATTTATGGGACACGATACATCTTATGATATAAAAAATGCGGAGCTCCTCAAACGCATGATGAACGTACCGGAGGAGGAACGTTCGGCCAGATTTGTATGTGCCGTGGCAGCAGTGCTGCCGTGCGGACGTGAGGTGACTGTATGTGAGGCGATGGAGGGACGGATCGCGCACAGCATAGCAGGAGAAAATGGCTTTGGATATGATCCGATCTTTTTCCTTCCCGAGTTTGGCAGGACATCCGCGGAAGTCTCCGAGCAGGCTAAAAATCTTATCTCGCACAGGGGCAAGGCGATCAGACATATGCTTGCGGTACTCAATGAAGAATTGCCGCTTTGAATGGTTACTATGAAGATACTTATCGTAAGTGATACCCATGGCAGACATGAGAATCTGATGCGTGTCCTCAGGGAAGAGGAGCCGTTGGATATGCTTATACACTGTGGGGATACTGAGGGCGGTGAAGACTGGATCAGGACCCATACTCAGTGCATGTCTGTACCTATAGTAAAGGGAAACAATGATTTCTTCAGCAGACTCCCATCCGAGCTGGAGCTTGATATATGCGGACATCATGTATTTATCACGCACGGACACGGGTATGGCGTATCTATGGGGATCGAGAGGCTTGAAGAAGAGGCACATTACAGAAAGGCCGATATTGTGATGTTCGGTCATATACACAGACCCGTGATAATGCATGAAGACGGTCTGTGGATGATCAATCCGGGTTCACTCTCTTATCCGAGGCAGGAGGGACATCGTCCGACATACATGGTGATGAGTATAGAGGAAGGAGTCGATCCGGTGTTTGAGCTGAAGCAGTTGTGAGACCGGAGTTTGACAATGAAAAAAGTATTATTTATATTAAATGGATGATCGGGCATGAGAATGCTACGAGGTGTGGCCCAGTTTGGTTAAGGCGCGTGGTTTGGGACCACGAGACCGCAGGTTCGAATCCTGTCACCTCGATTTTGTTGATCAGGTGAGATACTTGACAAAGTCAGTGAAGCCTTGTATTATATGAAAAGTTTTGCAGGTGTAGTTCAATGGTAGAACACCAGCCTTCCAAGCTGGATACGTGGGTTCGATTCCCATCACCTGCTTTTTGTGTCTGTAGCTCAGCTGGATAGAGCATCGGCCTTCTAAGCCGAGGGTCCAGGGTTCGAATCCCTGCAGGCACAGTGGCTTCATAAGCCTGTCATATGGTGGATATAGCGTAGTTGGTTAACGCGCCAGATTGTGGTTCTGGAGATCGAGGGTTCGAGTCCCTCTATCCACCC
>JAGBNR010000125.1 GCA_017634315.1 Lachnospiraceae bacterium
CACGCTTGCAAACGGGATGTCGGGAGACGGCAGCGAGTACCATGTGTATATCAGTAAGGGCGGAAGCAGAAGCCTGTGTGTGATCATATCGGGCGGCGGAGTAGCATGGAATGAGTTTACCGCGGCAAGACCCGTCACGGGCGGCAAGATGGCAGCCGGACAGCCGAATTTCTATTGGAATAATCTGAGACCCTTTACTCAGATCATGAATATCAATACCGGTATCACCGATATCAAAAATGATACAAACCCCTTTGCGGACTGGAGCTTCTTGGTGGTCACCTACGCCACGGGAGATTTTCATGTGGGAAATAACGACTTCCCGTATACGTCCGAAGAGGGTGAAGCTGAGATACTCCATTTTCACGGACACAGAAACTTTGAGGAAGCCATGAGGACCGCAAAGAGACTCTTCCCGGAGCCCGACAGGATACTTGTGGCGGGGAATTCCGCAGGAGCCTTTGCCGTACCGGCACTTGCACCGGAGATAGCGGATAAATACTACCCCGGCTGCGAAGACATAACGCTTTTCTCAGACAGCGGACTGCTGCTGTATGACGGCTGGCAGAAGACCGCAAGGGATATATGGAAGACAGACGAGAGGATATGGCGGGCGATACACACCGAAAACATCACTGTGGACTGGTATGAGGCTCTGTACGGCAGATACGGTGACAGGTTCAGATATCTGTATGCCAGCAGTACGAGGGACTATCTTTTAAGTGCTTATTATAACGACATCGTGAACAAGGAATACAGGACTGACAGAGATGTCCAGCTGGATTTTTTTGAGCAGCTTTCGGATATGGTGGGACAGCTTAAACTCATCACCGAGAGCTTCAGGTTTTATCTGTTTGACTGGATCATGCTGCCTGCTGCAGTCGGAAAAGGCGGTACTGTACATACCGCCTTAAAGGAACTTACTTTTTTGAATATGAAGCAGGACGGAAGGAGGATGCCGGACTGGCTCATGGATCAGATAAACGGCAATTCCTATGATGTCGGGACAGACCTGCTGAATCAGTTAGTGTAGTTGTCGAAGTAACCCTGCACGAGTACCACAGGAGTGCCCTTATCTCCCGATCCCGATGTCAGGTCGCAGAGCGAACCGATGAGGTCTGTGAGCTGTCTCGGTGTGGTACCCTCGCTTGCCATCTTGCCTACAAGATTGGCATCCTTTGCTTTTATACTGTCGGATATCGCCTTCTTCAGCTCCTCACCGGAGAGATCGGCGAAATCATTGTCAGCGAGATATTTCAGCTTGAGCTCATTCGGAGTGCCCTTAAGACCATCGGTAAAGGCAGGAGATACTACCGGATCGGCAAGCTCCCATATCTTACCCTGGGGATCCTTGAAGGCTCCGTCACCATAGACCATCACCTCGACATGTCTGCCTGTCTTGTCGAGGATCATCTGCTGTATCTTCAGCACCAGATCCTTGCATTCTCTGGGGAAAAGCTTGACCTGATCCTCAGTAGCCTTGTTTGAGCCGAGCAGACCGTATCTTTCATTGCAGCCGCTTCCGTTTACCGGAGCATTCATTATTTCATCGAGACCGAACACCTTTTCCGCACCGCCTTCAAGCAGTATCCGCTTCGTGCGTGCCCTTGTATGGATATCACAGTTTATGACAGTCTTTGTATAGTCAAGTATGGCTTTGGGCTGATTGGCGAATACGATCTCCACATCACAGCCGCACTCCTTTATCAGCTCACCGTAGTATGCCACATAGTCCACACCGGTGAACTCATGCTTATTCTCACCGAAAAGCTCACGGTATTTTTCGAGCGAGAGTACATCACTGTAGGGATTGACTCCGGCAGCATCTATCTTATCGAGGCTTACCAGACAGTTTCCGACCTCATCCGAAGGGTAGGAGAGCATGAGCACTATCTTCTTACAGCCCTTTGCGATACCTCTTAAGCAGATGGCAAATCTGTTTCTCGAGAGAATGGGGAAAATGACACCGACGGTTTCTCCGCCGAGCTTTTGCCTGACATCTGCTGCTATATCATCCACTGTACAGTAGTTGCCCTGGGATCTGGCGACCACGGACTCGGTGATGGATATCACGTCCCTGTCACGGATGGCAAAGCCCTCTGACTCCGCAGCGAGGAGAACGGATTCGGTAACTATGCCTGCAAGATCGTCTCCCTGACGTATGATCGGACATCTGATGCCCCTTGAAACTGTACCAACTCTTCTTTCTGACATATAACATTTCCTCCTTATATAACCAATACAGTTTATAACATATCAAGTGATACCCTGTAAAACCGGATATTCGGTGCTATCGGGTATGACGGTGGCTGAATGCTATGCAATGCACGCACTGATCTTGGAGATAAGCTCCTCCTGGCTGAAGGGCTTTGGCACATGAGCATTCATCCCTGCGTCCATAGTCTCTTTGATATCGGAGGCAAAGGCATTTGCGGTCATTGCTATTATAGGTATCCCTGCAAGATCGGCATTATCCAGAGCGCGTATCCTCCTTGTTGCCTCCAGACCGTCCATGACCGGCATCAGCACATCCATAAGTATCAGATCTATGTCACCGGGCCGGGATTCACTGACCTGACGCACAGCGTCAACTCCGCTGACCGAGACTCTTACCGTAAAGCCAAACTTCTCCAATACACGCTCAGCCACTTTAAGATTGACAGGCGTATCATCCACCACGAGCACGGTGACACCGCTGTAGTCCCTGGACATGGCATCCTCAGAGGTCTTATCCGGCAGCTGAGTATCGTTTTCATCCGAGGCAGGCTTCAGGGGCAGCACGATGGTAAATTCGCTTCCCTTTCCCGGCTCGCTCTCCAGACTGATGGTACCGTGCATTATATTTATGATGCTGCGCACTATCGTCATACCGAGACCGGTGCCCTGTGTTTGTCTGACCGTGTCAGTGCTTTCTCTGGCAAAGGGCTCCCAGATATGCTCTTTGAAGTCCGCAGACATACCTATGCCCGTGTCCCTCACCCGTATCTCGTACACCAGCTCGGGCTCATGCTTCAGCAGCTTTCCCTCAAGATACACACTTCCGCCCTCGGGCGTGAACTTATTCGCATTGGACAGGAGATTGAGCATCACCTGATTGAGATGCAGTCTGTCACACTCTGCGATATCCTCGCCCATATCCTCGACATCAACATGCAGGCTGATCTTTTTTTCGTCCATTTTGACACGTATCATATCCGCGCATTCAAGCATAAGCTTTTTCAGCTTAAACGGCGAGGTCACGATCTCAAGCTTGCCGCTCTCTATCCGGCTCATATCCAGGATATCATTTATGAGACTCATCAGATGATCGCCGGCTGCGACTATCTTGTCAAGATAGTCCGAGAGACGCTCCCTGTTATCGATCTCATCTATTGCAAGCTTTGAGAATGCGGTTATGGCATTCATGGGAGTCCTGATATCATGTGACATGTTGGAAAAGAACTCCGTTTTAGCTTTATTGGCACGGTTAGCCTCATCGATCGCCGACAGGAGCATGCCCTGTCTGTCCTCAAGCTCAGCCTTTTGTGCCGCTATCAGGCGATCGGCATCCAGCATGGATGCACGCAGATCATCGACTACGGAGGCTGTTATCAGCAGCCTGTCCACCCTGCCGGTTCCCCGCTCCACGACATGGTAGCCGATACTTATCCAGCGGTCGTTTCCGCTGTCTTTGTATACGAACTCTCTTTGATCACAGTCAGTGAAAAGGGCAGAGCGCAGTCTGTCAGACGAAGACATAAGCTCGCGCTGCTCTGAGGGTATATCCGTAAGCTTTAAGACAACCTGCTGCAGCAGATGATCGCAGCTGACACCATCATCAGCCTCCAGTATGGGATCCTGCTTTATAGCCTTTACCGTATCGCTGATAAAATCAGCCAGATATATACACTGATACTCTCCTGCCAGAGCGGAGATGATCTGATTGTCGAGCTTTATATGCCCCAGCTCCGTTTCCGATATCAGTGTGGCGGAGCCGAAGGACTTTACAGGGACTCCGTTTTCATCAAAGGAGGTGGTGTATTTGATACGGAACGGTATGCGGCCGACCGTCAGCGGTATGTCCGCCTCCAGCTCCGGCTCACCCGCATCTATCCTGCGCATGATATCACGGTACATATCCGCATAGTCGGGAGGGAAGATGCCGGCATCTATGGCAGGCTCCGGATAGTTTTCCACCAGTGCCGGAAGACCCAGATCCCTCATGCATCTGTAGCACGGTCTCATTTCCCGGGTAGCTATCGTATATTCCCAGTTATATATATTTACCTGCTCACTGGTCTGCTTGTATCTGTATTCAATGTCCTCCAGTGTTTCCGTTGCACGTCTTTCATTTGTTATATTACGGACACCCTCATATATGACTGCTCCGCCGGGTATCGCTTCTACGAGGACGAGCCGGCTTTTAAGGCATACCTTATCAAAGCCGCAGCAGTCGGAGTACAGATGCCTCCAGGTCTCCACTGTCTGCTCATCTCCGGTTTCCGCGCATTTCTTTACGGCATTGGTAAAGAGCCTGAGATTGTCATCATCAAAGACCCTGTGCGGGTCAGTGGATATCATCTCATCCTTTGAAATATTCATCCAGAGCTCAGGGAGAAATCTGTCGTTGATATCAATCAGCGTAATGCGGTCATCAACATATGAAATAACGGCCGCCGGCTCTGAGAACCTGTCATTTATTATGCTTTTATAGTCCATGTATCACCTCGTGCCATGCATTGTTCCAGTGCTTTGCAGTTCATGCGAAGGAATGTCTTATGAGCTTTTGACCCTTACATCATTATAAATATATTGAAATCCGACTTCAAGAAAAACGTTGACGGAAGGGTATGCAAGACTGCGCAATGTGTGCTGATGTGGTAAAATATTTTTTAAGGTTCACTGTTGTAAGACAGGAGATGCGTGCTCTCGGAATACAGAAAAATGGCTTTGGAAAATCGGATGTTAGGAACAGGGAAAAAGAATGGGAGTATGTAAAAGGGAAGAGACAGTAAAACATATACCGTATTCAGAGGAGGAAAAATATGAGCATAATAACGGAAGAGATGGCTGTCGAATATCACAAATGCAGTCTTTACAAGGACTATATTGAGCAACTCCAAATAAGTGAAAAGAATGCCGGGGATGAGTTTATGCAGTCTCTTCGGTGTTCAAATATATACGTCCCTGATCCAAAGGAAGTGACAGAGAAGTATAGAAAAATGGCACAGGATCAGGGAATAGATAATGACTGGATTGATAAATTTATGCCGCAGCTATAGGGAATTGGGATGAAAACCAAGCTTTTGACGGCAAAGATCCCATACCGTTTGAATAAATGACGGATAATCCGTATATACAAATGCCACCATGCAGAGCATGGTGGCCATATATTAACCGGCAGGAATAAGCCCGCCGGGAAGGGCGGAAAGTTGCCGCCACAACGTTATGATATCACAGTATATGACAGAGTATAAGGGAAACCTTAAGCACTAAGTATCCACAGAGGAGAAAATCATGGAACTAACCTGCCCGACCGGCATACAGCTATCAGCATACATCAGAAGCACGGGAAATTCAGTCCCTACCCCATGCGGGGGAAGAGGAAACTGCGGCAAGTGCAAGGTGAAGGTCATAGAGGGCGATCTAAAGATAAGCACAATGGACAGGATACAACTCTCTGAAGAAGAGTTGGCTCTGGGAATACGTCTCGCATGCCAGGCGATGCCGGAGCAGACTGTAAAGATTAAAATATGACACGGGATCAGGGAGGCATTTGATCGTGCAGATACATATGTATGGAGTGCGTAAAGAACTGTCCAAAAGATGCATTATGACAAACTCATGTTTGTCGGGATGATGTGATAGCACGTTATCTTTCAGGTGGAAATGCCACCGTTTATGAACCTTCATAAGATGCTGTATGCTGTTATGTGCAATCCCTCTAAGCCTTGAAAACACTGGAGTTTACCAACTTGAGCTTTCCCTCATATCTTCCCTTGTGTTATATCGTTCCATATGGTCATGTGAGACATGATAAGGGAAAAAATAAGGGAAGGAAAAACTGATAACACGAAACAAAACAATATGGCGTCGGACTGTTGAAATGCAAAATTCGTTCTTGGAGTTATGCCCACAGTTATCTGATCAAAATCAGATGACTGTGGCTTTTTTGTGCTTATTTTACCGTTCACTGCAAAAAATCGACCGTTCACATCATAGGTAGCAGAAATCCATGTATAACATCCGATATAATTATA
>JAGBNR010000126.1 GCA_017634315.1 Lachnospiraceae bacterium
GAGATATCCGCAGCCATCATAAAGATCAAGCAGGGCTACACCTGTACAGAGGAGCAGGTGCAGGAATTCTGTAAAAAGCTGCCCAAATACAAGAGACCCAGACAGATAATATTTGCCGATGTACCGAGAAATGCAACGGGTAAGATAGAGAAGCCGAAGCTGCGTGAGATATATGGAGCAATGAACCTTGTAGCAAGGGAAAATGACGGCTGACGGCATTGAAAACAACACATTGTTGAATTATAATCATAGAATGCTTAAGATCAGATTTTCAGGCGACAGAAAGGCGGTAAGGATCATGTATATTGTACTGATCGCCGTCTATCTGATATTGCTTGGTGCACTTTTTATCTATTATACGGATCTGAGTCACAAGACCTTTGAGAAAAGAGGCTCTGTCATGGATCTCAATGATCCGGGGGTCTCTGTTGAGGGTACCCGTTCAAAGGAATGGAGAGAGGGTCCCACAGCTCCCTTCAGCAAGGGGATGGAGTATGATTTCGTCATCACGAATCCCGAGAAGAACGAAATATATGAATGGAGGACGGAGATCCAGTTCTCCTCGGACTTTGATATAGACAGTGCATGGAACGGAAGCTATGAGAAGGTAGACCGTACTCTGGTGATAGTGCCCGATGAGGTGACGAGTATCGTGGACCCCGGTAAGGAAAAGACATTTGGTCTGGTGATGCTGGCGGATGACGAGCAGGCAGCCGGAGACTACAGGCTGCTGTATAAGATAAATGCAAAGATGACAGGGGCGCCGCTCTTCTGGCTTTTGATGGTCGCGCTCGTATTCACGTCCGCCACCTTTCTCGCAGACGAGCTGAACTACCTGCGGTATGAGAGTCTGAGAAAGAAGCAGGAGGAGATAAGCGGTATCCTGCAGGAGAGCTTCGAGACCTTCGCGCATATCATAGACGCAAAGGACCCTTACACGGAGGGGCACTCGCTCAGGGTTGCCTACTATGCCAAGCTGATAGCTGCCGAGATGGGCTATGACGAGGATGAGCAGGAGCGTGTCTACCGCATAGGCATGCTGCATGATATCGGCAAGATAGGTGTCACCGACCTGATACTGCAAAAGCCCGGCAAGCTGGACAATGACGAATATTCTCTTATACAGACGCATGTCGATATAGGCGGTGAGATCCTAAAGGACTTTAACGGTCTGAAAGGCATATCCGAGGGGGCAAAGTATCATCATGAAAGATGGGACGGCAAGGGCTACTCCTCTCATCTGTCCGGCAAGAACATACCGGAGATAACGCGTATAATATGCGTGGCGGATTCCTATGATGCGATGACGAGCCCGAGGGTATACAGAGGAGCGATGTCGGGGGATTTCGCGAGGCAGGAGCTCATCAGATGCTCGGGGACGCAGTTTGATCCCGAGATAGTGCCTATCATGGTGAAGCTGATAGATCTGGGGAAGGTGCCTGTCGAGCTATGACGATCAGCGTGTGTCTAATCGTAAAAAATGAAGAAGCGGTACTTAAGAGATGCCTGGATTCACTGAGATGCATAGCCGATGAATATGTGATAGTGGATACAGGCTCTTCCGATGCTACGAAGGAGATCGCTGCGGAATATACGTACAGGATATATGACTTTGAATGGTGCGATGACTTTGCGGCAGCGAGAAACTATGCCTTTTCAAAGTGCAGCTGTGACTATATCTACTCCGCCGATGCCGATGAGCTGCTCGATGAGAGAGCCGGGCAGGAATTTATGAAGCTAAAGACTGTCCTCGACGGATCTGTCGATATAGTGCAGTTTCTATATACCAATCAGCTGGAATACAACACCACATACAACTACGACAGGGAGCTGCGGCCCAAGCTGTACAAGAGGCTCAGGACCTTCATCTGGGAGGGAGAGGTGCATGAGCAGGTCAGACTTGACCCCGTGATATACGATTCGGAGATCGAGATCATACACAAGCCGACATCGCTGCATTCCGGGAGAGACTTTGATATTTTCTTAAAGCTCATGGATCGCAGGGGATTGCCGGAGCCGAGGCTTCTTGATATGTATATGAGGGAGCTTGCGGTGTCGGGGGAGGATGCCGACTTCATCCGCGCAAAGGATCATTTCGTCAGGGCTCTTGAGGACGAGAGTGACACGGACAGGATGAAGAACGAGCTCTATGTGATCATGAGAGGAGCGAGGGCATCCGGGGACAGGGATACTTTTATGAAGTATTCATTAAGGGCACTTGCCCTGGGCGATGTCACATCGGAGACTGCCTTCGAGCTCGGTGAGTACTACAGGCTTGCGGAGGATAAGGCTGAAGCGGCTATGTGGTATTACAATGCGGCTCACGAGACGGAGCCTGCGCTGGATCACAGATACCGTGATGAATACCCGGCAAGATATCTAAAGACCTTTTAATGAATATCAGGACTTTGCCGTGATACGGCAAGGTAGTAAATGATAAAAGAATAATCCAATGTGAACGCAAGATTATGCACCTGCCTGTGTTTATGGTATAATCATACAGTTAGATTTTCGTACAGAACATCAGGAGGATATATGCGTACATATCTCGTTACCGGCGGAGCCGGCTTCATAGGTTCAAACTTTGTGCATTATATGTTCCGTAAATACGGGGACGATATCAGGATAATAAATGTGGATGCTCTGACCTATGCGGGCAATCTTGAAAATCTTAGAGCCGTGGAGAATAAAAGCGGCTATACCTTTATCAAGGCGGATATAAGGGATAAGGAGGCAATAGAAAGGATATTTGCCGACAACGACGTGGATGTGGTGGTGCATTTCGCGGCAGAAAGCCATGTGGACAGATCCATAAGAAATCCCGAAGTATTTGTGGAGACCAATGTACTCGGTACCGCGGTCATGCTGAATGCCGCGAGAGCGGCATGGGAGAATGAGGACGGTACATATAAGGCAGGAAAGAAATTCCTGCATGTATCCACCGATGAGGTATACGGCTCGCTCAGCGATCCAAAGGATTACTTCTATGAGACCACTCCCTATGATCCGCATTCGCCGTACTCGGCAAGCAAGGCCTCGGCGGATATGCTCGTGAAGGCATACGTGGACACCTACCATTTTCCGGCCAATATCACAAACTGTTCAAATAACTACGGCCCCTATCAGTTCCCGGAGAAGCTCATACCGCTTGTCATAAACAATGCTCTGTCGGGCAAGAAGCTCCCGGTATACGGGGACGGCAGGAATGTGCGTGACTGGCTCTACGTGGATGATCACTGCAAGGGCATAGACATGGTGATAGAGAAGGGCGTGATCGGCGAGAAGTACAATATCGGCGGTCATAACGAAAGAGAAAATATACAGATCATAAAGACTATCATCTCGACTCTCAGGGATATACTTCCCGATGATGATCCGAGGAAAAAGAATGTGTCCGAGGAGCTCATCACCTTCGTGGAGGACAGAAAGGGTCACGACAGGCGATATGCCATAGCTCCCGACAAGATCCACAGCGAGCTCGGCTGGCTGCCCGACACGAAGTTTGAGGACGGCATAAGGCTGACGGTACAGTGGTATCTGGATAATAGGGAATGGATGGAAAACGTCACATCGGGCGACTATCAGGCATATTACAAAAAGATGTACGAGGCATAGACAGGATGAAGGGGATCATACTCGCCGGAGGCTCCGGCACAAGACTATATCCGCTCACCAAGGCAACCAGCAAGCAGATGATGCCGGTATATGACAAGCCGATGATCTACTATCCGCTGTCCACGCTGATGCTTGCAGGGATAAGAGAGGTACTTATTATTTCCACACCGAGGGATCTGCCTGCTTTCAGGGAGCTCTTCGGAGACGGCTCACAGCTGGGACTTGCGCTTTCCTATGCCGAGCAGCCGGAGCCCAGAGGTCTCGCGGAGGCATTTATCATCGGAGCGGACTTTATCGGAAAAGATAATGTGGCCATGGTACTGGGAGACAATATCTTTTACGGTCAGAGCTTTTCAGATACGCTCAGAGCGGCTGCGGAGAGAGAAAAGGGAGCCACGATCTTCGGATACTATGTAAAGGACCCCACGCAGTACGGCGTAGTGGAGTTTGATGAGGAAGGCAGAGCGGTTTCCATAGAGGAGAAGCCGGAGAGACCTAAGAGCAATTATGCCGTGCCCGGGCTCTATTTCTATGATAATGATGTGGTCGAGATAGCAAGGAACGTAAAGCCCTCCGCAAGAGGCGAGATAGAGATCACATCCGTGAACAATGAGTATCTGAAGAGAGGAGACCTCTATGTAGAGACTCTGGGACGGGGATTTGCATGGCTCGATACCGGATCGCACGACAGTCTGCTGGATGCGGCAAACTTTGTCGCTACCTTTCAGAAGAGACAAGGCCTGTATATCTCATGTATAGAGGAGATAGCCTTTAAGAGAGGATATATAGACAGAGAGCAGCTGCTGCGGCTGGCGGAGCCTTTGAGCAAAACGGCTTACGGACTTTATCTTCAGGATATAGCGAACGGGCTGTGATACCGGGATGAGACGCAGGGCTTCACGTCTGTGGCTCATACCCGCAGTCATCATCGGGTTTAACTGTCTGGCTTTCATACTGATCCTTATCCTCGGTACCAGAAAGGCAGAGGAGAGAAGGGCGGCAGTGTCGTCAGACACACTGTCGGAGGATACACTGTCAGAGGACAGCGCAGATACGGCGGATGCCGGACTCGATGAATCATTTTATGAGGAGGATATCCCGGAAGAGGATATATACGCATACAGCAGCGGATATGTACTGCTGCTCACATCGAGCGAGTCGGATCTGCAGATACAGATACTGAGAGAAGACGGCAGCCCGGCATCGGGCATCCGGTGGGAGGCCGATGTGTCGGACGATACCGGCGGAAATGCTTTTAAGGCATATGATGAGGATGAGGATGGTATCATCTATGTCGGAGAGATCGAGGCAGGCGACTACAGTGTAGAGGTCTGTGACGGTATAGGGATCACGGAGACATCCGGTATCAGTGTAAAGCCCAAGATAAGATATACGGCTTCCTCCGGCATCAGGAGCATAGTGATGCAGGAGTCACAGATAGACGCGGCAGCCGAGGACACGGCACTTACCTCCGAGGACAAGAAGGAGGAGAGCGGCTTTGACGGTATAGAGCTTCCTGCAGGGACTCTGGGCATAGATGTATCCAAATACAACAAGAACATAGACTGGAAAAGAGTTAAAGCTGCAGGTGTGGAATTTGCTATAATAAGAGCCGGGTACAGAGGGTCGAGTACGGGAGTGCTCGTAGAGGATCCGTACTTCAGGCAGAACCTCGTGGGAGCCAAGGAAGCCGGTGTAAAGATAGGAGTGTATTTCTTCACACAGGCAATAAACGAAGCCGAAGCAAGGGAAGAGGCCGAGGCGGTGGCTTCACTTGTGGACGTGAGAGATCTCTCGCTCCCGGTCTTCCTTGATGTGGAGAGCTCGGGAAATACACACGGAGGAAGAGCCGATGGTCTTGATACGGTCACGAGGACTGCCGTGGTGAAGGCATTTTGCGAAGCGGCAGAGGAGCTCGGATATGATGCCGGAGTGTATGCGAACAAGACCTGGATGACAAAGTATCTCGATATGGATGAGCTCGCGCCGTATACCAAGTGGCTGGCTCAGTATAATACGGCAGGACCTACTTATACAGGTGACTACAGTATATGGCAGTATACATCGAGCGGTACGGTGGACGGCATACAGGGTCGTGTGGATCTAAATGTCAAGGTTAAGTGATCATCATATACAATACAAGAGATAATACAATCAACAGAGAGGATTTGTATGGGTAAGATAACAGTGGAAGCTTGTGACATAGAGGGTGTGAAGCTCATCACTCCGCAGGTGTACGGAGATGAGCGCGGCTACTTTATGGAGACGTATAATTACAATGATTTCAAGGAGGCGGGCATACCCGAGGTCTTCGTGCAGGATAATCAGAGCTCCAGCACGAAGGGAGTGCTCAGAGGTCTGCACTTTCAGATAGAGCATCCGCAGGACAAGCTCGTCAGAGTGGTAAGGGGAGAGGTATTCGATGTTGCTGTGGATCTGCGTGCCGGATCTCCCACCTTTGGCAAATGGTTCGGAGCGGTGCTCTCAGAGGAAAACAGGAAACAGCTTTTCATACCGAAGAGCTTTGCGCACGGGTTCCTTGTACTGTCCGAAACAGCGGAGTTTTGTTATAAATGTACTGAATTTTATCATCCCGGAGATGAGGGCGGACTGCCTTATGATGATCCCGACATAGGGGTGGAGTGGCCTGTGCCTGCGGGACTTACACTCAATATAAACGACAGGGACAGGAATTGGCCGGGATTCGGTGAGTACAGAGCCTCCCGCGGGATTCGGTAAATGGAAAGAAAGAAGAAAGTAATCGTTATCGTTGCAGCGGCGGCCGTGATATGGTCGCTCTATATCATACTGCATCACAACCCGCTGGCGGAGCCCGGGCAGGAGCTTATAAAGAAATGCATCTCGGTAGTGATACTCTGGGGGGCTTTCATCATCTTTACCAGATTTTATGACTGGATCATACTGCTGCCGCAGGAGCTCTTTGCCAACCGGAAGCTCATATGGAAGCTTGCAAAAAATGATTTCAGATCGAAGTATGCAGGCTCGTATATGGGTATCGTATGGATATTCCTGCAGCCTGTAGTGACGGTCCTGGTGTACTGGTTTGTCTTTGCCATGGGAGGCAGGACTCCCATATCCGATACACAGGACTATCCCTTTGTGCTATGGCTGATAGTAGGGATCGTGCCGTGGTTTTTCTTTTCGGATGCGTGGGGACAGGGAACCAGTGCCCTCCTTTCCTATCAGTTCCTTGTCAAGAAGGTGGTATTTAAGATAAGCATACTGCCCATCATAAAGATAATATCAGCATTTTTCATACATGTTTTTCTTGTGGCAGTCACGATAGTGATCCTGATACTGAACGGCATCTATCCCAATGTATACTGGATTCAGATATTTTATTTTTCGGGATGCGCATTCCTTTTTGTACTCGGGATATCCTATATCACCTGTTCGGTAGTGGTATTCTTCAGGGATCTCGGACAGATCATCGGCATACTCCTGCAGGTAGGGGTATGGATCACGCCGATCATGTGGGACATAAACAATCTGTCCAGACCGTGGCAGATGGTGTTTAAGCTCAATCCGGTGTTTTATATAGTGGACGGGTATCGTATGTCACTCCTTGACCATATGTGGTTTTTCGAGCATTTTTATTCGACGGTATATTTCTGGATATTTACGGTAGCGGCCTTCATATTCGGTGCTGTGATATTCAGAAGACTGAAGGTGCACTTCGCGGATATACTGTAAAAGCCATGTCTTTCTGCGACTGTGTCTCAGAAAGTCCGCAGTCAAGCCATTTAAATGCGACTTCGTCGCGGGCTTGCCTGCCGCCGGTTATAAGCTTTGGCACGAAGCCCGCATAAACGCGTACTTCTGATCAAAAGTCGCAAAAACATATATGAATGGAATGAGCAAGTGTTTTATGGAAGAGACGATAATAAAGGTCGAGCATCTCGACAAAATGTACAAGCTATATAACAGGCAGCGTGACCGTATGCGTGACGCGCTGGGACTGCGGGGCAGGAAGAAGCTCTATAAGGAGCATTATGCCCTTAAGGATGTGTCGCTGGAGGTCAGGAAGGGAGAAACCGTCGGGATCATAGGGACCAACGGCTCCGGCAAATCCACGATACTCAAGATAATCACGGGGGTGCTCTCGCCCACCGCCGGCAATATAGAGATAAACGGCAGGATATCCGCGCTTTTGGAGCTGGGAGCCGGATTTAACATGGAGTTCACCGGGATAGAGAACGTATATCTTAACGGCACCATGAACGGCTTTTCGGAGGAGGAGATAGACTCAAAGCTGCAGGATATACTGGACTTTGCGGATATCGGGGAGTTTGTAAACCAGCAGGTGAAGACATACTCATCCGGTATGTTTGTCCGTCTTGCTTTCGCTCTTGCGATAAATATCGATCCCGAGATACTCGTCGTGGATGAGGCACTTTCTGTCGGGGATGTCTTTTTCCAGAATAAGTGCTATCACAAGTTTGAGGAGTTTAAGAAGCAGGGCAAGACCATACTCTTTGTATCGCATGATCTGTCTTCGATAAGCAAATACTGCGACCGTGTCATACTCCTCGACCACGGGACCAAGCTGGCGGAGGGGAGACCCAAGGAGATCATCGACATGTACAAGAAGGTGCTGGTAAATCAGACTACCTCTGCGATGTCGGGGTCGGAGCAGGTAGGCGAGGACGGCATATTAAAGGGGTCCTTTAACCGGAACGTGGTGGAAGGTCTGTGGAAATCCCACATGATGCTCAATCCATCGAATGATACCTATGGCAGCGGACTCGCCGAGATAGAGGATTTTTGTCTTATTGACAATGCCGGCAACATGACCAATACGATCATAAAGGGCGATACATATTCGGTAAAGGTAAAGACAAGGTTTCATGCCGACATATCCGAGCCTATCATCGCATATTCACTGAAAAACCGCATGGGAGTCGAGATCACCGGCACCAATACGATGTTTGAAAAGCTTTCCACGGGCGAGTGCCATGACGGAGATGAGATAGTCGCCACATTTACGCAGGATATGATGCTGCAGGGCGGAGACTATCTTGTGTCATTCGGTCTCGTCGGATACAGAGAGGGCAGCTTTACCGTGTATCACAGGCTTTATGATATATTCAATATACAGGTGATATCTTCAAAGGATACCGTTGGTTATTATGATATGGATTCCGAGGTGCAATTAGTAAAGAATGGAAAAGAGATCTGAGACGATAGGGAAGATAAATATAGACCTCAGCTATTACAGCGGAGAGGATGTCTACAGTGAGGGAGCGGTAGAGGACGATCTGCTCGCCATAGTGCGTGATGAGCCTGCCAGACGCTACAATGAGATAATAGGCAGGAGACATACCTGGAATGCACTGTACCATCTGTCAGACGTGCGCGGAAATATCGTTGATTTCCTGCCCATACAGAGTAAGCACAGGGTACTGGAGATCGGAGCCGGCTGCGGTGCCGTGACGGGAGCACTCGCTGACAAGGCCGCTCATGTGACCTGCGTGGAGCTGTCATATAAAAGGAGCCTGATAAACGCTTACAGGCACAGGGAAAGAGATAATATAGATATAATAGTCGGAAACTTTGAGGATATAGAGCGTGAGCTTACAGAGGAGTATGATTATGTATTTCTTATCGGGGTGCTCGAATATGCGGGCTCATATATCACGAAGAAGGAGGATGCGGCAGATCCGTATCTTTCGATGCTGAAGAGACTGACGGGACATCTGGCTCAGGGCGGAGAGATCGTGGCAGGTATAGAGAATAAATACGGGATGAAGTATCTCTCGGGCTGCAGGGAGGATCACACCGGCGGATTCTATGACGGCATAGAGGGCTATACAGGTACGGACAGAGTGAGGACCTTTTCAAAGAACGGCCTGATGAAGCTGGCAAAGAATGCGGGACTGAGGACGGTATTTTACTATCCGTATCCCGACTACAAGCTCCCGGCTGTCATTTTCTCGGATGAAAGACTGCCGCATCAGGGTGAGCTCACTGACAATATAAGAAACTACGATGCCTCGAGATTTGTGGCATTTGACGAGGCAAAGGCATTTGATGAAGCGATAAGAGAGGGGATATTTCCGGAGGTATCAAACTCTTTCCTTGTGCTGATGTCTAAAGAGGACAGGATAGAGAGCTTTGACATGAAGCGTCCGCTGTATTCGAGACACTCGGACAACAGAGATCCCGAGTATCAGATACGCACGGATATACTGGTCGACGGATATCACAAGAGGTATGTGATGAAGTATCCGAAGACTTCAAGCGCACGGTCACATCTCCTCAAGATGTACGATACATCGGTCAGGATGACGGAGGAGCTGAAGGACTCACCCGTAAGAGTGAACAGGGCGAAGCTCCTTACCGTCGGAGGAGACTTCGCGGGAGTGGAGTTTGAGTATCTTGAGGGAAGGACCCTGGAGGATGTGCTTATCGACTATATAAGGAGCGGCAGGAAGGAGGATGCGCTAAAGATAGTGGCTCAGTTTGCGGCGTTTATCAGGGCAAAGAGACCCGCAGATCTTGATCTTATATTTTCAAACATCATGATCACCCCTGACGGCGCATGGAATATCACGGATTATGAGTGGATGGAGGAGGGAGCCGATCCTGAGTTTATCATTTACAGATCGCTGTATTATTTTGTCGAGGAGAATAAGGGTCTGATACCCACAGAGGAGCTGTATGAGGCGGCAAGACTGGATACAAGGAGGCTGTCCGATCTCAAGGAGGATGAGCTTGCTCTGCAGCATAAGATATGCGGAGATCATATATCGCTGAAGAAAATGTACGATATTTTCGGAAAGGGAGGAGTGACGCTGGGCAGGGCTGTGACCGGCTTTGCTCCGCTTTTGAGACCGGAGCATGCGGGGGTATATTTTGATACCGGAAGCGGTTTTTCGGAGGATAACCTGCAGCATTATGAGGCCGAGGTGGGGGACGACATGAGAGTCTCCTTCGATATTCCTCTTCCTGCGGGTGTGAGATCCATCAGGGTAGATCCAGTGGAGACAGCCTGTATGGTGAGACTGATATCCGCCACTGTGCCCGAGGCTACCGTAAACGGTCATGTGTGCGGCAGGACGGTGATCTTTGAAACAGAGGACCCGCAGTTTTTATTTACCATACCCTCAGGCACTGAAGTGTTTCATATAGAATATACTCTGCAGATGATAAACAGGGATATGTTTGATGATATCGGGCAGAAGTTCACGGACTATGAGACTGCGCCGAGGGGATTCCTGAAAAAACAGCGTCCGGAGAAGAAGGAATATGACAAGATATCTTTGCTGGACAGAGAAAACTGAGAGCTGGCGCGGGGAGACCGCGGACAGACATATCACGGATGCTTTCAGGGAAAAGTATGAGATAATCTATAACAGTGAGGATCATGTCATAGATCCGGATGCCGAGACGCAGTTTGCTCTTGCCGCAGCCGGGGGTGACTACGATCTGATCTACTGTGATGAGGATGAGATAAAGAATAACGAGAGGCAGGAGCCTTTTTTCAAGCCGGACTATTCGCCGGAGACCCAGCACAGCACAGGATATATATACGGGATGTATGCCGTAAGGAAGGGTATGGAGTATGACAGTCTATCCGATTTTGAGAGGGAAAGGGTCTGTCATATACCCAGAGTGCTCTATCACAGGACTCACGGAAGGACATACGGTCTTGCAATGTTTGGTCAGAAGCACGCATTTGTGCGTGATTCGAGCCAAAGCATAAAGGAATCACACAACAACGTATCCGGACGTGGATCGGATGCCTCAGATACCCCGAGGAAGCTGTCTGAAGAAGATGAGCAGTTCTTTGTCGACAGATTTGATCACAGTATATCTATAGTGATCCTCTCAAAAGACCATCCGGATATGCTGGAACGCTGTGTCTCTTCGATAAAGCTGTCGACCTATGCTGATGATGTGGAGCTGATCCTTGTGGACAACGGCAGCAGCGGGGAGAACAGAGCCGCATACGAGAAGCTGTCAGACAGGCAGGGGATCAGGTATTTCTATGAGCCCATTGATTTCAATTATTCGAAGCTGAATAACATAGGTGCCTCCAAAGCCCGCGGCGATGTACTTATCTTTATGAATGATGATATAGAGATCCCTGCAGGGGAAAGGGGTGTGCTGGAAAAGCTTGCCTTAAAGTCCATGGAGGAAAGGACAGGTGCCGTGGGGTTGAAGCTCCTGTATCCCGGCGAGGAGAGGATACAGCACTGCGGGGTCACGCTGCTGTACTCGGGTCCGTCTCACAAGCTGCAGGGGTATCTTGATGACACATATTATTACGGCTACAGTGAAAATGATATAAATACCCTTGCCGTGACAGGAGCATGTCTTGCGATAAGCCGCGGCAACTATGAGAGCATAGGTGGCTTTGATGAATCACTGCCTGTGGCATATAATGATGTGGATCTGTGTCTCAGGCTCTATGAAAAGGGACTTTACAATGTGTGCGTGAACTCGGAGCATCTGATACATTACGAGAGTGTGACGAGACCTGATGACAGATATGACAGGGAGTCTTATGGCAGGCTGGCAGCCGAGCGCAGATATTTTACGACAAAGCACCGGGAGATCATCGAAAGGGGCGATCCCTTTATGAGTCCGAATCTCACTCATTTCGGGCTCGACTTTGATATAGATCTGCCGGAGGAATGGGAGACATCCGGTCTCACCGAGCCGAAGGTAACGGGCAAGAAGATCAGGGCAAACAAGCATGTCAGAGCCTCGATGGACAGATTTGACTACAGGCTGTCGGATGCCTTCGGAAACGAGGATTTTTACGAGATATCCGGCTGGATATTTAAAGAGAAGGACAGCAGGATGATCCCTAAAGTGATAATAGAGACTAAGGGCATAAAGTATATGGTCGACACGGCTTTCGTCACCAGAAAGGATGTGGCGGAGGCATTCCCGAAGGAGAAGCACAGCCTGAGGGCCGGTTTTATTACCAGGATACCGGCATCCGTAATGGATAACATCAAGGTGTGGGGCGAGGTGACTGCTTACCCTGTCCTTATGGGGAAAAACGGAAAACTATATAAGGGTGAAGAAGAATGCAGGAAAACAAGGGAGATCTCTTAGAGTATTACAGGGGACTCTATGAGAAGGAAAAAGAAAAGAATGAAAGACTGACCAGAGAGCTCACGGATCTTGAAGCAGAGCACGCGGATCTTTCCCTAAAGTGGAATACGCTTAAGCAGAGTCTGATATACAGATCCATAATGCCTTTCAGACTGGCGTGGTCGCATTTTAAGAATGCGTGCATCAGAGTGAAGAGACTCGGATCTTTCAGTGAGGTGAGGAGGAAGCTCAGGCAGAAAAGGATAGAGAGGTCGGCTTACAAGTATCACGGCACGGAGAGCTTTCCCTCGCCGGAGGAGATCGAGAAGGCAAGAAACACCGTATTTAAGAAAGAGCATATCTTTTCGATACTCATACCGCTATACAATACCCCCGAGAGCTTCCTGCGTGAGCTGCTCGACAGTGTGGAGGCGCAGACCTACGGTGGATGGGAGCTGTGCTTTGCCGACGGATCGGATGACGCGCACGGATATGTGGCAGACATTGTGAGGGAATACGCGGAAAAGGATATGGCCGCTTACCGTAAGAGGGAGCGCATAAAGTACAAAAAGCTCGACTGCAACGGCGGCATATCGGAAAATACAAATGCGTGCTTTGAGCTTGCGACAGGTGATTTTTATGCTCTTATGGATCATGACGATCTGCTGCATCCCTCGGCACTCTTTGAATACATGAAGGTGCTGGAGGAGAAGGAGGCTTATTTTATTTATTCCGATGAGGCTACCTTTCAGGGTGACTCCATCAACAATATGGTCACACTTCATTTCAAGCCCGATTTCGCGCCGGACAATCTCAGGGCAAACAATTACATCTGCCATTTCTCCGCATTTCGGAGAGAGCTTATAGACAGGGTGGGAAGATTCCGCTCCGAATATGACGGCAGTCAGGATCATGATCTGATACTCAGGCTCACGCATGAGGCATCAAGGTATCCCGACGGTATAGTACATGTACCTCATATACTTTATTACTGGAGGAGTCATGCGGGATCTACGGCTGCTGATATCAATGCCAAGACCTATGCTATCGATGCGGCTAAAAGGGCAGTGGCATCGTCACTTACAGCGGACGGCATGGAGGGATTTGAGATAGAGAGCTCCAAGGCATTTGCCACTATCTTCCGTATCAGATACAGGCTTGTATCAAAGCCTAAGGTATCTGTCATAATACCCAACAGAGATCATGAGGAGGAGCTGCGCAGATGCATAGACTCGATCATGCTGCGCTCATCCTATGAGAACTATGAGATAGTGGTGGTAGAGAACGGCAGTACTGCCGAGGGTGTAAAGGAATATTACGGGGAGCTGCTCAAGGCCCCCAATATAAGGGTCATCGAGGTAAGACAGGAGAGCTTTAATTATTCCGAGCTCATCAATAAGGGCGTGGAGGCTTCGGAGGGCGAGTATCTGCTGCTGTTAAATAATGATACCGAGGTGATAACGAGAGACTGGATAGAGGAGCTGCTCATGTATGCGCAGAGGAATGATGTGGGTGCGGTGGGTGCCAAGCTCTTTTATCCGGATCATTCCATACAGCATGCCGGCGTGGTGATAGGACTGGGAGCGCACAGGACGGCGGGTCATGTGCACTATGGTCTGGCAAGCACCAATCTCGGATATATGGGAAGACTCTGCTATGCGCAGAACTTTACGGCTGTGACAGGTGCCTGCCTGATGGTATCAAGAAAAGACTATGATGCCTGCGGCGGACTGGATGAGGGCTTTGCCGTGGCACTCAACGATGTCGATCTGTGCCTGAAGCTCAGGCATATGGGGAGAGTGAATGTATTTACCCCGTTTGCCGAGCTCTATCATTATGAGTCGGCATCAAGAGGGTCCGATGTGTCGGGTGCCGATCCGGAGAGGGCGGCGAGATATGAGAAGGAGTCCGAGGCATTCAGGACAAAGTGGGCGGCTGACCTTGAAGCGGGAGATCCCTATTTTAATCCGAATTTCAGTCCGGATTACAGCAACTTTACACTCAAAGCGTCGCCGGCACC
>JAGBNR010000127.1 GCA_017634315.1 Lachnospiraceae bacterium
ATAAAGGCGGTCAATCACAGATATCTTGAGGTATCCGTGAAGCTGCCTAAGAAGCTCTCCGCATTTGAAGCCAATATCAGAAATGTCATGAAGGAATACATGGAACGTGGCAAGGTGGACGTTTTTGTTGCTTTTGAGGACTATAATGAAGCAGCAGAGAGCGTTAAGTATAATTCCGCATTGGCTCATGAGTATATGAAATACATTCAGGAAATGTCTGAGGATTTCGGTATACAGAACGATATCCGGCTGTCGGTACTTGCGAGATTCCCGGACGTATTTACCATGGAGGACGCAGAGACAAATGAAGATGAGCTGTGGGGTTCGCTTGAAAAGACGGTAAGGGAAGCGTGTACACACTTCGTAGCGACAAGGGAGAAGGAGGGTAATAACCTCAGGACGGATCTGATCTCGAAGCTGGAGGACATGGCATCACATGTGGAGTTCATAGAGCAGCGATCACCTGAAATAGTGAGTGAATACAGGAATAAGCTGGAAGAAAAGCTGCGTGATATGCTTTCCGCGCTTGATGTCAAGGCAGATGAGGCACGCATTGTTACCGAGGTCACGATATATGCCGACAAGATATGTGTGGATGAGGAGATAGTCAGGCTCAAAAGTCATGTGCAGGCTATGACCGATGAGCTGAAGAAAGGCGGCGCGTGTGGCAGGAAGCTTGACTTTATAGCACAGGAGATGAACCGTGAGGCAAATACCACGCTTTCAAAATCCGGCGATATCGCGCTGACTGACAGAGCCATAGAGCTTAAGACACTCATTGAGAAGATAAGAGAACAGATCCAGAATGTAGAATAAAAGCCCGGTCTCAATGTCCATGCAAAGCCTGCGCTTGCGCGAGGCTCTGCATGGACATTAGAGACGCTAACGACTATGAGCAACAAAGCATCACGAACGAAAGAGAGGGATGCGAGTTGCGAATAGACGAAGCGGGACGAGAGCTCCGAAAGGAGCGGAGGGCCGCGAAGGGCTTTTATAAAAAGGCGGCAAGAAGAAGTTTTTAGCGGGACGAGAGCTCCGAAAGGAGCGGAGAACCGAGAAGGGAATATCAAATGACAGATTCAGACCGCGGTATATTGACAATAGTATCAGGCTTCGCGGGCTCCGGCAAGGGAACCGTGATGAACAAGCTGATATCAGAGCATGATAACTATGCACTATCTGTATCGGCTACATCCAGAGCACCGCGCCCCGGAGAGGAAGAGGGGAAGAGCTACTTTTTCAAGACCAGAGAGCAGTTTGAGGATATGATCGCTGATGGTATGCTTTTGGAATATGCCGAGTATGTGGGCAACTACTACGGCACACCAAAGGATTTCGTATTTGCCATGATGGATGCCGGCAAGGACGTGATATTGGAGATAGAGATGCAGGGAGCCATGCAGGTAAAGGAAAAGTATCCCGATACTCTGCTGATCTTTCTCACTCCGCCGAGTGCGGATGAAATATACCGCAGACTCAAGGGCAGAGGTACGGAGACAGATGAGGTCATAGCAAAGCGTATGAAGCGGGCCTGTGAAGAATCGGAATATATAAAAGACTATGATTTTCTTGTGATTAATGATAATATAAATGATTGCACGGATAGGGTGCATAATATCATACAGTCCGCGCACCACACGGTGTCACATGAGTCCGGATTTGCGGATATGATAAAGGAAGAGTTACTGGGATTTAACACTATAAAGTAATACATGAGAGGAGAAAGAAAATGTTACACCCGTCATACGGAGACCTGATGAATGTCGTAAATGCTGATGTACAGGAGGGTGATGCTCCGATAGTCAATTCGAGATACTCCATAGTGCTTGCCACGGCAAAGCGTGCGAGACAGATAGTGGACGGTTCGGAGCCGATGATCGAGACGAATGAGTATGACAAGCCTCTTTCCACAGCAGTCGAGGAGCTGTACGAGGGCAAACTCAAGATAGAGAGCCACGATCAGGATGAAGTGTTCATCTAAAAAGAGACATAGGAAAGATCCTGAAACAAAATTCAGGGTCTTTTTTATATCACTCGGATGCGACAAGAACCTTGTGGACTCCGAGCAGATGATAGGACTGCTGCAGTCCAGAGGGTATGAGATTACCGGCGATGAGGATGCGGCGGATCTGATAGTGATCAATTCATGCTGCTTTATAGGAGATGCCAGGGAAGAGAGCATCAATACCATCATAGAGATGGGGGAGAAGAAGACGGACGGCAGCCTGAAAGCATTGATAGTCTGCGGATGTCTGGCACAAAGGTACGCAGATGAGATAAAGAAGACAATGCCCGAGGTGGATGCCGTCATAGGTACGACCGCAATAGATGCGATAGCGGATGCTGCAGACAAGCTGCTCGAGGCATACCGCGATGGCAAGGCGGAGGGCGGCAGCCCGGTTTTGTCATATATAAACAGCATAGACCGCTATGTATACTTAAAAGGACTAAGGGAGATCACGGGCAGTGTATGCTCTGCGAGCCTTAAGATAGCCGACGGATGCAACAAGAACTGCAGCTACTGCGTGATACCCAGGGTAAGAGGACATTACAGATCCGTACCGATGGAGGATCTGATATCGGATGCTACGGCTCTTGCCGCAAGGGGAGTAAAGGAGCTCCTGCTGATAGCGCAGGAGACCACGGTATATGGTATCGACATATACGGAAGAAAGGCTCTTCCCGAGCTGCTATACAGACTGTGTGAGATAGAGGGTATAGAGTGGATCAGGCTGATGTACTGCTATCCGGAGGAAATAACCGATGAGCTGATAGAGTGCATGAAGTCCGAGCCTAAGATATGCCATTATCTGGATCTGCCGATACAGCATTGCTCCGACAGGTTATTAAAGCTCATGGGAAGGAAGACAACAAAGGACGGATTGGTTTACATAATTCAAAAGCTTCGAAAGAGCATTCCCGATATAGCTCTGAGGACCACGCTGATCTCGGGTTTTCCGGGCGAGACGGAGGAGGAGCATGAGGAGCTTAAGAGCTTTGTCAGAGATATGCGCTTTGACAGACTCGGGTGCTTTGCATACTCCAGGGAGGAAGGGACAGAGGCAGCAGCCATGAGGGGTCAGATACATCACGCGACGAAACGACGGAGGCAGAGAGAGATAATGGAGCTCCAGCAGAGCATTGCCTTTGATACGGAAGCGGCACTTAAGGGCAGGCGGCTGCGTGTCATGGTGGAGGGCAGGATAGCCGGAGACACCGGTGATGATATGCTGTCAGATATTGTAAAGACCGATGGTGAAGTGTATGCCTGCCGGAGCTACAGGGATGCACCTGATATAGACGGATATGTATTTGTGAAGAGCAGAAATAAGAGCATCATGAGCGGAGATATGCTGGACGTTACCGTTACCGGTTCGAACGGGTATGATCTGACCGCTGAGTAACTCTATGTTCAAGGAGGTTTACATAATATGGAGATGAATCTGCCCAATAAACTGACATTGTTCAGAGTGATACTGATACCTTTCTTTGTAGCGATCCTCATGACAGACTGCTTCGGAGGCATGTCCCGATGGATAGCCCTCATCATATTTGTCATAGCATCGCTTACCGATCTGCTGGATGGCAAGATAGCCAGGAAATATGGTCTTGTGACTACCTTTGGGAAGTTTGCGGATCCGCTTGCCGACAAGATACTGGTGATATCGGCTATGATCTGTCTGGTAGAGCTTGGGGATCTTGCTTCATGGATAGTGGTTACGATAGTAGCGCGGGAGTTTATCATTTCCGGCTTCAGGATCATTGCAGCAGAAAAAAACGTGGTGATCGCGGCTTCATACTGGGGAAAGTTCAAAACAGTCTTCCAGATGACGATGGTGATAATGCTGCTTGCGGATATCGCGCATCCGGTGTGGAGTACAGCGTCGACGGTCGTGACGTATGCTGCTCTTGCGCTGACGGTCATATCGCTCGTTGATTACATACTGAAAAATAAAAGTGTGATGGAGGACAGGAGGGAGAGATCATGAAAGCCGAGATCATCTGTGTGGGTACCGAGATACTCATGGGAAACATAGTAAATACAAATGCCGCATACATTTCAAAGGGACTTGCCGGACTGGGAGTGTCGTGCTTTTATCAGAGTGTGGTCGGAGATAATGACGGCAGGCTCATGGAGGTCTTTCGCGAGGCCTCGGGGAGAGCTGATATAGTGATACTTTCCGGAGGACTCGGACCTACAGAGGACGATCTTACGAAAGAGACCGTGGCGAAGGTCATGGGCAAGACGCTCATAGAAGATGAGAAAGCATGGGAGCAGATCAAAGAGTTTTTTGAGAAAAGAGATATCAAATATACGGACAATAACCGCAAGCAGGCACTCGTGCCTGAGGGTGCGAGGGTTCTGTACAATAAAAACGGTACGGCACCGGGTATCATAGCAGAGGGTGAGCAGGTGACAGCCATACTTCTGCCGGGACCGCCCGGAGAGCTCATTCCCATGTGGGATGATCAGGTAGTCCCTTATCTGAAAGAAAAGAGCGATACGGCTTTCTGTTCGGAGATGATAAAGCTGTGCGGGATCGGCGAGAGTCTGGCGGAGACCGAGCTTAAGGATATGATCGATGCACAGGCAAATCCCACCATAGCCACATATGCCAAGGTGGGAGAGGTGGATATACGGGTGACAGCCTCCGCCGGGAATGAAAAAGAAGCGCATGAGCTCGTGAAGCCGGTGGTCAGGGAAATAAAGAAACGTTTCGGTTCCCATGTCTTTACCACAGATGAAGATATCACTCTTGAGGCAGCCGTGCTTCAGCTGCTTGTCGAAAACGGGCTTACGCTCTCTCTTGCGGAGTCACTTACCGGTGGTATGGTCACGAGTCGTCTCATCAATGTGCCGGGGGCTTCGGAGGTCATCAAAACCGGATTCATCACATATTCCAACAGATCGAAAAGAAAATATCTCGGAGTGAAGAGATCGACTCTTGATAAGTATGGAGCCGTATCAAAGCAGTGTGCAAAGGAGATGGTAAAGGGGTGCGCCGCCGCGACAAAATCGGATGCCGCGATATCTCTTACCGGTATAGCGGGACCCGGAGGAGGTACGAAAGAAAAGCCGGTGGGGCTGACTTATATCGGTATCTATGTACTCGGCAGGATAAGGGTAAAGAAGTTCGTGTTTTCCGGAGAGAGGGAAAAGATAAGGGAAAGCGCGACCGCAGCTGCCATTACTATGCTCAGGCAGAGCCTTTTGAAAGCAGTATCCTGCCAGTAATCGTTTTTTTTCGTATAAAGGTAATAAACATA
>JAGBNR010000128.1 GCA_017634315.1 Lachnospiraceae bacterium
ATATTCATCATTATTTAAATTTAATAATGTTTCAAAAGGCATAGGCAATTCTCCTAATATTATCGTAATTTGAGTAAAATTTAAAACTACATCATTTTTATTTCCGTCTCTGTCTGTGCTCGAGTCCCAGCACGTCGTTTTCGCTCCAGTGGAAGTAGTACGAGATAAAGGCCATCTCCTTATAGAGATCCTCCTCGGGGTAAAGTCTCATCCCTCCCCGGTAAAATTTAGCGGCACCTCAAAGCTCCTGCCGCAGTCCGGGCACACCGCCGTGAGCGTGGGCGGCTCTATATCGTTGATCCTCTGGTACATATCCTGCAGATATGCAAGATCAGCGGTGAAAAGCTTCTCTATGAGGGTCGCCGTGATCGCATCTACTCCCTCGATCTCCGTGATGACCCTGCTCAGGATCACTATGGTAAGGTAGGAGGGATTCTGCAGCACTCTCGGATCTCTGGTAGCCGATATCTCGTCTCCCGCAGTCGCGAGTCTCATCTTTCCTCTCCTGTGCAGCTCTCCCGCATTGTCCATGTACCCCTTCGGAAGTGTGAATTCATATACAGTTTCCATATTTCCCTCCTGTTGACAGCTTTCTATATGCTCTACGTCACGTGTTATTTCTATGTGGCTCTATGTCCTGCATATATTTTTTGATTCACTGTAACCTTGCACCGATTGCACTAAGAAAGTGCATTTATGCTTCACATACCTTACGGAACCGGCGATTATTCGCATCCATGCGAGTAATCGCCTCATCGGCACATCCGTGTGCCGATGTCCCTGACTGCAGAGCACTTTCAAGTGCAATAGCGGGCAAGCTTAGGCTCACAAAAAACATATGCAAGACTTCGAGCCTTTCTGCACTGTGTAAGTGGCATCTGCCTTGTGGGGCACATGAGTCGTCACTCATGTACCCTCAAAGCATATGCTGTCTGATCGAGTGTCTTAGTTAGGTATTACCAGTTCCTCGTATGCAAGCTCGACACTCTCGATAGCCACATCCGAGTTTTTAGCGTCCAGATCGGGTGCATTGTACTTTGCCACCCATGCGTTTGTCAGTGTCCAGGTCCTCGTACCCGAAGGCGAGGTAACTGTCTGCTGGGGTGCTCCGGGATTGATGTCTATGAGCTCTATTGTCACATCATACCGGGGCATCTGCCCTCTGGTCTCACTCACGCACTCCTGTATCCAGGTCTTGAATGCGCTCTCGATGATGTATCCCATCCTGAGCGTCACGTTGCCGTGCTTTACAAGTCCCGGTATCTTCACGGGTGCAAGCGATCCCGAGTTACCCTGCCTGAACTCGATGACATCCACCGAGCTCTCGACTCCCGTCACCTCACTGAAAGCCGCTGTACCGGCTATCTGGGATACGGTGACGAGGAAGTTCATCTTGGTCAACGGATAGTATGAACCTTTTCCGTTATCATAAGTATTAGCTGCCATATTCTGTCATCTTCCTTTCTTTTTATCACTCCTCACCGCCACCGGCTTCCGCGGTAAACTGCGTGACGCGGAAGATCACGAACTCAGCAGGTTTCGAAGGTGCTATGCCTATATTGCATATCAGTCGGCCGTTATTGATATCATCCCTCGACATTGTAGAAGGACCGATCTCTACGAAATAGCTCGTAGCCGGTGAATCTCCGGCGAGCATCCCGTTTCTCCACAGACCGTCAAGGAAGCCTGATATGGACAGCTCCACTCTCTGCCAAAGTGTCGCGTCATTGGGCTCAAACACAACCCAGTTGGTATTTGCCTTGATGCTCTCCTCCACATAGATAAAGAGCCTGCGCACATTGACATACTTAAATGATGCATTGGACGAAGCCGTGCGTGCTCCCCATACGCGGATACCCTGACCGGGAAGTGCCCGGATAAGGTTGATGCCCTCGGGGTTGAGCATATCCTGCTCGTCCTTGGTGTAGTTTGTCTTAAGTCCTGTGCAGAAGACCACCTCATTGGCCGGAGCCTTATGCACACCCCTCGTCTGATCGGTTCTGGAATATATACCCATCACCGCACCCGAAGGGGGTATATAGTCAGCCTTGTTGGAAGACCTGTCAAATACCTCTATCCAGGGATGATACATCGCCGCGTAGGTCGAATCTATCATGCCCCTGTACTCTATCAGGTCTGAGGTCTTGTACATATCGGCAGGCATGTCTATGACAGCGAAGCGGCTCTTTAAGTTCTCACAGTGTCCCACGAGTGATACGATCACCTCAGGCATCGTGATGCCGGGTACTGCCAGCATGCTCACGTTGTTGTTCTCGATGAATGACTGCAGTCCGGTACGCTTGCCGGGACCGCCGTCCTCTCCGATAAAGGTGCCCGCATTCACCTTGGACACCGAGCCGTCAGAACCTCCCTCAAGGAAGAAAGCTCCGCTCTCGACTCCCTCGCCCAGTATCTCCTCCACAGGGTTGCCGGCTTTTTCCATAGGCTTCACGTTCACATCTATGAGCTCGCTGCCTGCAAGCTTCGATCCGATGTATTTAGGCGAGCCGATATTGAAGGAAAGATCCTGATACCTCTCCGCCTCATCACCGTAACGCACTGCCATGTCAAAGGTCACAAGATAGAGCACTGCCTTCGGTATGATGGCATCGTCCACTGCCTCATCCGGGATATCGTCCGTAAAGGTCACCGTCCTGTCCATTATCGTCTTGATAGTAGTGTAGGTGCCCTCAAACTCGACTATATCCCCCTCTCTGAAGCCGTCCAAGCTCTTTGCCCTGTAGCCGGTCTCTGTCTTTTCGAGCAGCTGGAGCTTCTGCTTCTTTACGGTATTCAGTGTGATCTGTACCTTGTCGCCCCATGCGCCCGGATTCTTTGCAGTAACGGTGAGTATGCCCTTTTCTGCCGATGATGCCTTGGCATCCTTGGGAGCGACTCTCATCACGAAGCACCTCGTGCCTCCGTTTGCGAAGAACTGCTCTACGCTGTTTGCAAGAAATCTGTACTCGCCGTAAGCGAATTCACTCAGGAATCCGCCGAACTGCTGTGTGAAACTCTTGAAGTTGGGAACAAATACAGGCGCACCTATGACGGGCCCCTTTTCGGCGAGACCGATAAAGCCTGCCGTGCTTGTCCCTACTCCCTCTATACTCCGCGGAGAATTGTCATACTCCTCCACGTAAACTCCTGGTGAAAAATATTCTGCCATCTTAATATCTTTCCTTTCTCAATTTAATTTGCGTTAACCTTTGTCTGTCCCGGAAGCGTGATACTTATCGATCCCGCGTAGGCACACATCATCTTGCAGTCCTGCGTGAGACAGGGCTTGCCGTCTATGAGCACCTTGGGCTTGGTCGGTATCCAGATGCCTGCCGGCATCGGAGTACACGGCTGCGGTGTGAGCACCCCCAGAGCCGCGGCGGTCGCGGATGCAACTGCCGGATTGGCAAGGGACGTACACATACCAAACGGTCCCACATTTGTCATAGCCGCAGCATCCTGTATGGTAGCCGCGGGTTTTCCCTCCGCGAGCACCTTACTCTGTGACGTGACCTTTAGCGGTGCCGGTGCAGTACCCATGGTACACATTAGATTTGCACCTACTTCAGCGAGAAGACTCATACCGATCCTTCCTTTAAGGCTTTAAAGTCAACCTCTGAAAATCTGACCTCATCCTCGAGCTCGTAACGCACCAGATATCTGAGACTCTGTCCGGAGTCTCTTACCTTGAGCATGTATTCTCCGTCTTCCCTGACACTTCCGAATACCACCCGCATCACCGGCTGATTCGAGATCTGCTCTTCCCCGATCACTTCCTTTAGCCTGACAGACTGAGGCGTGACTGATGTCTCCACCTCTATTTTTTCATAGCTTGCTCTGTCTGCTTTAAGCATACCGTAGTATCTGTCATTAAGACTGACTCTGCCTCCGGCATTTACGAAAGCCGTAAGCTCTCTCGTCTTTACGTTAAAGTCCTTTGCAAAGCAGACAGGTCTATCAAGGCATACTGCCTCGATCTTTTTAAGAAAAGGAAGAGTACCCGAGAAACTAAGCACCTTTTCCCCCTTCGACATGCTCTCAGATGGCATCAGGAACACATCGCATTCCGGAATCCTAACGTCTAACTCTTCATAACGTACCCGTGTCTCATATACCTCATACCCGAATACTTCTATCCGCATGAGAAAATCTTCCCTGCCGGTATTGATAAATATATAAGTGCCCGGGTCTCTTGGCTCCGGTATGACAGGCATGCCGTCTCTCTTGAAAACAATGTTTCTTTCAGTTACTGCTGCCCCCGTAGTCGTGTCTGTAAGCCGTACCAAAAGATCCAGTTTTGAACCGAATACGGAAGCTGACATTATCTTTTCCCTCCTTTCTTAAAACTCATTCTGCTTCAGGTACCTGCAGCGAGAAGCTTGCATCCACGACTCTCGGCGTCTCTATTACATCGCCGCTTGACAGGTATACGGGTGCCGCCTTGTAGAACAGGCTGATCTGATATGGCTTGTTGATCGCCTGCCACACCCTTACCTTTTCCTCCAGACTTATCTTCGCCTGAGACAGTGTGATAGGAGGCTCCTGGGTGGTAAGCCACGACTGCAGCTCGTTCGGGTACACAGATGGCTTGTCATTCACTATCTGTGCCACCTTTCCGATGATCTTTTGTATATCCGGCGCCTTAAGTCCCATCTGGGAGGAGCCGTTTATGAAGACCATATAATATAAAGCATATGGTCTGGGCGGCTTTTGAAGCTCGGCCCTGCCCCGCTCTATGAGCCGGGGGGTCGTCACCTGCACATCTTCCACTATATCGTAGAGATACAGGCCCACTATATAGTCCACGTCCTGCGAGAGCGGGGACGATATCTCGATATTGTTCGGTGAGGGTATGGGCTCCGGACACATCTTCTCGCGGAGCATCCTCACTATATATGCACTTACATCTGCGATAATGGGATAATCTGCCATCTCTTATCTCTCCTGTGATCCATCATTCTGTTTTCGACGCCATGAGATCCTTTATGCCGCCCATTGCAAGCTATATGTTTCCCGTTCGCTGCTACATCTTACTAAGCTCGCTCGTTGTCTTATAGCAGGTGTCTTCTAAGGCGATACCACCAGCGAAGCCACCTTGGCGACAAGGAGCTCGCTAAGTAATATGTGCTTAAGGCTCAGGAAAACACATATCTTGCTATGGGCGTACCAAATCATCAGGTCTGTCCTCCGGTGAGCGCATCAAGCAGCTCCTTTGCCCTGCCATCCATGGAGCCCGTCAGACACACCGCATATGAGGATCTCACCACATACTCCGCATGACAGTCAAAGAGATCTGACGCATCCTCCTCCGAGATATACGGATACCTCTGCAGTACTGTCTGATACTTCAGCTTTTCGGCCGCCCCTCCTCTGTCCAGACTGTCG
>JAGBNR010000129.1 GCA_017634315.1 Lachnospiraceae bacterium
GTACAATAAAGAGCTCGAGCTTGTAAAGAAATGCTCATTGGAGGGCAGTGCCTTCGTGATACAGCCGCCCGAGTCTCTTCACATCAATCATACCGAGCATGATCCCAATGAGCTCCAGCGCGTATATGACATCGGCCGCAGTACCATGGAGGCGCGGCTTAAAGAGCTGAGGAGCTTTATTTCGGCTTAGAAGCAGTCGTGTGACGATGATCAGACAAAGGGGCAACGGACACCATCATTCGTATCTTAAAGCATCTATAGGATTCATCTTTGCCGCTTTGTTTGCGGGATAATATCCGAAGAAAACTCCCACCCCCGCGGAGAAAAGCAGGGCTATCAGCATTCCCTTGTAGGGTATGACATACTTTATCGCCGACTCCGCAGCATCTGCTTCCGATGATCCGAACCTGTTTATTGCCACTACTCCAAGATATCCCATTCCGATACCGATCAGGACACCTATGAATCCTCCGACTATACAGAGCACTATGGACTCTACGATAAACTGCATCCTTATGGATGAGTTTGTGGCTCCCAGAGCCTTTCTGGTCCCTATCTCCTTTGTCCTCTCCTGTATGGAGACCAGCATGATATTCATGACTCCGATGCCGCCTACCAGAAGTGAGATCGCAGCTATGACAGATATGCCTATGGAAATGCTCTGCAGTGCCCTTCCAAGCTCCTCAACAAGTGATGCCTCGCTGAAGGATGCGACCTCAAAATTACGGTTATTCCTGTAGTATTTGTCATTCACATAAGCATCGATATCTTTAAGGAGCTTCCCGGTATCAACACCTTCGGCGAATTCATAGTCAACACTTTGATACACTTCGTTTTTGTGCATTTCCCTAAAGGACGTGGAGACAGGCAGATACAGACTCGTCGCATCCCCTCCGTCTAAAGCATAGCTTAAAGAGTTTTCATCGAAATGGTATACTCCCACGATGGTAAAGTGATGGAATTCACCGTTGATCAGCACGGTCAGCTCTTGTCCGAGAGCCTCATCATATCCGGTCTTAAGGCTCTGATCCACGGCTCTGTCCGATATCAGCACCACCTTTTTTGCCTGCTCCTGATCCTTGTCCGTAAAGAGCCTTCCGGATACCATTTTAAGCCTTTCCGCACTCAGTGCATCATTGTTCATACCCGAGAGCTTTACCTTTGTCTCCTTGCTCTTTCTTTGGATGACACCGTCTCCGACAGAGTTTTCAAGTCTCATGCCCACCAGTCTGTCAGAAAAATTGTCATAAATGTCCTTTATCATTTCGGGAGTAAACATATCACCTTCCGTAAGGTTTTTATCAAAAATCGCCCCGAAATAAAAGGTATTATCCTCATTTTCCTCATCGGTTCTTTGCCTTATACCGACTGTGATCTTCGTAGCTCCCAGCACGGACATCGACTCCACAGTGGATGATGTGAGCGCGTCTCCCACGCTTATTATCGCTATAACTGAGGCTATACCTATGATGATCCCCAGCATAGTGAGCAGGGAACGCATCTTATTGGCTTTAAGTCCGTTTATGGCAAGCAGGATATTTTCAAAGAACAGCATGCCCTGTACCCTTTCTCTCTCCGACGATAAGACCGTCCGACAGCGTGAGTATCCTCTCGCTCTCTTCCGCAAGCTCCGGTGAATGTGTGATCAGCACTACGGTTTTGCCGTGTTTTTCGTTCAGTTCATGAAATATGTCCATGACAAGTCTTCCGGTTTTCGTATCCAGTGCACCGGTAGGCTCATCAGCCAGGATGATCGCCGGGTCATTTCCCATTGCTCTCGCAATGGCCACCCTCTGCTTCTGTCCTCCCGAGAGCTCATCGGGATTATGACTCATCCTGTCCTCCATACCTACCATAGCCATCAGCTCCTTTGCGCGGCGGATGCGTTCTGATCTTTTCATCCCCCCGTACAGCATGGGCAGCTCCACATTTTTGAGTGCCGACTGCCTTGATATGAGATTGTATGTCTGGAAGACAAATCCGATCTTTTGATTCCTTATGGTCGAAAGCTCCGAGTCATCGGACTGACCTACATCTATCCCGTCCAGATAATATTCACCCTCTGTAGGTTTATCAAGGACACCCAGTATATTCATCAGGGTAGACTTGCCGGAGCCGGAGGCTCCGACTATGGCAATAAACTCGCCCGGATAAACCTTAATGTCTATACCGTGGAGTATCTCGAGCTCGTTAGGCTTCCCTATGTAGTATCTCTTGTAGATGCCGTGAGCATCTATTATGGGATCGTCACTGCTTCTCACGCCTCAGATCCCCCCTGCTCCCGCAGTCACATCAGGCTCCGATACCTCAATCTCCGCTTCTTCCTCCGCCTCTTCGATTATCGGAGAATCAACCGACACACTGTCGTCAAATACCAGAACCTTATCACCTTCCTTTATTTCGTCCGATATGACCTCCGTGTAATAGTCGGTTTCAAGCCCCGTCTGAACTATCACCTTTTTCGTGATGTACTCCTCACTTGTACTGCTTCCTGCGAAAAGCCTGCCTATCCGTGCCGAAAGGGATGTATCCTCGTCTGTCACCTCTCTCTTTTCGCCCGTGGATACATATATGCATTTATATCCGTATTCATCTGTGGTAAGACAGTCATAGGGCACCACGAGGACATCCTGCCTCATATTGACTACCAGAGAAGTCTCCGCAGTCATGCCGAGTCTGAGTCTTTCATCTCTCTCTCCGAGTCTTATCTCTATAGGATACGACACGCTCGTACCGGTCGATGTGCCGGCCGGGGCCGCAGCACCGTTTGTATTGGAGGAGGATGCCGAAGCGGGAACCGGTGATACAAAGGAGACTATACCCTCGAGCTCATCGTCTCCGGTAGCCTGAGTCTTTATGTATGCCTTCATCCCTTCTCTCACCCTGCTTATGTTGTACTGATCTACTGTTCCCTTAGCGAGATAGCTTGAGTCGTCCTGGATCACACACACCTCGGTCTTGGTCCTCTCGGCAAACTCATCGCCCTTATGGACATTGAGCGATGTGATGACTCCGGATATGGGTGCACGTACCACGCTGTCATCGAGCAGCTGCTCATATTCCGACATAGTCTTTTCGTTATCGTAATTTGCTATGGATGCATCAAGGCCTGCAATATAGCTTTTCTCGTTTGCCAGCTGCAGCTCCACATCATCCTTTATATAGTCCCTTGTAGTCTTGATGCCTGCATCCTCGAGATTTCTTCTTGCTGTCTCGACAGATGTCTGATGTGACTTTATGTTGTTTTCATAGCTATCGACTGCCGAGCTTGCAGCCTTATATGCGGCCTCCGCCGAGCTGTACAGTCCGGAATAGTAGGTATATTTATCCCGTATCATCGCTTTATTCCCCGAAAGCGCCACAGCTCCCGCCTTTTCCTCAACAGTCAAGGTGTTGTATTCCTTCTGAGCACTCTCATAGTCTTTTTTTGCGCTTTCATACTCATCCTTTTTTTTATCTTTTTCTTTTTTTGCATCGGAATAACCATCCGCCGCATTGTAATAGTCCGCGACAGCCTTATCATAGTCCTGCTGCAGTCTCGCCGCGGATGTGAGATTATCCTGTGTGTCGTATGCCCATGTGGTGCCTGCCTTATTCACATTCACCACGGAATCATTCACGGCTATCCGGTTTTTCTCACTGGTAACATTCATCTTTTTTTGGAGCACCGCTATATTTTCCGCCACAGAGCTTGTATCAAAGGTACATATGACATCGCCCTCACTGACATAGTCACCGACCTCATAGTTGACCTCGAGGACCTTTGTATTGGATACAAGGGTCGAGACCGTGCGCTTGTCCCTTGCCTCCACATTGGCTGTCACCGCAATGGAGTTGCTGATGTCCCTTCTCTCGATATCTCTGAAGACCTGCTCCTTTTGGGCGGCAGCAGCGTCCTTGGCCTGCCTTACGGCTGATGAGATAAAAAATATGATCCCCAGGATCAGCAAAGCTGCGATCACCGCAATGATCCTGCGGAATTTTTTAAAAAAGCCTTTTCTTACGGCCTTGGGCTTCCTGCCTTCCTCTCCCTTTCCGTCCTCTGTCTCCCCGGTCTTTATATGCCCGACCCCCTTACTCGCCGGCTCCTTCTCCTCCGGCTCCTTCTCCTCCGGCTCTTTCTTCTCCGACTCCTTCTCCTCCGGCTCTTTCTCCTCCGGCTCTTTCTTCTCCGGTTCTTTCTTCTCCGGTTTTTCGTTTACATTCTCTGTATGATTTTCTTCTTTATTTGTATCTTTTATTTTTTGATCCATCCTCTGAGCCTCTGCATAATACAGTCACATCTAACGATTTATGGTA
>JAGBNR010000130.1 GCA_017634315.1 Lachnospiraceae bacterium
ACACGATCCTCCTCTATCTCCGTGCCGTCAGGGAGGGTATCAGTGTAGCTCGGTCCGCCATCCAGCCAGTGTTCATAGTACCCGGTACCGAGGCAGTTCCTTTGCTTCAGTCCCGGCTCTATCCATTTCCAATCGTAATCTTCTCTTTTGGCACCTACATAAAAGCATATCTTAGTCAGATCCTTATCGCGTATCATATTCTCTACAAGCTCAAACTCGCCGTTGCTTGTAAGTGATACGAGATAACCGCCCTTTTCCCTGCACTTCTTTTCAGCCTCATCCCAGGTGCAGTCCTCTACACACAGCTCATATCTGTGTCCCTCGTAGTCGAATCTTCCGGTCTTAAGATAAGAGCGGAGATCGTCGTAGCGCATATACTCCTCGGGCTCCTTTTCCCTGTCGAGATCATATATCCTGCTCAGTTCTCTGATATATGTATCCTTATCTGTTTCCCTGCCGTCTATATAATAATAAAGCGTATTGTATCTGCCGAGCTCTTCATCATAGTCATCCTCAGGCGAGTTTGGATCAAATTCCGAATACTCTCCGCTGAATACATTTACCCATCTGCCGTTGTGTATCGTATAGACATTGTCATAATAATAGCCCATATTCCCTTCACTGTTATTCAGCAGATTTTCTTTTTCAATGTAGGTAAAGTGCAGTCTGGCTGTCTGCAATACGTCAAGCAGCCCGCCATGATATGTGAGTATCCGGCATCCGCCTGCTTCGAATCCGGTATTTATCACAAGCTCCGGCACATCATCACCATCGACATATATCAGAGAATATACGTCCTCTGTGCCGGCTTCCTCCTTATGCTCATCAAGATAATCAAGATAAGCATCCTGCCAGCCATCATTAACTTCTTCGCTGTCGATATCAGTCTCAGTCAGTTCGGTGTCGCTACTGCTGAGATCACTTTCTTCGGGAGCTGAAGTATCATCGTTCTTTTGCGCTGTATCATCCTGCTCCCGTATGACTTCCTGCGACACAGAGGCCGCAGCCTCCCCCTCCTGAGACGAGGTCGTCGGGATATCATCCGTTGTACTGCTCCCGCATCCGGTAATGAATGCGCAAAACAGCACACTTATTAATAAGGTCTTTGCCATACCGGTTTTGGTATCTGTCATTGTCTCTGTACCTCCGATGCTGTGTTTAACAGCCTTTTCAGCTCTTCAACCGATACTATATACTTCTTGTTACAGAAGCTGCAGACCATCTCTATCTCTTTTCCCTCATCGATCATGCTCTGCAGCTCATCTCTGCCTGTGGCTATCAGAGCCTTCTCTATCTTTTCGGGAGAACAGTCGCACTTAAACTCTGTAGGCAGCTTTTCCAGTACATTCATATCCAAGCCGTCAAGTAATAAGCCGAGTATGTCCTCAGGAGTTTTACCCTCGTCAAGAAGCTCCGTCACTGAGGATATGCTTTTCAGGTTTTCTTCAAGTCTGTCTATGGTGGCATCACTCACGTCAGGCATCAGCTGGATAATGAAACCGCCTGCCTCTTTTACGGTATTGTCTTTGTTCATCAGCACTCCGAGTCCGACAGAGGACGGAGTCTGCTCACTCTGCGCGAAATAATATGTAAGATCCTCCGCTATCTCGCTCGTCACGAGATCAACCTCACCCACATAAGGCTCCTTGAGTCCCATATCCTTTATTACACGAAGAGTTCCTCTTCCAAGTGCGCCGCTCACATCAAGCTTATGGTCGCTCTCCCTCGGAGGAAGCAGTACAAGAGGCTCTACAGGATAGCCCTTTACATGACCCTTTGAGTCGGCCGTCACTGTGAGTCCCTGCATCGCACCATTGCCCTTTACCTGCAATGTCAGTATATCGTTATCACCCTTCATGGTAATACCCATCATGGCACCTGCCGTGAGCAGCCTGCCGAGTGCCGCAGTCACTACAGGTGATGAATTGTGAGCCACTCTTGCCTTCTCTGTCATTTCCCTTGTTGTTGCGGCAAAGGCTCTGATATGCTCATTGTCAGCCGCAGCTCTGACGATATAATCCATCATTCTTTCCCTCTTTGCGCTTATTTTCACTATAGTCCCCTGACTGATATACTCTGCCAAAGGAGCGGACAGATGCTTATCTCTTTATGATTATGTAAACCACTCTGTCCGATCGGATGCCTGCGTTTTTATCAGTATAATCAGACTTTACTTCAAGAATATCGAATCCCGTTTTTTTGATAATATGTTTTATGTAACCTATACTGTATGCCCGTTCCACATGAGTCTCTTCGGATCGGACGTAGCTCTCGTCTGCTCTTTCAGCCTGCTTCTTAAAGAGAGTGAGAGCATATTCGTTTATTCCCGTAGCACGGTTGTAGGTATTGTCCCAGATATACCCGGCATCCTCCGTGGTATCTCCGAACACTCTGTCCCCCAGCTTCCTGTAATAAGCCGGTGTATGCATGTCAAAGATAAAGATACCGTCAGGATCGAGATAGTTGTGTACAAGCTCAAATATATGCCTAAGCTTCTTCTTGTCCGTGATATAGTTCAGCGCATCGCAGGTGGAAACAAATGCCCTCATCGTCCCGTACAGCTCAAACTCTGTCATATCCTGTTCAAGATAGAGTATATCCCTGCTGCCCTTTTTCTTTGCTGCCTGATCCAGCATCTCCTCGGAGCTGTCTATACCGGTCATGTCATATCCGGCATCGGACAGCATCGTGGTAAGGGCTCCGCTGCCACAGCCGAGATCACACACCAGTCCTCCGTCTATGCCGTATTTCTTCAGACGGACCGTGATAAAGGAGCTCCACCTGTCATACGGCACCTCTCTCATAAACTCGTCATATACCCCCGCAAGTCCCGTATACGCTTTTTTGTCCTTGTTTTTCTTAAAGATATTCACCGGCAGATCCCTACGATGTATTATGTCAACCTAACCTGTCTTGTACTGATGTGAATTATGTAAACCTTACTCTTATTTACAGGAAGGAAAAGATGCCAAACGACTGCAGGAACAATATGAAGAGCATCACAGGAGCCACAAATCTGATCATCACAATATAGAGCTTCTTCCTTCCGAACTTTGCCCCATTCCTCGTAACCTCGTCTATGACAGTATCCGGTGTGAGTACCCAGCCTATCAGTATGCAGGTGGATATCGCCACGACGGGCATCAGTATGTTGTTGCTCACATAGTCCATGATATCAAGGATCTGCGCCGTTACTCCGTTAGGCAACTTCACCTCAAAATAAAGCTTGTTGTAGCCCAGACATACGAGTACTGCAAAGAACAGTGCTATGAAAAACTCAATGACCGTGGCTCTTCTTCTGGATATCTTATAATGATCCATAAAGCTCGATACTATAGCCTCGAGTATGGACATGGAGCTTGTAAGCGCAGCAAAAAGCACCATAAGGAAGAACATGATGCCTATAAAATGTCCTATCGGTCCCATTGCCTGAAATACCTTGGGTATGGATATGAACATAAGACCTGGACCGGAGGAGCTCATACCCTCCTCTCCCATAAACACATAAACGGCAGGTATGATCATCACTCCGGCGAGCACCGCCACTCCGGTATCAAATATCTCTATCTGGTTGATCGACTTCATCAGGTTGTCATCATCCTTTACATATGAGCCATAGGCGACCATGATGCCCATGGCTATGCTTAAGCTGTAGAAAAGCTGTCCCATGGCATCCATCAGAACTACAAGTATATCCGAGAAGCCCATCCCGGAAAGTCTCGGTATAAGCAGCACGCGAAGTCCCTGTAAACCTGTACGTGTCTCTCCCCCGTCAGTGTGTCCGAGCGTGAGTGAGAATACCGCTATTCCCACCACCAGTATAAGCAGGATAGGCATCAGCACCTTCGAAAACGCCTCTATACCCTTATTCACCCCCTGATATATGATGATGCAGGTCAGTGCAAGAAAGATCACTCCGTATACTATCGGTTCCGTATCCGCAGTAATAAACGAAGTAAAGTAGCCGTCCGTTGCTGTCTGTGTCCAGTCTCCCGCTATAAAGGAGACCGCATATTTCATTACCCATCCGCCTATGACACAGTAATACGGCAATATCATCATAGGCACGATACAGGCTATGATGCCGAGTCCTCCCCAGCCCTTCTTCAACGTACTGTATGCCGTGAGCGGACTCTGTTTTGTCTTCCTGCCTATGGCCACCTCTGTGGTAAGCAGGGTAAAGCCGAATGTCAGCGCAAGGATCAGATATATGACAAGAAAAAGCCCTCCGCCATCCTTTGCCGCAAGATACGGAAATCTCCAGATATTCCCGAGTCCCACCGCGCTGCCTGCCGCCGCCAGCACAAATCCTATGGAGCTGTTAAAAGAGTGTCTTTTCATTTATGATCCCTCCCAAAGCATCACCATACCGGTCAAAAGCATATATCTTTAAGCCGGTACTGTATGCAATTACTATTGCTGTTCATTTTACCACAGTTCTGATAAAATACTATATATAAATAATTGATCAAGTGGGACACTATATGGGCATATACATATGCAGGAAATGCGGCAGACAATTTGAAGCAAAGTTTCTTTCCAACGGATACTGCGATGATTGCAATACTGAGTACTACGACAAGTATCATCAGGTCAGGGAGTACCTGTGGAATCATCCGAATACCACCGCTGACGTAGTGGCAAAAGCGTGTGACTGCAGCGTCCACCAAGTCATGATATGGGTCAAGGAGGAGCGCTTTCTGGTCTCGGAGGATTCTAAGGTTTTCCTCTATTGTGAGAACTGCGGCAAGAAGATCCTTTCCGGCAAGTACTGCCCCGAATGTCAGGCTGTAGCGGCAAGAAACGAGCAGGAGGCCGCAAGAGCCTCACGTATCAGGCAGCACTCCGAGCAGATGCACGGCACCTCTGTGAAGAAGCCCGATCAGGACGACGGCCACATGCGTTTCCTTCACTGAGAAGTCTCTGACAGGATCTGCAATGACATGCGGCATTTCTACGCTGTCTTAAGCCTTTTCTTATTCACCGAAGGTATTATCCACTCCTGTATAAACGCATACAGCATCAGTACGTATATCGGTGTGAATATGAAAAGATCCGCTGACCATCCGGTGAAATACCCGTAAAAAGGATTCGTAAATATCAGTGCAAACAGTACGGCATAAAGCGTATCATTTGCACCCTTATCCGGCTGTGCGCTGCAATCCTTCAAGTACAATATAAGCGGCACCGCCATGTATACAGAGACATACCGATGGCTCGACGGCACATACAGCGACATGACTCCGCATATATAAAGAGCCTTTTTCCATGTCTTGTCCGTTTCAAAAAGAGATGCCACACAAAACAGCAGATACAGATTTTCTATTATCTTAAAATATTTGACAAAGTAAGGCGAATTCTCATACTGTCCCAGCACCTTGGATATCGAGAGCAGGAAATTGCGTATGTCTGTCCAGCTGGCATAGCTCTGTGTCTCAAAAAACAACAGTATTTTCAGATGACTCATCATCGCAGGGATACCGCCTGTAAAAGCATACGGCACAAAGAAGAACAAGACTCCGTATACAAAGAGTCTCACCGCTTCCTTCCATCTTTTTTCCTTGATATACAAAAGACCCATGATAGCAGGATAGACCTTGATCCCGGCTGCCATGGCTATGAGCAGCAGTGCCGCTTCCCTGCATACGGCATTGTCGCTGTCCCTGAGATAAAACGCAGCCAGTACCATGAGCATTACAAGTAATGCTATATTTCCCCGCTCGATAGCTCCTGCCATAAACGGTGCGGAAAACAGAATGGCACAGGTAAGAGCCGTATTCTTTTCTGCCGTATTTCCGGATAATATCTTGTCCGTGAGCAGTCTGAATAAAAGAGCCAGCAGTATAATAAGCATCACATATATGAGCATATTGAAGCGATAATCCCTTACGGTTTCCCATGCCTCCACATCCCATGTTTCATTGGTCGGATCAAGGCTGTAGAGTATAAAATACAGCAGGTAAGCAAAGGGCGGAAACGGAGCCTCCTTTGTATTTAAGTAAAAGTGCTTCATATCCGAGGTGAATCCGACATGCCTGAAATAATCGGTAAACGAATAGTCAAAGTTGTTTTCCATGATAAGCCAACGCATCGCTTCGCCCCTTGTGGCGATGAGCAGTACTATAAACAAAAACGTACCGCCCAGCGATATCAAAAGGAAAAGATCTATTGGCTTTAGCTTTATCTGCTTCATTTCATACTACTCCGTTTTTTCTTATTTCCGCATGGTCCGGATCCAGATATATCCCCATGCTTCACTTCCAAAAAACCGGAGACCTATGGTCTCCGGTTTTCATTATACACTATATTATTTTTTGCTAAAAGACATCAAACGTTTAGGGCGATCGAAGTCCTCGCCCGACTGCTTATCCATGTAGATGTTTTCTTCCGGCACCCCAAGTTCTTTTAAGGCTATGGTTTTATTTAAAAGTAAGAGGCGGAGCACTTCTGATCATCAAGTGCTCCGCCTCATCTGGATGACTCATCCATCACTTCTTGTCCCATTGGACCATACCTCACATTTCTGCGCCTCATCTGCTCTCTACTCGTCTATGGCTCGCCGTCCTCACCCATCCGGTAGGACCTCTTATATGTAATTTTAGCCATCATATTGCATCTGATACGCCTACTGTAAATCTTGATCTGTCGCTTTTCTCTGCCCGTCTATATCTGCTTCTCTATATGAATCCGGCCCCGCACATCGTGCTTTTCGATTCTGATTGTTCACTTTACGTACCCGACCGGACTTAAAGGTTTCGTAAAGCTACATCCCTATGCTGGTGGTCTAGTCCTCCTTTCATGTAATAATGAGGTTTCTCCTGTTGTGCATTGGACTGTACCTCCATCTCTTTGGAATGATTAAACTATACCATAGCATTTTAGAGTTGTCAATACAATTTTATAAAAATTTTTAATTTGTCTGACAATTCCGATTTGTATTGAAATGCTACTGTCTAAAGTCGAATCGCAACGATGCCATGTGCGCATGGCGTACATAAGCGGCATTCAAAATATGCCAAAGGTCATATTTGCAATAGCTACGCGATCACGACCCAAAGCATCCGGCATGAGATGGGACTCTCAATCCTTATCAGGGTTGCCGATATGCTTAAACAGGTACTCCAGTACCTCCTGGGTAAACTTCTTTGCGCTGATACCCACTGTATAGGTACCGTCGTCGCGCTTTACCATACGTGCTACCGTCGCATACATTATGACGGTATCCGCCACTATGATGATGTCCTTACCCTCTATATCAGGACGATCATCCTTCATCCAAAGACCCATCCCCTTCGGGCTGGCATCCTCTACCTGTACATACAGAGTCTCTCCGGTATCACAGATCACCACCACACTCGGTGCCTTAAACTCTACTCTTCCGATCTTACGCTTTTCACTTGTTACCTCTGCTTCCAAAGTCATGATGCAAGTACTCCTTTTTTATCTGTCATTTTTGTCAGCTTCCGCTCTTTCTCTTTTGCGACTCTTTGCATACATCTGTACACCCTTCGCTCCGAGTAGCAGTATGATAAACCACCACAGGAACGATACCTTGACCCCTTCTTCCGTAAACATCATCTTCCTGCTGAATGTACCGTTCTCATATGCCTGTATGATGGGTGCCTGTCTTTCACCGAGCACACCCTCCTCCAGCAGATCATCTCCTGCCACGGGTGCCTGACGCTCTCCCAATACCTCAGACTCTGAAGGTGCTGCACTTTCCGTGCCGGCTCCTCCGCCTGCGGGTGCCTGTCTCTCGCCAAGCACCTCTGCACCGACAGCCTCAGCCGTCGTTCCTCCGATAGCAGCTGCCCCTGTCGCTGTGCTGTCGGTTGCCGGTGTTGCGACTGATGCGGTATCTGATGATGCTCCGTCTGACGCGCCCGAAGATCCGCCGGATGTACCTGACGATCCTGTACCTGATGCCCCAGTACCTGCCGACGGAGTCACAAAATTGAATCCGATTCCAAGAGCTGCCTCCATTTCTTCTATAGCAGTCTGTATTTCCGCAACCTTCTCTTTTGCCGTATCCAGCTCGTCCACAGCCTCATCATACTCTGCTCTCGCATCTTTAAGTCTTTCTGTCAGCTCCGCAAGGATATCGGCATTCATAGAGGATGTGATCCTCGCCTGCTGAAGTGCCGCAGCCGCTTCGTTTACTTTCTTTCTAGCTGCTTCGACCTTATCCTTAAGTGCGTCAGCCGCGGCAGACTGCTCTTTAAGTGACTGTATGTTCTCCGCGATGCTTACCGCAGACTGCGCATTGCTTACTGCCTGCTCAAGATCCGCCACCCTGCTCTTCGCGCTCTGGTAGGCATCTGTTCCTGCCATGAAGTCA
>JAGBNR010000131.1 GCA_017634315.1 Lachnospiraceae bacterium
ACTTCTGTATGATTTATACGATAGAAAAATTTAAATGGCAAAAAAAGACGGCTATCACATAGTGAAGTCATAAAGTACGGCATTTACGACAGCGGCAGCCACCGGACTGCCGCCTTTATTACCCTCATTGACTATATACGGAATATCCGTTGACATGATGAGCTCCTTCGACGCGACCACATTTACAAAGCCCACCGGGACACCGATGATGAGATCCGGCCTCAGGACACCCTCAGTATATAATTTATGTAAACTTATAAGGGCGGTGGGAGCATTGCCTATCGCAAAGATCATACCTTTTTTGGGATTTGCTTTATGTAAACATGCTGCTTTTTCCATCGCCACGCCGGCTCTGGTTACGCCTCTTTCCTTAGCCTCAGCCGCGACAGCCTCATCCGCCATAAAGCAATATACCCTGCCACCCAGTGTCTCCAGCTTCCTTTTGTTTATTCCCGTGAGAGCCATGTTTGTGTCTGTCACGATATCGGCACCGTCTCTAAGCAGTCGTCGCATTATGCCGGCTGCACCGTCAGAAAATCTCAATGTGGAAGCATAGTCAAAGTCTGCTGTGGTATGTATGCACCGGTACAATATCTTCCTGCACAGTTCACTGTCCTCACGACCGGATTCACTCAAAAAAGGCACAGGTATTCCCCGTGCCTTTATGGTCTCTTCTATTATCTCAAAGCTGCGCCTTTCGATATCCTCCGGTCTCACCGTCTCTATGGTTGACATAAATCATGCTTTCTTCACCAGAAGTGACTGTCCCGTCATCTCCGCAGGCTGTGGCATACCCATGATCTCCAGCAGTGTGGGTGCTATATCGCAGAGCTTGCCGCCCTCGCGGAGAGTATAGGCAGGATCATAATTATACAGTATAAAGGGTACCTGATTGGTGGTATGTGCCGTGTGCGGCTCCCCTGTCTCATAGTTCAGCATCTGCTCCGCATTACCGTGGTCAGCACATATGAAGAGTACACCATCCATCTGCTTCACCGCCTCCGCTGCGGCTCCCACACACTGGTCTATCCTCTCGACCGCCTTGATGGCAGCCTCCAGCACGCCGGTATGACCTACCATATCCGGATTGGCAAAGTTGATGATGATGACGTCATATTTGCCGGATGTGATAGCAGCATTCAGCTTTTCGGATACCTCGGGAGCACTCATCTCAGGCTTCAGATCATAGGTAGCGACCGCAGGAGAGTTTACCAGTGTCCTGTCTTCTCCCTCATTCGGCTCCTCTATGCCTCCGTTGAAGAAAAACGTGACATGAGCGTATTTCTCGGTCTCCGCTATGCGCAGCTGCTTCAGTCCGTTATTTGCAAGGTACTCTCCGAGAGTATTTACTATCTCCTCTTTCTTGAAGGCCACATACTTATTGGGTATGGTCTCGTCGTAGTCCTTGAAGCAGACATAGACCAGAGGCATGAAGCCGTTTGCCCTCTTAAGATATGCTATGGTCTTGGTGTCAGTCGGATCTCCGCCCTGAGCCCTGATGTCGTCATCGGTAAAGCAGAAAGCCTTGGTGATCTCTCTTGCTCTGTCGGGTCTGAAATTAAAGAAGATGACAGAGTCGTCCGGCTTTACCAGAGACACCGGTGTGCCGTCCTCATTCGTGATGACCGTCGGCAGTACAAACTCATCCGTCACATCCTTATCATAGGAATCCTGCATAGCCTGTATGGGATCGACCGCCTTTACGCCCTCTCCCAGTACAAGCGAATCATACGCCTTCTGGATACGATCCCAGTTGTTGTCCCTGTCCATGGCATAGTATCTGCCTGAAAGCGATGCCACCCTGCCGACACCGATCTCCTTCATCTTATCCATGAGCTCCTGCAGATAGTCTTTGCCCGAGGCAGGGGGTGTATCTCTTCCGTCAAAGAAGGGATGCACGTATACCCTCTCGAAGCTCTCCCTCTTACAGAGCTCGAGTATCGCGTAGAGATGCGTGTTGTGGCTGTGTACTCCCCCGTCTGAGAGCAGACCCCAGATATGCAGATCCGAAGCATGCTCCTTGCAGTTGTTTATCGCACGGAGCAGCTCTTCATTCTTAAAGAAGGTACCCTCCTCGATATACTTTGTGATCAGTGTCAGATCCTGATATATGATGCGTCCCGAGCCTATGTTCATATGTCCGACCTCGGAATTGCCCATCTGTCCGTCCGGCAGTCCTACCGCAAGACCCGACGCATATCCCTTTTGAAAGGGACATTCTGACATAAGCTTATCCATTACAGGAGTCTTCGCCATGTATACGGCATTAGCTTCATGGTTGTCCGACAGCCCGTATCCGTCAAGCACCATCATCACCACAGGTTTCTGTCTCATTCTGTCTACCTCCGAAATAATAATAAAATAATATTTATTCCCCTATAAATCTTCTTAGCTCATCGCTGTACACAAATCCTGCCGCCGCGAGCCTCTCCGTTATCTCCTTCACATCAAAGCCCTCACTCGATGCCATATCCTCAAGATCCTCGTATTTGTCACGGAGACCTGTATTTATATAGCTCACAAGCATATTGATATCCTTTGGCAGCATTTTTTGTTCTGTATCACACAGTTCCTTTCTACGATGTCGCAGCGGTATTATACCATGAAACATAGGCAGGTGCATAATATCGCATTCATACGCTGCCGGCGATCAAAACATGCCAAAGGGCATGTTTTGTTATACCATGAAACATAGGCAGGTGCATAATATCGCATTCATACGCTGCCGGCGATCAAAACAT
>JAGBNR010000132.1 GCA_017634315.1 Lachnospiraceae bacterium
CATCTCTGTCCAATACTGTGGATTCTCTCTGCATCTAAGCCTTATCTGACTCCATAAATGCCTGTCCTAAAATCGGGTCTGCTCAACTTTCAACTGTCCACTATTTGGGGTACAGTTTATTTCTCCAGTCTTTATATGCGCCACTCTTTACTCTGTTATCCGTAGGTTTTTTCAGCCATTTCCTGTACTGTCGCGCATATCCTTCCAGCATGATTTTCCTCATCAATTTTGTGTACAATATTACTTTATCTATCATAATCGAATAAATGATAGTTATCAATATAAACAATAACCTGCCGATACGATATCGACAGATCACGGTAGGTTGCTGTATTGCCCGATACTTATTGATTGTGGCTTGCAATGGATACCAACATGAATGCTTCGCTATGCGTGATGACTCTGAAGAATGCCTGCAATGCTTATCCGGGATTACGGGGAGCTATCATACATAGCAATATCATTATAACCTTGTCTGGCATAACGTTCAATACTTATCCGAGTGTTTGGATGTTTTTTGTCCGAGTGTTTGGATGTATTTCAATCGACTATTTGTACTGGCATGACAAAACCAGATTTGCCTGTCATGATACTGCCTGTAAAAATATTTGTATTTTTTATAAATATATTTGGTTTTCCCTATATGCCCACTCTGTATAAAACCTGAATAATGACAAAACTTCCAAACACTTTAAAATACTTTTCGTCTGAAAAAATCCATAATTGTCTACATACGAAGCATCCGATATACATTTTTCAGGAAACGGGGGTAACCATGGATTTTGAAGTATTATCTGCAGCAATACAAAAGGGAAAGGTAAAGGACGTAAAGTCAATTGTAAATCAGGCACTTGAAGAGAACGTGCCCGTAAGGGACATCCTGGAGCAAGGTCTGATAGCACCTATGGGTATCGTAGGTGAAAACTTCAGTGCGAATAAGATATTTGTACCCGAGATGCTCATGTCAGCCCGAGCCATGTCAGCCGGAGTAAAGATCATTGAGCCGCTCTTTTCAGAATCTGGTATTGAGCCAATAGGCACTGTAGTGATCGGTACGGTAAAAGGTGATCTTCATGATATCGGCAAAAATCTGGTAGCCATGATGATGCGCGGAGCCGGTCTGACAGTTTACGACATAGGGATAGATGTTCCCGATGAGAAATTTGTCGAAAAAGCCGAAGAAGTACATGCGGATATTGTCGCGCTCTCTGCTCTTCTTACTACTACCATGCCCGCTATCTCCGATGTGATAAAAGAGTTTGAAAGACAGGGTGTGCGTGATAAATATCACATCATGATCGGAGGTGCTCCCGTCACTCAGGCATTTGCCGATGAGATACATGCCGACAGCTATACGTCTGATGCAGCAAGCGCAGCCGAATACGCAAAGGAATATCTTACAAAGAAGAAAGCGAGTTAAACTATGACCCCAAAACAATTTACAAGTCTTGCCTATGATACCGTGGATGATTTTTTATATGGAGTATGCCCCAATCCCGTCACATGCAAAAACGGTATGGTGATCGGAGGCGGCATTATATATCCCGAGATAAATTTCACTCTTCCCGCCATGGAGGCAACAGAGACTACTCTGCCCAAAGCAAAGGATATCTATAAAGAGATCATCGAAGGAGTATTGGATAAAGCACTACATCTGCATACTCCGGGCATAGTGGTCGAGTTTGAAACTCTGCCTCAGTATACCGAGCACCCTGAGTGGGGGATAGAGATATTCAAGATACTACGCAGTACCATGTATGAATACGAAGAAAAGCACGGGCTCAAAAGTGTATTCCGTATGACCCCGAATGATCTTCGTGAGATGAACAGACCGCCTATCATGAGAAGCGGAGCCTACTGGGAATCCATGCTTAAAATATTTACAGAAACAGCAAGAGAAGGTGCTGATTTCCTTTCGATAGAGTCCACCGGCGGCAAGGAGATAAACGATGAGGCTATAGTAAATGCCGACCTCAGAACATCCATTTTCGCACTTGGCTGCCTCGGTGCCAGAGATATGAAGTGGCTATGGAGTAATATATCAAAAATCGCTGAAGAAACCGGCTCTATAGCGGCAGGTGACTCTGCATGCGGCTTTGCAAATACGTCCATGGTGCTGGCCGAACAGGGCTTTCTTCCAAAGGTCTATGCGGCAGTGATGCGTGCAGTAGCGGCTCCGAGAGCCCTGGTAGCTATAGAAAACGGCGCAGTAGGTCCAAGCAAAGACTGTGCATATGAAAACGTATATCTCAAGGCTATCACCGGTACACCGATAGCTCTGGAGGGTAAATCAGCTGCCTGTGCCCACTTCAGTCCGATAGGCAATATCGCACTGTCTGTTGCCGACACGTGGAGTAATGAATCTGTGCAGCAGGTAAAGCTTCTTTCAGGCTTTGCACCGGTAGTGTCTATGGAGCAGCTTATTTACGATTGCCGACTGTTGAATAAAGCAACAGAAAAAGGACACGCCAGACTGATGCGGGATCTCCTTGTGGAGTCCGACTGCTATCTTGACCCGCAGGCATATATCATGAAGCCTGATGTGGTATTTGAGATATCCGAAGAGATAGTAAAAGAACAGAGTCCTTTTCTTCGTACACTTCATACGGCAATAAAGGCACTCGATATACTGGATCGGGCAGTTGAGAATAAGGAGCTCATAATAGACGAACGGGAAGAAAACTGGCTTGAAATGCTTCGGGAGCAGGTAGAAGAAATCCCCGAGGATGAAGAAGAATTTATATCCGAGATGAAGGATGAGCTTAGCGGCAAGCGTTATCTGCCGGAAGAATACGGCATATGAGTCATCCTTTCTTCCTGTACTCTTTGGGTGACATACCGGTATGCTCCTTAAATATCTGAGAAAAATAGCTTTGGTTCTCAAAGCCCACTTCAAAAGCGATATCGGAGAGAGAGTGATTGGATCGAAGAAGCAGCTCACACGCTTCTTCGATCCTCTTTTGTGTAAGATAATTAGAGAAATTTATCTTTAGCTCACGCTTGAAAATCGTCGAGAAATAAGACGGATTCAGACCTACGTATGCCGCAACATGCTCGAGTCTCAAGGTCTCGTTATAATGAGTGTCTATGTATGCTACCGCCTTTTGTACTATCGGGATGGCGACAGGTGGCTCCTTATAGCTGTCAGGCAGTCCGTTTCCCTTTTCCGTAGTATATCCGGTCAGATTGTCAACAAGCGAAAAGAGCAGCCTGCATAGATGCTGTATCCTCATCGGCTCCACTATAGGGATCGAATTTAATGCGGCATAGAGTCGCTGTCTTATGTCCATCGGGAGCTCATACCCTTTTATCACACTGTCTACCACCGAGATATCCGGATAGTCCATGGCAAGTGGTCCCGCCATTATATGGTAACGCACGATACCTGATATCCTTACAGGTACGATAAAATGGACAAGTCCGGCAGGACACGAGAATACATAGCCATCTCCAAGCTCATCTGACAGACCGGCTCCCTCATCATGCATACGGACGCAAAAGCTCCGGTCTCCACATGCCTCCTGTACCATAGCACAGTACCTGAATTCCCCTACAAAGGACTGGATCACCTCTCCGTCCGCATCACGCAATTCCAATGGGATATCTGTAGCGTTATGATAATAAAACAGCTGCTCTTTAAGTCTGTCCAGAAGCTCCATATTATTACAGTCCCAGCTCCTCTATAAAGTTACCCCTGACATCACTCCAGTGCTCCTCCGCATATGCTATCAGCTTTACAGCTTCATCGTGTGACATTTCCGGAAAGAAGAAGAAAGTCCTCGCTGATCCGTATTTCTTTACCACGCGATCAACATTTTTTATCCAGTCATCCACTGTGTCACCTGTATATACCTTTATCCAAAGCGACAAGCCCTTGGCCACAGCCTTGTCATATATCTGATCCCAGTCGGGCAGCGTGCCGTCCGGTCCCGCGTCTCCGCTCGTCCACTGCAGAGCGTCTATCCCCTCACACTCAAGCACAGCATCCAGATGGCGTATGTTATCGGGTCCGTCCAGATGATAAAGCACCTGATCACCCCATTTTGCCTGCTCTTTAAGTGATGGCAGTACAAACCTGCGAAACATTTCCGGTGATATCATTGCTCCCGCATCGCATTGCAGCTTGATGCACTTTCCCGGTCCCCACACTTGAAAAACCGTATATGCGCTTGCTCCGCTATCATCCTTACAGGCATCATACATTGCCTGCATCGCTGGATAGTATGCCTTAGTCACCTGAGCGACCCTCCGCTCTATCTCTTCATCCTCTCCCACCAGATCCATAAGAAGCAGGGACGTGTCGCGAAGAGAAGCCAGCACATCTATATTCTCCATAAGGTCGGGTATGTCTATATAGAAATCATCACCCGCGAGCTCATGGCAGCCCCTCACCACAGCAAGATGCCTTTTGAACCACTGGTTTTCGGGATCGAACTTAAGCTCCGGTATGTCATCCTCCCAAAACATATCCTCATCCTTTACTGATGTGCGATAAAGAAGTAATAGAAGTGTAAAAAATTTTGCCGTTCCTATCCGGCACTTGCGCATTGTGTCGGATAGGTCGGGCGGTTATTCGGGCAAGTCCACCTTGCCAACAAAAGAATAATAAATCTCAA
>JAGBNR010000014.1 GCA_017634315.1 Lachnospiraceae bacterium
AAGCGTGTAGCCTTTGGCGTAAATCCGGCTTGAGGTTACACGTTTTTTATGCTCGATGAGGATGGAAGAATTCCTGTTTAAAGCCCCGGATCATAAAGGAATAGAAAAAGGAGTTCATGCAATGTATATAGAAAAATTCGATTCGGAAGGAAAAGAGGCGACCCTGTATCATTCCGTAGAATCGGGAAGCCCTCTGATCATATTAAATAACTATGCGGATGACGGGAAATCTGTTGTGGAAGCTGCGGAGAAGACGGGAAGAAATGAGTTTAATCTCCTTTGTATCGGAAACCTCAACTGGAATCATGATATGACACCCTGGTATTGTCCGCCTACATCACCAAAGGATACGCCCTGTACAGGCGGAGCGGATGAATACCTGAAGATTCTTCTGGAAGAGATCCTTCCGGAGTGCCTGAAAAGGGTGGAAGGAACACCTTCTCATATCAGCGTGGCAGGCTATTCTCTTGCAGGGCTTTTCGCATTGTATGCGTTGTATCATACGGATGTTTTTGCGTGTGCAGCCAGTATGTCAGGCTCCCTGTGGTTCCCGGATTTTAAGGAATATGTATTTTCGCATGAAATGAAGAGAAAGCCGGAAAAGCTCTATCTTTCGCTTGGAGATAAAGAGGCAAGGACAAGAAATCAGTACATGAAGGACGTGCAGGAAAATACGGAAAGTATCGCGGGGCACTTCAGGGAAGCAGGAATAGATGTGACCTTTGAGATGAACCCGGGCAATCATTTCAGTGATGCGGCACTTAGAAGTGCAAAAGGCATCATGGCGATTATCTGACAGAGGAAAGAGAAGAACGGGAAATACGATATAAGAGGAGGATAAGATGGAGCTGTATAAAGGAAGACCGGAGAATACGGATGGCAGACTGCCAAGAGAGACAAGGACATATGATTTCCTTGATAAGCTTGGCATAGAGTATCAGAGGACTGATCATGAACCTGCCAACAACATGGAAGCCTGTAATGAAATAGATGCTGTTCTGGGAGTGCTGATATGCAAGAATCTTTTCCTGTGCAACAGGCAGAGGACCAGCTTTTATCTGCTCATGATGTCCGGCGATAAGAAGTTTAAGACAAAAGAGCTGTCATCACAGATAGGCTCGGCGAGACTTTCCTTTGCCGATCCGGAGGATATGCTGAAATACCTTGATATAGAGCCGGGAGCGGTCAGCATCATGGGACTGATGAATGACAGAGAACATGCCGTGCAGCTGCTGATAGATGAGGATGTCTTGAAGGGTGAGGAGCTGGGATGCCATCCCTGTGTATGTACATCAAGCCTTAAGATGAAGACAAAAGATGTGATAGAGAAGTTCCTGCCTGCGACGGGACATGAATACAGGACAGTGCATTTGGTAGGAGAAAAGTGCGATACCGAATAAGCTGAAGAGGGTCGTTCAAGATGGAAAAAACAAAAAAGATCCGGCAGCTATGCCCGGTCATACTTGCGGTAATGATACTTTTTGTATTGGCTGTGACAGGAGTATATAAATGCCCGATGGACTATATTTTCGGCATTCCCTGTCCCATGTGCGGGATCACCCGGGCTTTTGTCTCACTGGTACACGGTGATATACGTGAGGCATTTTATTATCATCCGTTATGGCCCGTTGCCCTTATAACCGTTATCTTTTATTTGTTGCATTTTTTTGAGATAATAAAAATAAACAGACGAACGATGGATATTATTTGCTTTATCCTCTGTTCTCTGCTGATAGGCTGTTTTATTTTGCGTCATTTCCGGCATTCACCTGTAGTAAGCATACATCGGGAGACCTCTCTCATAGGCAGGGTCATGGGATTGCTGGCCGGACATTGATGCATTATGGAAGGAGGTCGGATATGTTATTTGGCGGTACATGGAGATCTATGCTGCCCGATCATGAGATCGATGATGTGAAGCAGGATAAAAGGAGGGCGGTGAGCAGCCGCTGGTGCTTATGGTCGAAAAAGAAAAGAATGCAGGGAAGCTCATGTCAATGATCTCTTCCGGAGTGTAATTTATCCGCAGATATTGTAAAAAGCTCACAATATTTGATAAAATATATTTTTAAGAACAGACCGGAGGATAATTATGGATATAGATTATGATGAGCTTCTGAAGCTGGATAATCAGATATGCTTTCCGTTATATGCGGCGGCAAGAAAGATCACCTCTAAATACACGCCTCTTTTAAAGCCGCTGAACCTTACCTATACACAATATATAGTCATGCTCGTACTCTGGGAAGAGGACGATATTCCGGTAGGCAGGCTCTGTGAGAGGCTGTATCTGGATAACGGGACGATCTCGCCGCTTCTTAAAAAGATGGAGAAAACCGGGTATATAAAGCGGGAGAGAAGCAGCGAAGATGAGCGTATGGTGGAGATCTCCCTTACGGATGAGGGGAAAAAGCTGAAGGAAAGGGCAAAGAGCGTGCCATTGTCCATGGCAGGCTGCGTAAATATGAGCCCGGAGCACGGAAAAGCCCTCTACGACCTGCTATATGAGGTAATAAACAGCTGAAATACGGTGTTTAAAAATGTATACATTTAAAAGACTTTACAAGAGACCAAATGAGCGGTAAGATATATCTACATTTTGTGGTATAGTTGTTTTGGCTTACTAAATGTTGTTTTTACAAGGCCATACATGAGCGGTATGGCTTTTATTACGCGGTAGCCCGCCACAATATGTAAACCAATCGCGACTATTCAAAGCAGCCCGATGTACTTTGCTGCCGAGGGCGTGCCAAGCTACAGCCAATCGCGATAAAATGTCGATTTACGGTCTTGGGGGAGAGCATATGAACATTATCAAGAGAAACGGCAAAGAGGTGATCTATGACGCGGATAAGATCATCGGTGCGGTCAAGAAGGCAAATAATGAGGTCAGGGAAAAGGACCGTCTTCTTGAATCTCAGATAAATGTAGTAGAGGAAAAGGTGCGTCTCAGGCTGAATGATCTGGATCATGAAGCCGGAGTGGAAGAGATACAGGACTATGTAATAGAGGCTATACAGAGCGAAGGAGCATTTAAGGTAGCTACTGTATATACGGTATACAGATATCAGAGAGAGCTTGTCAGAAAGAGCAATACCACAGATGACAAGATACTTACCCTTGTTGAATACGACAACGAGGAAGTTAAAGAAGAGAATTCCAACAAAAATCCCATGGTTGTCTCGGTTCAGAGAGACTATATGGCAGGCGAGGTCTCAAGAGATCTTACTGACCGCGTCCTGCTTCCCAAGGACATCACAGATGCACACAAGGCCGGCATCATACATTTCCATGACAGTGATTACTTTGTACAGCATATGTACAACTGCTGTCTTGTCAATCTCGAGGATATGCTTCAGAACGGCACTGTCATATCCGACACCATGATCGAAAAGCCCAAGAGCTTCTCGACAGCATGTAATATAGCTACACAGTGTATCGCGCAGATAGCCTCGTCACAGTACGGCGGACAGTCTATCACACTTTCGCATCTCGCGCCGTTCGTTGATGTGTCAAGACAGAAGTTTCGCAAGGAAGTAAAGGAAGAGATGCTCGAGAACGGCATCATAGTGGATGAGGATCGTATAAATGCGATCGCGGAAAAGCGCACCCAGATAGAGATCAAGCATGGCGTACAGACCATGCAGTATCAGGTCACCACACTTATGACTACCAATGGTCAGGCTCCGTTCATCACAGTGTTCATGTGCCTTGATGAAGTGCCCGAGGGCAGACTCCGTGATGATCTTGCCATGGTCATAGAGGAGATGCTGAAGCAGAGGATAGAGGGCGTAAAGAATGAGAAGGGCGTATATATCACGCCGGCATTCCCCAAGCTCATATATGTACTGGATGAGGATAATGTAAAAGAAGGGACCAAGTACTGGTATCTTACACAGCTTGCCGCGGAGTGCACTGCCAGAAGGATGGTTCCGGACTACATATCCGCCAAAAAGATGCGCGAGTACAAGAGCGGAGATGTATATCCCTGCATGGGCTGCCGTTCTTTCCTTACGGTAGACAGATTTACTCCCGAGGGCGAGAAGCATAAATATTACGGTAGATTCAATCAGGGTGTCGTCACGATCAATCTGGTGGATGTAGCTTGCTCCAGCAACAGGGATATGGAGAGATTCTGGAGACTTCTTGATGACAGACTTGAGCTCTGCCACAGAGCACTGAGATGCAGACACGAGAGACTGCTGGGCACGACATCCGATGTGGCTCCGATCCTTTGGCAGCATGGTGCCATCGCAAGGCTGCAGAAGGGCGAGAAGATCGACAGGCTCCTGTACAACGGCTACTCTACGATATCTCTCGGATATGCGGGGCTGTATGAGATGTGCAAGTACATGACCGGAAAGAGCCATACAGATCCTGAAGCAAGGCCGTTTGCACTTGAAGTGATGCAGAGGCTCAATGATAAATGCGCGGAGTGGAAGAAGGCCGAAAACATCGACTATTCCGTATATGGCACACCGCTTGAGAGCACCACATATAAGTTTGCGAAGTGCCTGCAGAAGAGATTCGGCAAGATCAAGGATGTGACGGATCACAACTATATCACCAATTCATATCATGTAAATGTACGGGAAAAGATAGATGCATTTAAAAAGCTTGCGTTTGAGTCAGACTTCCAGAAGCTGTCTCCGGGCGGAGCCGTTTCCTATGTAGAGGTTCCCAACATGACGGACAACATAGAGGCGGTGCTGTCGGTGATACAGTTCATATACGACCATATCATGTATGCAGAGCTCAACACAAAGAGTGACTATTGCCAGGTGTGCGGATACGACGGAGAGATACAGATCGCAAACGATCCTCACGGCAAGCTCGTATGGAGATGTCCTTCATGCGGCAATGAAGATCAGAACAAGATGAACGTGGCACGGAGGACCTGCGGATACATAGGGACAAATTTCTGGAATCAGGGTCGTACTCAGGAGATACAGGAGAGAGTGCTGCACATGTCCACAGCGGTGATAGAGGGGAATACAGCCGGACAGAGACCGGTATGACAGATGTACTTCGGACAGATATTTGAATGTGATATTGCAAATGGGGAAGGCTGTCGCACTTCCCTATTTGTTTCAGGGTGCACACATCACTGCAAAGAGTGCTTTAATCCCGAGACATGGGATTTTTCCTTCGGACAGGAGTATACACAGGAGACAGAGGATATGATACTCGATTCTCTTCGCAGTAATTACATCCGGGGGCTTACCATACTGGGAGGAGAGCCCATGGAGCCTGCCAATCAGAAGGAGATCCGCAAGCTGGTGGAGCGTGTAAGACAGGAGGTCTTTCATGCCGATGTGTGGATATACTCGGGCTATACCTTTGAGGAGCTCATGGACGAGGGAAACAAACGATGTCATACGGAGGATACCCTTCCGATACTGCGCGGTACCGATATCCTGGTAGACGGAGAGTTTCATATAGAGGAAAAGAATATATCCTTAAGATTCAGAGGCTCCGCCAATCAGCGTATAATTGACGTACCGGCGACACTGGCAGCCTATGCCGGAGGAAAAAACCGGATTATCTTAAGCGCATATATGACTAAAGAAGTATGAGGAGGTATTGTTAATGAAGGTTTTGGTTATCAACTGCGGTTCATCGTCTCTTAAATACAGGCTGATAGAGACCGAAACGAAAGAAGTGATCTGCAAGGGTCTCTGTGAGAGGATAGGTATAGACGGAGGACACTTCAAATATGAGGTGACAGGCTCTGACAGGGGATTTGAAAAGGATGTGGATCTGCCGGATCACAATACGGCAGTGGATATACTGATAAAGGCCGTTACCGATCCTGAGCATGGGGTGGTGGCCGACGTATCGGAGATCGGAGCCGTAGGTCACAGGATAGTGCATGGCGGAGATAAATTTACCGGTGCCACGCTTATCACTCCTGAGGTGATGTCGGTGATAGAGGAGTGCAGTGATCTGGCCCCTCTTCATAATCCCGCGAATATCCAGGGTATCAGATCCTGCCGTAAGGTTATGCCCGATACCAATATGGTGGGTGTATTTGATACGGCATTTCATCAGTCGATACCCGAGAAGGCATATCTTTACGGCATACCCTATGAATACTATGAAAAATACGGTATAAGGAAGTTTGGCTTCCACGGGATGAGCCACGAGTATGTGGCCAGGGAGACCGCGGCAATGCTCGGAAAGGACATAAAGGAGGTCAAGACCATAGTGTGTCATCTCGGTAACGGAGCTTCCATTACAGCCGTAAACGGCGGTAAGTCAGTGGATACATCCATGGGATATACTCCGCTTGACGGTATCATCATGGGTACGCGGTGCGGTTCGCTCGATCCCGAGATAGTACATGCAATGGCAGATGATACCGGTGACAGTCTGGAGGAGGTCATGAAGGTTCTTAATTTCAAATCCGGTCTGTACGGTCTGTCGGGAAATATCTCATCCGATATGAGAGACATAGAGGATGCGTATGCCGCAGGCAATGAAGCTGCGGTAAGAGCCTTTGATACTTATATTTATACGATAGTAAAGTACATCGGATCATATATTGCGGTACTGGGCGGCATAGACGCTCTGACCTTTACCGCGGGGATAGGTGAGAACTCTCCCACGGTGAGGAAGCATGTATGTTCTTATCTTAAGGGTCTCGGTGTGGAGATAGACAGTGCCGCAAACGAGCAGGGCAGGGGAGGCAGATGTATCTCCACCGCAGATTCGGCATTTAAGGTATTTACCATCCCTACCGATGAAGAGATGTCGATAGCACTTTCGACTGCGGAAGTGGTGGCAAAGCACAATGCATAGCAGGAAGCCGCAGCTGACAAAGTCGGATGTGGAAAAAATAGAAGCAGAGATAGAGGAAAGAAAGCTTGTCATCAGACCCCGGCTCATCGGAGAGGTCAAAGAGGCCAGAGCTCAGGGTGATCTGTCCGAAAATTTCGAATATTATGCCGCGAAAAAGGCAAAAAACGAAAATGAGGGCAGGATCAGATATCTGGAGCAGATGCTGAAGACTGCACAGGTGATCTCGGATGCTTCGGGTGATGATGAGGTGGGACTGAATAATACCGTTACTCTCTATTTTGAAGAGGATAGGGAAGAGCAGGTATACAAGATAGTCACCTCCATAAGAGGCAATTCTCTTGAGAACCGTGTGAGCAACGAATCACCGATAGGCAGAGCCGTAATGGGGCATAAGGTCGGTGACAGGGTAGCCGTAAAGGTGAATAATGACTATTCGTACTATGTACAGATACGGGCCATAGACAAGACAACCGCAGAGGACGATGAGATAAAGCGGTTTTAGCCTATGAGGATCTCAGCTCATTCAGAGAATGTATGATGCTGTCCTTTAAAAGAGATTCTGTGTTTTCGGCGGAGGCTATAAGGTCGGATATTTTATCAAGGTCGCCGTTTTCCTTATAGATAGAGGCAAGCAGGAGATAAGTCTTCTTTGAATCCGTACCTATGGATATGCCATATTCAAGGAGAGTCTGAGCCTCCTTTTTGTATCCTGCATCCGCATAGTCCGAAGCGAGATAGGAGATGGTCTGTACGAGCCGGGTATAGTTGGAGTCGGCGGCTGAGAGGATGTTGATATTGGGTGCACCGTATTCCAGCTTCAGCTCGGTGTTGGTCCTGCCGGTCAGATTGAGTATCTGTTTATCCTGCATGGAGCGTATGATATCCTGCCTCTCTTTTGTCTCCTCCCTTTCGATGGGGACATCAAGAGGGAGAGATTCGACAGGTACTTTTATATACGGAAGACCGGATATATCCTTTCTCGGTGTCAGATTCGCTTTTCTTTCAAGCTCAAGAAATTCCGCATCCGGATCATTTTTTGGTTCACGGTTTACGATCAGCTTGAAAATGATGCTGAACGCGATTATTATGATAGGGACTGTAAAACGCATATTTTTCCTTGATTTAAATGAGGTATATAATGTTTTTTCAAATGTTTCAGGGCAAGCGCAACAAACGCATAGCGGGGATCATCATAATAGCAGTTGCGGCAGCTATGGTGCTGGTGCCGCTCATCGCGAGTCTTGCCGGTTATTGAAGTATATGTTTTGCGGCTTTTATTCAGAAGCACGCATTTATGCGGGCTTCGTACCAAAGCTTATGGCTGGCGGCAGGCAAGCCGCGACGAAGTCGCATTTTAATGGCTTGACTGCGGACTTTCTGAGACGCAGTCGCAGAAAGTTATAATAAAGTATAGCACAGTATAAAAAGAAATAAATATGAAGAAGATAATCCTGTTTTTAATTATAATGATGGTCATTCTTACGGACAGACCGGCATATGCCATGGAGCTGATAGGAGGTGCCGGTGCCGGTGCTGAAGATATAGTGATGTCGGTGTCTTCCGGATCGGCAGATAAAGCAGCATCGGAAAAGGCTGCGGATATAGGCATAAAGCTGCCGCAAATATCCGAAAGCGATACCGACAAAACTATAAAAGAGGGTGTTTTCGTCGGGACTGTAAACGTCTCAGGCAAGACTCATGACGAGGCTGTAAATGCGGTAAACAGCTACGTGTCTGAGCTGGGCAATACAGATATCACTCTTGTGTGTGTGTCCGGCAACACCGTTTCCGTACATGCATCCGAGCTGGGACTGCATTGGACAAATACCGATGTGATCGAGGATGCCGTTTCTCTGGGAAGAAGCGGAAATGTCATAAAGCGCTTTAAGGAGGTGGCAGATCTCAAGCGGACCAACAAGGTATATGAGCTCGCGTTGGGTATAGATGAGGAGCTGGCAGGCAGTGTCATTGCCTCGAAATGTACGACCTATGACGTGGAGGCTCTGAATGCCACAATGACAAGGAGCAATGATGCCTTTCAGATAACAGCGGGTCATGACGGACTGAAGGTGAATGTGGATGAGTCCGTCAGGGCAGTTGCCGATGAGGTCTCGTCAAAGATCAACGGAGATCCTCTTGTCATAAATCTTGTTGTGGATGTGGATAAGCCGAAGGGTGATGCGGAGACACTCGGGAGGCTGACAGACGTACTGGGAAGATTTACGACTAAATTTTACAGCTCGGGTAAGGACAGGGTCACAAATGTGGCTAATGGCTGCAGGCTTATAAACGGCACACTTCTTTATCCGGGAGAGCAGATATCCGTATCACAGACCATAAGCCCTATGACCGAAGAGAATGGCTACGCGCTGGCAGGCAGTTATTTAAACGGGCTCGTGGTTGAGTCCTTCGGAGGAGGAATATGCCAGGTATCCACGACACTCTATCAGGCTGTACTCAGGGCAGAGCTGCAGGTGGATGAGAGATACAATCACTCAATGGTGGTCAATTATGTGGATCATTCCGGGGATGCCGCCATAGCAGAGGGGATCAAGGACTTTAAGTTTACCAACAATCTGGACAACCCCATATATATCGACGGATATACCACTCCGGACAAGACGATCACCTTTACGATATACGGCGTGGAGACCAGACCCTCCAACCGGACACTGGAGTTTGAAAGCGTTGATCTTGAGGAAATGGAGCCTGAGGGTGAAAAGGTAGTGGAGGACAGCTCTCTGCCGGCCGGTTCTACGAGGAAACAGTCTGCCCATACAGGCTACAGATCAGAGCTCTACAAGATAGTAAAGGTAGACGGGGTAGAAACGGACAGAGTGCTTGTTAACAGGAGTACCTATAAAGCAGTACCTGCTATCCTTACGGTAGGTACAGCAACCGATGATCCGAATGTAAAAGCTATCCTTAAGGATGCCATATCGACTCAGAACATAGAATACTGTATGGCTATCGCATCGGGACAGGTTCCGCCTCAGCAGATAGATCCCAATGCTGCGGCGATGGCAGCACTGCTTGCGGCTCAGGCTGCTGCCGGGCAGACTACGGTTGAGAATCCGCCGGACTGAGATGAGGAAGGATATTAAACCGGAGGACTATAAGGGTGAGTATTCGGATACGGTAAAGCCGGAGGATCTGCTTGTGATGGGTAATGAGCCGGACAGTGCCATAGGGAGCATGCTACTCTGCGATGGGATCAGCGAGGGACTGTGGCGGATATCACTTGAGACCGGACTGGGAATGATCGTTGATATAAGGAAGATACCCCTTACACAGCCGGAGATAGACAGGTGCAACAGGACAGATACCAATCCCTACGATATTCCGTCAGACAAAAGGATATATATAGTACATCCCGCTTCGGAGTATCATTTGAGAGATGATATAAGAGTGATCGGGTATATGACGGCAGACAAGGTCTGCAGAGTAAAGAATAAAGACAGGATAAGTTTCTTAAAGTCTTAAAAGGGGGCAGGATATGAATGAGAATGATGTCAGACAGATGAGGATGTCGATACTAAAGGCTATAGAGCACGATGGAAGAGTAGACTTAAATGAGCTTGCCATACGGCTGGGACTGGATGCCACCGATGTCGCCAATGCGATGGCCGATATGGAAAAGGAAGGGATAATATGCGGTTATCAGACCCTTATCGACTGGGAAAAAACGGACGATGAGCGGGTCACGGCACTTATAGAGGTAAGAGTCACTCCGCAGAGAGGACAGGGATTTGATTCCATCGCGGAAAGGATATACAAGTATCCCGAGGTCGACAGTGTGTACCTCATATCGGGCGGTTTTGACCTGATGGTCATAATGGAGGGCAGATCCTTAAAGGAGGTATCCAGCTTTGTCACCAACAAGCTGTCGGCACTTGAGTCGGTGCTTTCCTGTGCTACTCATTTCATAATGAGGAAATACAAGCTGAACGGAACTGTCCTGGCTAAAAAGCATGAGGATGAAAGGATGCTGGTGACCCCATGAGAGATCCTATAGCAAAAAGAGTGGCTGATATGAAGCCTTCCGGCATACGGAAGTTTTTTGACATAGTCAGCGAAATGCCGGATGCGATCTCACTGGGAGTGGGTGAGCCCGATTTTGACACACCCTGGCATATCAGGGACGAGGGAATATACTCCCTTGAAAGAGGCAAGACCTTCTATACATCAAATTCCGGACTGATGGAGCTGCGTAAGGAAATATGCAGATACCTGAGCAGGAATTACAATGTATCATATGAGGCTTCTTCCGAGGTCGTCATCACGGTCGGCGGATCGGAGGCTATAGATATAGCACTGCGGGCCATGCTGGAGCCCGGAGAAGAGGTTATCATTCCTGAGCCGTCTTATGTATCGTATGTCCCGTGTACGATAATGGCAGGAGGAGTCCCTGTCGTAGTAAGCCTGAAGGAAGAGAATGAATTCAGGCTCACAGCTGAGGAGCTGATGGCAGCCATCACACCCAGGACCAAGGTGCTGGTGCTCCCGTTCCCAAACAATCCCACCGGGGCGATCATGGAAAGGGAAGACCTTGAGGCGATAGCAAAGATCTGTATAGAGAAGGATATATTCGTCGTCTCGGATGAGATATATGCGGCACTCACGTATAAGGGCGATCATGTGACGATCGCGTCTCTGCCCGGGATGAAGGAAAGGACCATACTTATTAACGGTTTTTCAAAGGCATACGCCATGACCGGCTGGCGACTCGGATATGCATGCGGTCCTGCAGATATCATCAGCCCGATGACAAAGCTGCATCAGTATTGCATCATGTGCGCCCCTACGACGAGTCAGTATGCAGCGGTGGAGGCACTGCGGCATGGGGATAATGATGTGGCCGATATGCGGGAGGCGTATAATGAGAGACGCAGATTCCTGCTGCACGAATTCAAGAGACTCGGACTCAAATGCTTTGAGCCGTACGGTGCATTCTATGTATTTCCATCAATAAAAGAGTTTGGTATGACCTCGGAGGATTTCTGTACATCTCTTCTTAAAGCGAAGAAAGTGGCGGTCGTGCCGGGCACCGCATTCGGAGAAAGCGGAGAGGGCTTTGTCAGGATCTCCTATGCATACAGTATAGAAAGTCTGAAGGAAGCACTCGGCAGGATAGAGGAATACATAGCAAGCCTGAGATAAGGATCTGTAGCGAATTATCTTAGTCATTTCGCTTGTCTGCTTTTCCCGATATCTGCATCAGAAAGCCTCGCCGTATAAGAGACAGATTGAAAGAGCCGGTTTTCAGACCGGCTCTTTTTGTTTGCGATTGTGAAAAAAATATGTTTTGTGTTGACAATCAGTCTTTAGGGTGATAGATTAACACATGAAACAATTAGCACTCGACCCGAATGAGTGCTAATCAATCGGAGGAAAGGAGGTTGTGATGGCAAAGGAGCCGGAGAAGATAAGTGAACTGGACGAGAGAAAGGTAAAGATCCTTGTGGCAGTCATCAGAAACTACCTTGAGACCGGAGAGCCCGTGGGAAGCAGGACGATATCGAAGTATACGGATCTGTCTCTCTCCAGTGCAACGATCAGAAATGAGATGGCTGATCTTGAGGAAATGGGGTATATATTCCAGCCTCATACCAGCAGCGGCAGGATACCGACCGATAAGGGCTACAGATTCTACGTTGACAATCTCATGAGTGAAAAAGAGCGTGAGATCCAGGAGAAAGAGGATCTCATCATAGAAAAGGCCGACAAGCTTGAAGAGGTGCTCAAGCAGGCGGCAAAGCTCCTTGCTACCAATACCAACTATACCGCTCTTGTAAGTACACCGGAGACGCACAGGAACAAGCTGAAGTTCCTGCAGCTCTCAAAGGTGGATGAGAATTCCATACTTGCGGTGATAGTCGTAGAGGGTAATATCATCAAGAATAAGATGATACAGGTAGGGGAAGAGATGGATGATGATACCATATTAAAGCTCAATCTCCTGCTGAATACACACCTGAACGGACTGTCACTCGAGCAGATCAATCTTGGGCTTATAACCCTGCTCAAAGAGAGGGCGGGCATACATACGGAGCTGATCAGCTCGGTGATCGATGCGGTAGCGGATGCGATAAGAGCCGATGAGGATCTTGAGATATATACATCAGGTGCGACAAACATATTCAAGTATCCGGAGCTTACCGACTCGGGTAAAGCAACTGACATCATAAATACTTTTGAGAATAAAGAAGAGCTGGAAAAGATAGTATCAGCTTCGCTTTCGGAGAATGATGCGGGCAGGAATGAGATGCAGGTATACATCGGGAAGGAAATGTCGTCTCCGGCCATGCACGACTGCTCGGTGGTGACAGCCACCTATGACCTGGGTGACGGTATGAGAGGCACTATAGGCATAGTGGGACCCAAGAGGATGAATTACGAAAAAGCAATGGGGACTATGAAGTCCCTGATGAAACAGCTGGATGAGATATATAAGAAGAAATAGAGCAGCTGTTCAGATAAAGATACGAAATAGAAATAGCGGAGGATACAGAGTTGGCAAAGAAGAAGAAAAGCTTTGAGGAGGCTGTAGAGGAGACTCTGGAAGAAGCGGAAAAACAAAAAGAACAGAAAGAACAAAAGGAACAGTCCGGCGAGGTAGCCGAAGAAGATCCGGCAGAGGTCGAGGAGGAGACCGGGCCGGAGCCGGTCGGAGAAGACGGCGAGCAGGATGAAAAGAAAGACCCTAAGGATGAAAAGATCGCCGAGCTGAATGACAAGGTAGTCCGTCAGATGGCAGAGTTTGACAACTTCCGTAAGAGGTCCGAAAAGGAAAAGCATGAAATGTTTGCTTCGGGTGAAAAAGCTGTAATAGAGGCTATACTTCCGGTGGTAGACAACTTTGAAAGAGCTCTCGGGATGGCCGGTGCGGATGAAAACAAAAAAGCTGATCCGTTTATGGAAGGAATGGAAAAGGTATACAAACAGCTGATGGACGAGCTGGAAAAGCTCGGAGTAAAGCCGATAGAGGCTCTCGGGGCAGACTTTGATCCGAATATCCACAATGCAGTGATGCAGGAGGAGACGGAGGAGTATGAGTCGGGTAAAGTATGTAAGGAGCTGCAAAAGGGATATATGCTCAACGACTCGGTAGTAAGACACAGTATGGTGTCTGTAGCGCAGTAGTGTAACGAAGCGATTCGTAAACGATAAATTATATTTGAGGAGGAAAAAACTATGAGTAAGATAATAGGTATCGATCTGGGAACAACAAATTCATGTGTGGCAGTCATGGAGGGCGGCAAGCCCACTGTCATAAACAACGTGGAAGGAATGCGTACCACTCCCTCGGTAGTGGCTTTCACCAATAACGGAGAGAGGCTTGTAGGTGAGCCTGCAAAGAGGCAGGCGGTAACCAATGCCGACAGGACCATATCCTCAATAAAAAGAGATATGGGTACTGACCGCGGACGCACTATCGATGATAAGAAGTATTCGCCGCAGCAGATATCCGCTATGATACTTTCAAAGCTTAAGGCTGACGCAGAGAGCTATCTGGGCGAGACAGTCACCGAGGCAGTCATCACGGTTCCCGCATATTTCAATGACGCACAGAGACAGGCGACCAAGGATGCCGGCAAGATAGCGGGTCTTGATGTAAAGCGTATAATAAACGAGCCTACGGCAGCGGCACTCGCCTACGGTCTCGACAATGAAAAAGAGCAGAAGATACTTGTATATGATCTCGGAGGCGGTACATTTGATGTATCCATCATCGAGATAGGAGACGGAGTCATCGAGGTGCTTTCGACAAACGGTGATACCCACCTCGGCGGAGATGATATTGATAACGTGGTGTCACAGTACATGGTTGACGACTTCAAGAATAAAGAGGGCATCGATCTGTCAGGTGACAAGATGGCGATGCAGCGTATAAAGGAGGCAGCCGAGAAAGCGAAGAAAGAGCTTTCAAGTGCCACAACGACAAATATCAATCTGCCCTTCATCACCGCTACGGCTGACGGACCCAAGCACTTTGACATGAACCTTACCAGGGCGAAGTTCGAGGAGCTTATACATGATATAGTGGAGAGGACGGCTGTTCCCGTACAGAACGCCATGAAGGATGCCGGACTGAACAACTCTGATCTCGGCAAGGTACTGCTTGTAGGCGGTTCCACACGTATACCCTGCGTACAGGACAAGGTAAAGCAGCTCACCGGACAGGAGCCCTCCAAGACGCTCAATCCTGATGAATGCGTGGCTATAGGTGCTTCCATACAGGGTGGTAAGCTTGCCGGAGATGCAGGTGCGGGCGATGTACTACTTCTCGATGTCACACCGCTCTCACTGTCCATAGAGACAATGGGTGGTATAGCTACCAGACTTATAGAGAGAAATACGACTATCCCTACAAAGAAGAGTCAGGTGTTCTCTACTGCCGCCGACAACCAGACAGCGGTGGATATCAATGTACTCCAGGGTGAGAGACAGTTTGCAAAGGACAATAAGAGTCTCGGACAGTTCAGACTGGACGGTATACCTCCGGCAAGGAGAGGCATGCCCCAGATAGAGGTTACATTCGACATTGATGCCAACGGTATCGTCAATGTTTCGGCAAAAGACCTCGGTACGGGCAAGGAGCAGCACATCACGATCACAGGCGGATCGAGCATGTCTGATGACGAGATCGACAGGGCTGTAAAGGATGCCGAGCAGTATGAGGCACAGGATAAGAAGCGTAAGGAAGCTATCGATACCAAGAATGATGCGGACTCATTCGCGTTCCAGACAGAAAATGCCATTAACGAGGTAGGTGACAAGCTGGATGCTTCAGCCAAGAGCGAGGTAGAGGCGGATCTTAAGGCTCTTAAGGATATACTGGCAAAGCATACTGACGCTCAGGAGCTTTCCGACAGTGATGTGGATGAGATAAAGGCAGCAAAGAGCAAGCTTGAGACATCCGCGCAGAAGGTATTCTCGGCTATGTATGAGAACATGCAGCAGGCTCAGGCAGGGGCACAGGGCGGTCCTGCTCCCGACATGGGCAACATGGGCGGCGGAGCTGCAGACAGTGGCGCATCGGCATCGGACGACGCAGGTCCCGATGTAGTGGATGCTGACTATCGTGAGGTTTAAGGATCACAGTATCAGGTGATATCAGACATACTGCGCAAGGCTGCGCAGTATGTCTTGTCGTATTAATATACAATGTTAATTGGAGAGACCTAACATGGCAGAGCAGAAAAGAGATTATTACGAGGTACTCGGAGTCGACAAGGGAGCCGATGAAGATACCCTGAAAAAAGCATACAGGAAGCTGGCGAAGAAGTATCATCCCGATGCCAATCCCGGAGACAAGGCTGCAGAGGCTAAGTTTAAGGAGGCATCAGAGGCTTATGCCGTGCTTTCGGATCCGGACAAGCGTCGCCAGTATGATCAGTTCGGCCATGCCGCATTTGACGGCCCCGGTGGAGGCAGCGGCGGCTTCGGCGGCTTCGGAGACTTCAGCTCTATGGACTTCAGCGATATGTTCGGTGATATCTTCGGCGATATTTTCGGCGGAGGCAGGAGCAGAGCAAGCCGTACCGGTCCCAGAAAGGGTGCCAATCTCCGCACGGCTGTCCGTATTACCTTTGAAGAGGCGGTATTCGGCTGTGAAAAGGATATAGATCTTACTCTTAAGGATGAATGCCCTAAGTGTAAAGGTACAGGCTGTAAGCCCGGGACAAGCAAGACCACCTGTTCAAAGTGCGGAGGCAAGGGACAGATAGTTTTTACCCAGCAGTCTCTCTTCGGAACTGTCCAGAATGTGCAGACCTGTCCTGACTGTCAGGGGACGGGTCAGGTGATCAAGGAGAAGTGCCCGGACTGCTATGGTACAGGCTATATCGCTTCGAAGAAAAAGATAAAGGTGACTATACCTGCCGGTATAGATAACGGACAGGCGGTGCGTATAAGAGATAAGGGTGAGCCCGGCACGAACGGAGGACCCAGAGGAGATCTGCTTGTAGAGGTGGATGTTGCGAGACATCCTATATTCCAGCGCAGGGATATGGATATTTATTCAACGGCACCCATATCATATGCACAGGCAGCTCTCGGGGGAGACGTGATGATAGATACCGTAGACGGTAAAGTGGTATATAATGTAAAGGCAGGCACCCAGACCGATACAAGAGTACGTCTTAAAGGAAAGGGTGTGCCGTCCCTCAGAAACGCAAATACCAGAGGTGATCAGTATGTCACCCTGATCGTGCAGGTACCGACCGGTCTGAACAATCAGGCGAAGGATCTGCTTAGACTGTTTGATGCGGCAACGGGAGATTCGCTTAACTATGTGGCACGGCATGAGAATGATGCCGCCAAGGAAAATGCCAGGGGTAAAAAGAAAAAAGGAATGTTTAAATAAAAAGACTTATGTTCAAAGCTTTTCTTATAAAGTACGGTGAGATCGGCGTAAAGGGCAAGAACCGGTATATATTTGAGGATGCCCTTATGAAGCAGATCAAATATGCTCTGCGCAGGGTGGACGGTGAGTATGCCGTCACCAAGGATAAGGGCGGCAGGGTGTTTGTGGAAGTAAAAAGCGAGGATTACGACTATGATTCAGTGACGGATGCCCTGAGTCATGTATTCGGGATCATCGCTTTTTGTCCTGTGGTTCATGTTGAGGATACCTCCATTGATAACCTCCGGCGGGAGATAGTGAAGTATGTGGACGAGGTATATGAGGATAAGCACTTTTCTTTTAAGATAAATACGCGACGTGCGCATAAATCCTATCCGATGACTTCGATGCAGGTGGACGCGTCACTCGGAGAGGCAGTGCTTGAAGCCTTCCCCGGGACTCATGTGGACGTGCATCATCCTGAGGTGGATATCCGCGTGGAAATAAGGGATATCGTGCATATATATTCTAAGGAAATACCGGGATCAGGCGGCATGCCGCTGGGCACAAACGGCAAATGTATGCTGCTGCTCTCAGGAGGGATAGACTCTCCCGTAGCCGGCTATATGACCGCAAAACGCGGGGTGATAATAGATGCGGTGTATTTTCATGCTCCGCCCTATACTTCCGACAGGGCGAAGCAGAAGGTCATAGATCTTGCAAGGCTGGTTTCAAGGTATACCGGACCTATATATCTTCATATTATCAATTTCACGGATATACAGCTGGCGATATATGAGAAATGTCCTCACGATGAGCTGACCATAATAATGAGAAGATATATGATGCGTATCGCGGAGCATATCGCATCACAAAATGAATGCCTCGGACTGATCACCGGAGAGTCGATAGGACAGGTGGCATCCCAGACATTACAGTCGCTGTATGTGACTGATGCGGCTGTCGAGTCGATGCCGGTATACCGGCCGCTCATAGGGATGGACAAGCAGGAGATAGTAGATCTGTCAGAGAAGATCGGAACGTATGATACATCCATATTACCGTATGAGGACTGCTGTACCATATTTGTGGCAAAGCACCCTGTGACAAAACCCAAACGCGAAATCATAGAGAGATCCGAGCACGCTCTCGACAGTGTTATAGACGGACTGCTTGAGGAGGCATACGCCACAGATGAGCTTATCATCGTCGGAAAAGAATAAGAGAGGACAGGTATTTGTTCTTTCGGCACTCCTCGGAGCGATTGCATTTATACTGGTCTACGGTCCGTATGTGCTGAATCCCGTGTATGACGGATGGATAATGGGAGCTGTCGACCGGGATCTGGCACAGCATTATCTGGGATTCTGCTTTTATCGGAGCAGTCCGTGGAGCTTTCCCCTGGGTCGTATCACAAATGCGTCATATCCCTTTGATATGTCTGTGATATATACTGATGCGATCCCGTTACTGGCTTTTGTAGGAAAGCTTCTTGATCCTGTCCTTCCAAAGACCTTTCAGTATCTGGGAATATACGGCATGCTGTCTATGTCGCTTATGGGCGGTACAGGCGGACTTCTCATTTATGAACTGACAGGACGGGCATGTGCTTCTGTAGTGTCCTCTCTCTTTTATGCCTTAAGCTGGACTGTTTTGTACAGGATGTTCTACCATACTTCACTTACCTCGCAATGGCTCATTCTCATTGCGGCGTATATGTGGTTAAGGCTGGAGCCTGAAGCGGATATCAGACGTAGCCTGTCAGCCTATATCGCGCTGTCTGCAGCAGCTGTTCTTATCCATCCGTATCTGTGGGCGATGTGTACGGGTATCATCATAATGAGTCTTATTGATTATCTGATGAGATCGCGGGATTTAAGACGGACGACAGTCTATCTTATCGTATACTGTCTGACAGGTATTATCTGTCTGTGGCTGTTTGGCGCATTTATCGGAGATACGGATGCCAGTCTTGGGATCGGGACATTCGAAGCAAACCTTAATACATTTTACAACTCAATGGGAATGGCCGTTCTTCCGGGATTTTCTGTTGCCATGCGACAGTATGAAGGCTTCGGTTATCTTGGCGCAGGCATTCTGTTTCTTGCGGTATGCTGCGCATGCATCGCACTGGTACGTCGCAGACTGCCGCATGTCGATCCGAGAAGGGCTCTTTTTCTTATTACGGCGTGTATTTTCATACTGTTCAGTATATTACCGGAGATATCACTGAATGACAGAGTCCTCGTTGAGCTTAATTTGGGCAGAGTATACAGGTACGCGGCGGGTATATTCAGGAGCAACGGCCGGTTCATATGGCCGGTATGTTTTTTTCTGATGACTGCAGTGATATCGTTTGTGATAAGAAACATAAAGGGTCGATCACTGGCATTGATAGTGATATTCGCCCTCCTGCTTCAGATCGCGGATATGATGCCGTTTTTGAAGGACAGACACGAAATATACAATGCATCAGACCGGACATATGAGAGTTATTTTGACGGTCATCCGGCTTTAGACGAGGCTATGGGGCAGTATGACCATATAGTTGCGGATATCGGTGACGCTGGTCTTGATAAATATCAGGACTTAAACTATTATGCGTATCTCCACGGCATGACCACCAGTAATTTCTACTATGCGAGACCCATAGATGACAGGATGGACGGTTATCTGGAGGCTCTGAGACAGGAAATGTCAGACGGTATATATGATGACGACAGCATATTTATCATAGGTGAGGAAAAACTGCCGCTGTATCAGGGTCTCGATCTGCACTTTTACGAGGTGGATGGCAGATATATAGCATCACACAGACCTATCCCCGGACTTGACGAATAGTTAAAAAAGGACAAATGCCCGAAAATGACATTTGTCCCACTGATACATTTGATAAAATACCCTGTATGAACTCAGACTGTATAGGGCTCGAGTACCTTCATCACATCATCGATATTGTCCTCTGCGTGTATATTCAGATCTATGGGCTTTGAAAGATCCAGACTGAATATACCCATGATCGACTTGGCATCTATGACATATCTGCCTGATACAAGATCGAAATCATAATCGAACTTTGTGATGTCATTGACGAATGACTTTACCTTGTCGATTGAATTCAGTGAAATCTGTACTGTTTTCATATGAAAAACCTCCTAAATTTTTTCTAAAACCGCTTACTTGTGCCGTTTCAGCTGCACGTGTATTATAATAAAGTCGCCTAAAATAAAAGTCAATAATAAAAGATAACGAAAAAACTTGTAAAATATGGTTAAAACGGTTGCATTTCACAATCTGGGATGTAAGGTCAATTCTTATGAAATGGAAAAAATGGTCAAGGATCTCAGCGAAAACGGATACCTGGTTGTGCCATTTGATCAAAAAGCGGATATATATATCATTAATACCTGCTCGGTTACCAATATAGCTGACAGAAAGTCCAGGCAGATGATACACAGGGCGAAGACCTTCAACCCCAAAGCTGTGATCGTCGCGGCGGGATGCTATGTAAATACCCACGGAGAGCCGCAGGTGAAGGCTGAAGGTGTGGATCTGTGCGTGCTGAATGAAGAGAAAAGGGAAATAGCTGCGATACTTGACCGTTACTGCGCGGAGCAGGATACTCCGGTTACGCAAGGTATACCGCAGAGCGGCTGTGACGGAGCGTTGCCCGCGCTTCACACGAGGAGCTTCTTAAAGGTACAGGACGGATGCGATGCGTTTTGTTCATACTGTATCATACCGTATGCCAGAGGAAGGATAAACTCCAGAAGGATAGCGGATGTGGTCGATGAGGTCGGCAGGCTGACGGCAGAGGGATATTCGGAGTTTGTGCTGACGGGTATACATGTGTCATCTTATGGCAGGGACAGACCCGAAGACGGTGAGACCCTGACAGGACTTATTAAGGCAATATCGGACGCAGAAGGGGTAAAGCGTATAAGACTCAGCTCACTGGAGCCGAGGATCATAACGGAGGGATTCGTCAGTGGGCTGTCACACATCCCCCAGCTATGTCCGCACTTCCATCTGAGTCTTCAGTCCGGGTCCGATACCGTATTGAAGCGGATGAACCGCCATTACACGACAGAGGAGTATTTTGCAGGAGTAGGGCTGTTAAGGAAATATTTTGATGATCCGGCAGTGACCACGGATATCATAGCAGGATTTCCGGGCGAGACCGAGGAGGAATTTAACGAAACGTTAGATTTTGTGGACAAAGTCGGCTTTTACGAAACGCATATATTTAAGTATTCCAGGAGAAAGGGCACCGTGGCGGACAGGATGCCGGGACAGCATACAGAGGCCGTAAAGCATGAGCGTTCGCAGATATTATCGGAGTTGAACAGGAAAAACAAAAGGGCATTTGAAGACAGGCATATAGAAGGCGGAAAGACAAAGGAGCTGCTGCTGGAAGATCTCGAAAGGATAAACGGCAGAGAATATATCTCAGGGTATACGAGAGAGTATATCAAGGCCTATGCCGAGGCAGGAAGAGGGTCTGCAGGCGATATAGTGACAGGACGGATCGTAAGGAACGGAAACGGAGATATAATGATCAAATGATGGAATGCTATCTGGACAATTCAGCGACGACCAGGGTAGATGAAGAGGTGGCGGCGCTTATTAACAGGATCATGCAGGAGGATTACGGCAATCCGTCGAGTCTTCACCGCAAGGGCTTTGAGGCGGAGAAATATATCCGTGAGGCAAAAAGGATATTCGCAGATCTGCTCAAATGCAAAGAAAGTGAGATCTTTTTTACCTCCGGGGGGACCGAATCGGACAATCTTGCGCTTACAGGCGCGTTTATGGCGAATAAACGCAGGGGTGACCATATCATTACCACGAAGATAGAGCATCCGGCCGTAGCGCAGACAGCGGCATTTCTTGAGACGATCGGAGCCAGAGTAGACTATCTTGATGTGGACAGTAAGGGTCACATAGATCCGGCACAGCTTGAGTCTCTGCTGACTGATAAGACGATACTGGTTTCCGTCATGCATGTGAACAATGAGATCGGTGCTGTGGAGCCGGTAAAGGAGATAGGTGAGCTCATACACAGCAGGCAGCCCGGGTGCCTGTTTCATGTGGATGATGTACAGGGCTTCGGCAAGCTGAGGCTCATACCCAGAGAGTGTCATGTCGATATGCTGTCGGTATCCTCTCATAAGATACACGGACCCAAGGGAGCAGGTCTTTTTTATAAATCCGAAAGAGCGAAGGTAAATCCGATCATATACGGAGGAGGGCACCAGAAGGGTATGCGTTCGGGCACCGAAAATGTACCGGGTGTCGCAGGATTTGCCCTTGCGGCAAGGCTGATCAGCGAGGAAGCGGATGCTTCATACGAGAGGCTGCATGAGCTTCATGATATATTTACGGGAGAGCTGGACGGTCTGGAGGGTATCGTGATAAACGGGGGCGATGTACCTTATATCATATCACTTTCTGTAGGGGACGTAAGAGCCGAGGTACTGCTGCATGCGCTTGAAGAGAGCGGAGTGTATGTATCTGCCGGTTCGGCATGCTCATCAAATAAGCCCGCGCTGTCTGCCACACTGAAAGCCATAGGCGTGGAGAAGTGGCAGCTCGAATCAACAGTGCGCATCTCGCTTTCCGTACATACTACAGAGGATGAGGTAAGGTATGCGGCGGCGAAGATAAAAGAGACCGTTCCCCGGCTCAGGAGATTTGTGAGGAGATAATGCATCACTTTTTTGTTTCACCTTCTGATATAGCAGGACGCGATATCTACATAAGGGAAGATTACAATCACATAAAGAATGTACTCAGGATGAAGCCGGGCGAGGTCATATCGGTCTCGGACGGAGTGAGTGACAATGAATACCGGTGCCACATAGCGGACTATACTGAGACAGAGGTACATTGCAGGCTGGACTTCATAAAGGAGGCCGACACCGAGCTGCCCGTGAGGGTGTTGCTTTTTCAGGCACTCGCAAAGGGCGATAAGATGGAATATGTGATACAAAAGGCTGTGGAGCTCGGAGTCGCGGAGATCGTACCGGTAGCGACCGACAGGTGTGTGGTCAGGCTTGATGAAAAAAAGGCAAAGACCAAAGCAGAACGCTGGAATACCATAGCTGAGGCTGCCGCGAAGCAGAGTAAGAGACGCGTCATACCCGCGGTGAAGGATGTCATGAGCTTTAAGGAAGCCATATTGTATGCAGGCAATACGGATATCAGGCTGATCCCGTATGAGCTGGCCGAAGACTTTGGCAGGACAAGAGATATCGTAAGCAGTCTTCGCAGGGGACAGAGTGTTTCTGTATTTATAGGGCCGGAGGGAGGCTTTACCGAGGAAGAGATATCGCAGGCGGAGCAGGCCGGCATCACGCAGATCACGCTGGGACACAGGATACTGCGTACAGAGACAGCAGCCATGGTGGTGCTTTCATGGCTGCTTTATGAGACGGAGAGATAAAAGGGAGCTATGAAGGATCTGGGCAATAAAAGGCTTGCGATAATCCTCATCGTATTTATGGCTGTGGTCACTGCGGTCACGGTGGGAGGCGTAATAAGCTTCGGTAATAAAATGTTCCGTGCCTTTGATAATGACAGCAGGGACGGTATTACGGGAAATCATTATGCATTTGTCTGCGAGAACGTACAGGACGGCTTTTACGGATCTGTATTTGAGGGAGCCCGAAGAGAGGCCGAGGACAGAGGCGATTATCTTGAGAATATCGGCAGCAACCTGGCTTATTCCCGGGATAAATATGAGCTTATGGAGCTTTCAATAGATGCAAAGGTCGACGGGATAATAGTCGATGCGGGAGAAAGCGATGCGATGAGAGAGCTCATAGACCGCGCTGATGCTGAGGGTATCCCTGTCGTGACGGTAGGGGGTGACAACACATCCTCTGCAAGAAAATCCTATGTGGGCTTCGGATATTATGATCTGGGAGTAAACTACGGTAAGGAATTGCTGAAAAGTGCTTCGGATGAACAGAAGCGGGTGCTTGTGCTCATGAGACCGGATGCGGAGGATTCCAGTCAGAACATTATTTTTCAGGGGCTGAAGGAGACTATAGAAAGAGCGGGGGCATCTGCCAGCTTTAAGCTTGAGACAATGGCGATACCAAACACCTCGACCTTTGGCGCGGAGGAGAGGATAAGTGCTCTTATAATGAGGGATGGCGAGCTGCCGGAGATCATGATCTGTCTGAACGAGATCTTTACCACCTGCGTATGTCAGGCACTGGTCGACTACAATAAAGTCGGGCAGACCGTAGTCTACGGATTCTATGAAAACAGTACCATTCTGTCCTCCATACAAAAAAACATCATATATGCCACAGTGACAATGAATACCGATCAGATGGGTGTCTATTGCATAGAAGCACTTAAGGAGTTTGAGGAGACCGGATACGTGAACGAATATCTGCCGGCGGATATCAGAGTGGTGACGGCCGATAATCTGGATGAGTATCTCAGTGAGAAGGAGAGGGGGCAGGAAGGTGAAGCCGACTACTGATACTCACAGAGAAAAGTCCAAGGTTCAGACGAGGATGATAGCACTTACGGTGGTGACATCGATGATAATACTTACGGTAAACATCGTGCTTTTTTTCTATATCAGCCGCGCCATAGAGGTCATAAACAATGTATATGCCACAAACGTGACTATAGGAGAGCTCTCTGATGCGCTGGCGGGAGTGCAGGGAAGCATGGCGGAATACCTGGATACCAAGTCGACGGATTCTATGGAACAGTACTTTGATGCCACCCAGCAGTACAGGGATTATCTCTCGGAGCTTGCCGTACAGGGACAGGGGAAGGATAATATGGCCATCCTTCAGGACATAGAGGGGCTGTCCGAGACCTATCTTGAGGTCGCCGAGGAGACGATCCAGGCAAAGCGCGGAAGAGTCGTAGAGAAATACAATGCCGGATTTGAGCGTTCGGAGAAGATATACGGGTATATCAATGCTTATATATACAGCTTGAATAATGAACAGTTCAAGAGAAACTCCGAAAAGTACGCTTCACTCAGAGCATCCCTGAGATCCCTTGCCTTTATGACGATGGCAGTCATAGTAGTCATAGCGGTCACAAACATACTGCTCACATCCGTAATGACAAAGAACATCATGGACCCTGTCAGACAGAGGGAGATCATGATGGAGACACATTTAAAAGACGCTGAGCTCAAGTATCTGCAGGCACAGATCAACCCACACTTCCTGTTCAATACACTAAACGCCGGCGCACAGCTGGCAATGCTGGAGGACGCGGATAAGACCTCAGGCTATCTGCAGAACGTGGCAGCCTTTTTCCGCTACAGGATAAAGGGTGAGGATAAGGAGACCACGCTTGAACAGGAGATAGCTTTAGTGGATAATTATATCCACATATTGAACGTCCGCTTTTCGGGAGAGATTCACTTTTCAAAGGAGCTTGAGGACGGGTGCCTTTCCGTGCCGGTACCCGGCATGATCCTGCAGCCCATTGTCGAAAACGCGGTAAACTACGGCATAAGGAATATAGAAAGGGAAAAGCATATAATCCTTAAGGTCGAGAGACTTTCCGGCCTGATACGGGTAAGGATACAGGACAACGGGATCGGGATGACCGAGGAGCGGATAAAGGAGGTAATGGATGGCAGAGCCGGCGAGAATCCGGTAATGAAGGATTCAAACGGAGTGGGTATAGCCAATGTGATGTCAAGACTCAGACTTTTTTACGACAGAGAAGAGGTCCTGCATATATTCAGTGAGGGAGCTGATAAGGGCACGATAGTCGATATCCTTATCCCTTTGCCGCAGGACGAAGGAGACAGTGCAGCTATTCAGGAAATATACGAGACAGTATCGGGAGAACAGGATGTACAGGATAATGCTGGCCGATGACGAGGGTATCGTCACGGATTCCATCAAATTCATAATAGACAAAGAGTTCGCGGGACAGTGTGAGATAGAGACCGCAAAGAGCGGAAGAGCCGTGATCGAGCTGGCGGAGACCTTCAGACCCGATATAGCCTTTATGGATATACAGATGCCCGGGATAAACGGCATAGAGGCAATGAAGGAGATCCGTGAGACCAATTCATCCACGGTATTCATCATATTGAGTGCTTATGACAAGTTTGATTATGCCAAGGAAGCGATAAACCTCGGTGTGCTCGACTATCTCAACAAGCCGTTCAGCAAGGATATGATAATAGATGTACTGGGCAGGGCGATGAAGCAGATCGACTCCGCAAAGGAGCACCGCAGACAGGAGCTTATGATCCGTGAGAAGATAGAGACCGTCACACCCGTGATAGAGAGCGGATTCATCTACTCGATACTGTTTCAGGAGAGTCGTTCCGTAACGGACAATTATAAGAATCTGCTCGGCATAAAGGAGGATTACGGCTTTATGATGGTCCTGTCGGTGATCGACAGCGATTCCGACAACGAAAATCCCGTAGGTAGCGGGATAAGGGTCCAGTCCGAATATACCAGGATCAGAGATATCATAAAGGGAAGACTCGGCTGTGTCACGGGACCGCTGCTGTCCAATAAGATCATCTGCTTCTTTCCCGTAAAGGGCAACCGTACCGAATACGGAGACAGGGTGAGGATGATAGAAAGCAGCGAGGAGCTTTTGGAGGAGCTGCTGGACAAGACAGGTATCAGTGCCCGTATCGGGATAGGAAGCGTAGAGCCTGTGGAGGCAGCATCAGACTCATACAGGGCTGCTCTTGAGGCACTTCATTTTTCAAAAACAGGAGTGGCACATGCCAGCGATCTGCCCGTAGGATGCGTATATGAGCCGGACTATCCGGCAGATCTTGAAAAGAAGCTTTTTTCCGCTGTAGGTGCCGGAGATGTCGGCATGACCAGAGAGTATGCCGCGCGTTTTTTCAGCTGGATGAAGGATGCACATCCCGATGCACTGATAGATGCCAGACTCAAGTGCCTGGAGTTTGTCCTTAGGGCGGAGCATCTGTCCTACGAATCCGGAGGTATGACTTATCGTTTCCTGCATCGGTCGGATTATCTGCCCACAGTTACCGCATGCGGGGACTTTGATGAGCTGGAGAGCTGGTTTACCGGCAAGATAAGCGAGGCTGCCCGCAATGTCACCGTTAAAAAGGAAGAAAAGCTGGACAGTCTTGTCGAGGAGGCAAAGGCATACATAGAGTCAAACTATTCAAGAGATATATCTCTGGATGAGGTGTCGGGCAAGGTCGATGTCAGCCCGTATTATTTTACAAGACTCTTTAAAGAAGAAACGGGAGAGACCTTTCTGGAGTATCTGACCGGACTGAGAGTGAATAAGGCAAAAGAGCTGATGAAGGATCCGGATGCTTCCGTCAAGGACATATGCGTGCAGGTCGGATATGCCGACCCCAATTATTTCTCAAGGATATTCAAGAAGGCTACGGGTATGACCCCTACGGAATACCGTGCTGATACGTACATGTAATGCAGGTGAATAAGATGAAAAATACATTAAACGGTATGAAGATACTGCTGATGACTATGATGATGGTATTGCTCCTTGGCGGCTGCGGACAGGGGACGGAGGATAAAGACGAGACCCACAGCGATGAAGAAGCCGGCAGTGAGATACAGATAGGCATAGCCTTCGACAGCTTTCTGATAGAGCGATGGGAGCGTGACAGGGATATTTTCGTATCAAGGGCGAGAGATCTCGGTGCTACCGTAAACGTGCAGAACGCAAACGGAGATGTAGAGAAGCAAAAGGATCAGATCAGATATCTTATAGATAAGGATATGGATGTAATCGTCCTTGTCGCCGTGGACAGCTCGGCTCTTAAGAAGGAGGTGCAGGAGGCAAGAAATGCCGGCATAAAGGTGGTAGCCTATGACCGGCTGGTGACGGATGTACCGCTTGATCTGTACATATCCTTTGATAACGAGATGGTCGGCAAATATATGGCGGATGCGATAATAGACAGGCTCCCTGCCGGCGGATGGGTCATGAAGATAAACGGGCCGTCGAAGGATAATAACGTATCTCTTGTAAACAAGGGCTTTGATAAAGAGATAAAAGGACACAATATCAATGTATTCGATACCTACTACGCGACAGAATGGAAGGGAGAGGAGGCATTTAACTACCTTACCGAAAACTCCGGCAAAGCCGACAAGGCAGACGCAGTGATGTGCGGAAACGATTCTCTTGCCGGACAGGCAGTCAGATACTACGCGGAAAAACGCCGCGCCGGAAGGATACCCATAGTCGGACAGGATGCCGATCTCGATGCCTGCCAGCGCGTGGTCGAGGGTACACAGACGATGACCGTATATAAAAGCATAGAGCAGCTTGCAAAAAAGGCCGCCGAGTCAGCAGTCTCTCTTGCCAAGGGAAATACGGTAGCTGATGCTGTCATGATAGAAAACGGAAAGTATCAGGTACCGTATCTGAGCATACC
>JAGBNR010000015.1 GCA_017634315.1 Lachnospiraceae bacterium
GGAGCGGTCCGGAGGGCGTGCAGCAAAGAACCGAGCCGGGCATTATGGTATCGGAGGGTGTGCAGCAAAGAGGAGAACCGGACATCACGGTATCGGTCATAGTACCTGTGTATAACAGCAGGAGCTATATCTGTGAGACTCTTGACTCCGTGATAGCACAGCGAGGCTACGGCGACAGACGCGACATGGAGATTATAATCGTCGATGACGGCTCCACGGACGGTACGCTTGACACCATCATAAGTTATGTAAATCAAGTAAACGAGACCGGGCGAAACGGAGCGAAGCCTGCAAATGCAGCAGCATATGACAATTCCGGAAGACGTACGGATACAGGCACTTCTGGAGATTATGTAAATCATAAACAAATCGCGGTCAGACTTATTACAAACAGATACCGCAAGGGTGCGGCAGGGGCAAGAAATACCGGGATAGATGAGGCAGCCGGCCGGTATATCGCATTCATTGATGCTGATGACAAGTGGCTGCCCGACAAGCTGATGAAGCAGATACAGCTCATGGAGAGGACGGGAGCGGCATTTTCATTTACCGGATATGAGTTTGCGGACGAGCATTGCGTAGGCATGGGAAGGATCGCAAGGGTGCCGTCAGGCATGGATTACCGGCATGCTCTGAGGAATACCACGATATTTACGAGTACGGTAGTGCTGGATATGGCTAAGCTTGAAAAGCAGGACATATATTTCCCGTATATAGCCTCCGAGGACACCGCAAACTGGTGGAAGATACTGAAGAAGACCGGCACGGCGACAGGACTTGACGAGCCTCTGACCCTGTACCGGAGGAGCGGGAAGACGCTGTCATCAAATAAGCTTGTGGGTATACAGCGGATATGGAATCTGTATATGAATGAGGGGCTGTCAGTGCCCTACAGTGCTTTCTGCTTCATATGCTTTGCCTTTAACGCGGTAAGGAGAAGGATATAGTATGCAGACTCTGCTGTCGGTGATGGAGCAGGGTGACCCCATATGCTACATCGAAAAGCTGAATATACGCACGGATACGGTGATAGTAAATCAGTACGGCGAGGAGGAGAGTGAGACGGAGCTGACCCTTAAGAGCCCACGGTGTGCAGATATGTCTGCGGCAGATCAGGGCAGCCTGACATCAGATGGCACCGGAGGGGGGACATCCGGACACGGGACAGAGATAAATGTAAGGATCATCGGCAGTGCCGAAAGAGGGCTGTCAAAGTCCAGAAACCGTGCCATGGCAGCGGCTTCAGATGATATCTGTATCCTCTGTGACAATGACGTGAGGTATGAGGACAGTGCGCCGGAGCAGATATTGGCGGCATTTGAGAGGTACCCTGATGCCGGGATCATCTGCTTTTTCATCGAGAGACCGGAGAGGCATGAGCCGGTGAGGAGATCAGAGGGAGTGATGTCCAAAAAGGATATGATGCGCATATTCTCTCCGGAGATGGCGGTGAGGAGATCAAAGCTTAAGGGGCTTCGCTTTGATGAGGACTTCGGTGCCGGAGCGAGGTATTCGATGGGCGAGGAGAATATATTTCTCTTTGAAGCCAAAAGGCGCGGTATCAAATGTATATATGTGCCTGTGAAGATAGCTGAGACACTCCCTAATGAGTCGAGCTGGTTTCGGGGCTATGACACGAAATTCTTTTATGACAGGGGAGCCGGCTATGAGGCCATGGACAAAGGGCTGTGGTATCCGCTTGCATGGCAGTTTCTTATCAGGAAGAGAAGCCTGTATCTGGATACAGTATCTATGGCTGACGCATATAAAGCAATGAAAAAGGGCAGGGAGATCTACAGGAAGGAGAGAGCCCTGTACGCTTCTGACACGGAATGAAGGTTTATCGTATAAATAAAAAAGCAGCGGCTTTGCTCATTATGGTTACTGCTGCTGAGATGGTATTATCAGGATGTGAAGCGAAGGATATTTTCAGGGCGGAACAGTCTGAGAGTTATGTAAACAAAGATTCGGAGGGATCTGATGCAGATAATACCACATTTGATGAAGGCACATCAGATGGCAGCATATCTGACGACAGGATCATATCGTCTGATACGGTGTCCCTCTTCATACAGCAGAGCGAGCCTGAAAGAGTGCTTCCGTCGGCTGCCGGATTTAAGGACGGGTGCTTTGACGAAATAGAGGATATCATAGAGCAGGATATAGCGGACGGCTTTACCAGCGCACAGCTTGCGGTGATGAGAGACGGGAAGCTCGTATATGAGAATGCCTGGGGCAGAGTGAACTCATATCACAGGGACGGTACGAGAGATACGGAAAGTCCGGAGGTCACTACAGAGACACTGTACGATCTGGCATCCCTCACCAAGATGTTTGCCGTGAACTACGCACTGCAAAAGCTTGTGACGGACGGAGATATCAGCCTCGACAGCCGGGTGTGTGAGTATCTCGGTGACAGATTCTTTCAGGATGTCACAGAGATTGATTACGAAGACGGGGACAAGGTTGACATAAATACACAGCGTATATGGAAGAGCGAGCTCACCTTAAGGGATCTGCTCATGCATCAGGGCGGCTTCGCGGCTGATCCGCAGTATTGCAATCCGCATGTGGATACGGAAAAGCAGAAGCCGGATCCTGAAAAGGATAATCTGCTCTTCGCCGGAAACGGAGCTGATGAAGAGACCGCAGAAGCCACGGAGGAGGCCCTGTGCAGGACACCTCTGCTGTATGAGCCGGGCACGAGGACAGTGTATTCCGATGTCGACTATATGATACTGGGGCTTATAGTAGAGCAGGTGACGGGAGAGGATCTTGATACATATCTGAAGGAGACCTTCTTAGAGCCGATGGGACTGACGCACATTACCTACAGACCGCTCGATAACGGCTTCACAAAGGATGACTGCGCCGCGACAGAGCTGAACGGCAATACAAGGGACGGTGTGATCAGCTACAACGGGATAAGAACCTATACCCTGCAGGGTGAGGTGCACGATGAGAAGGCATGGTACAGCATGGGAGGCATATCGGGGCATGCCGGACTCTTCGGAAACGCAACCGATGTGGCAAGGCTGGCTGACGTTATGTTAATCGGCAAATACAAGGATATCACCTTCTTTTCACCTGAAGTGATAGAGGAGTTTACGGCTGCAAAGTCGGAGGAATACAAGAACTGGGGACTCGGCTGGTGGAGACAGGGTGATATGCAGCGCACGATGTATTTCGGTACGAGGGCAGGCGGAGATACCTTCGGGCATCAGGGCTGGACAGGCACACTGATAATGATAGATCCCGATAAGAGGATAGTGATCGCCTATCTTACAAATAAGATAAACACTCCCGTGGCTGATAAGGAAAAGGACCCGAATGTATTCATCGGGAGCAGCTATACATCGGCGACACCGGGCTTTGTACCGGAGATACTGTACACAGGCTTGGAATAATGTGCGGTTTACATAATACAACAGGAGGTGCGTAATGAGTGAAGGCAATCTGCAGATAAGCGATATAAAAAAGAAAAAGGAAGAGCTGAATAAGACAAAGGGCATAAACACGGGAAAGGCTATATTTGAGAAGAGGGATGATGATGCAGCCGATGACAATCCCTATGCCATGTCAAACAGGATGCAGCAGCCCTATATGAGCAGGGTAGAGGAGCTCGCAAACAAGGGACCGCTTATGGCCACCAGAGTGCATACCCAAAATCCGAATGACATCGCCTTTGATAAGAGAACCGGTAAAAAGGAGCAAAAGGAGGAGGGAACCAGACCACACTCCGAGGAGGGACAGCGGATAATAAAGGCTCAGCCTGACATGAGAGTCTTTACCGGGGATGTCATGAAAAAGGGCACCTTTACCCCGGAAGCAAAGGAAGCTGCCAGGCACTTCTTTAAGCAGATCATGGACTGGGCAGGAAGCTTTGATGATGCGGGCACGGGCTTTTACGGGAGCATGGGGATAAGCAGCGTGTTGGACTGCCTGTATGTGGACGGCATGAATCTCAGGAATTATCTGAAGGAGCAGTTTTACTACAAGACCACCGGAGATCCGGCGCAGGACATCGAGTCTGTAAGGAACTATGTCGCGCTGATAGCGGCAAGGGGAGAGCACATCATCACTCTGGTGCGCCCTGCCGTAAAGGGTGACGGTGCCGAGGTGGAATACAGAAATATGCATGTGGATCTCTCCGAGGTCGGAGCGGAGCAGGCCGAGAAGTCTCGCAGGCTCAAGGAAAAGGGTAATCAGGTCAGGAGCGATCTGAAAAAACGCATGGACGACGAGATAACGGAGCGTACCGGCAGGGCATACCGTGAGGCTTATGGCTGCGATACCGATGGCTTTGACAGGATAGAGAAGGCAAAGAGCGGTCTCGCGGGTGCAGTCTCGGAGGGAGCTGAGGAATATCAGACATTTAACCGGTGCTTTGAGCATTACAACAGCGGCCTGCAGAAGCTCGGTCTGAAGCCGGGCAGGGACGATATCAACAGACCGGTGGCGGAGGAGCTTAAGAAACGCTGTGAGGATGCGATAAAGGCGGCAGAGATCTGCATCAGCTCAGGCTCAGGAGATGAAAGGTCAGTCACTGCCGTAGAGAACGCAAGGAGAGCTCTGGAGAAAGACCTCGAGCTGCTGACTAAAGCCATAGATACAAAGCTGTATGAGGAAGGGGCGAGGATGCGACTGGATGATATGCTCGACAGCAGGAGAGAGGAGCCTCAGGGAGACGATGGGAACGGTCAGGGGAGTGATGACAGCAGTCCGGATGACATCTGATGTTTTGGACCAATAGGCTATGAGGCGTAATCACGCGGCAGGTGTGCGATTCGACCGTGAACAGCAGTGATGTGTTGAGCATAAGGGGGCGCATATAAAAGTATGAAATTCAAGTATTGCAGGATACAGGGGAAAGAGCTGGCAGCAAACACAAGGACAGGCAAGGGGATCTTCAGCATGCTCAACCAGATGGTGACGGACGGTGTCATGGAGGAAGAGGATGTAGGTCTCTTTAAGGAAATAGATTCATGGTTTGCCGAGGAGCTGCCATGGCCTCCTCAGTGCAAAAGGCAGGAGAGGGTGATCTGTTATTTCAAGACGGAAAACTCCGAGATGATGATGAAAATGGTCAATCCTCTGCTGTGGCTGCTTGAGAGGTATGAGCATCCTTATTATGTCGTATACACCAATCATCCCGGGGAGATAGTATATGAGGATGAGTATCAGATCGTGGTAAAGGTCGATGAGAATGTAGTCATAGAGGATGTCCAGCAGAGCTGGTCACCGGAGGAATAAGAAAACAGGAGAAGGTATGAAAGCAGAACAATCAGACGGTAAACTGGTAATTCATCTTGAAGACAGGATAGATTCAAACAATGCGTCTGCCATAGAGCAGGAGATCCACGATGCTGTAGCCGGGCATGAGGCGGCAGAGCTCGTATTCGATGCTGAAAAGCTGACCTACATATCCAGCGCAGGACTCAGGGTGCTGATGAAGATGGCGAAGAGGACTGACGGGCACATTAAGGTAAGCAATGTATCAAGGGACATATACGACATCTTTGATACTACCGGCTTTACCGAGCTGCTTGATATCCAAAAGGCATACCGCAAGGTGGATGTGGACGGTATGGAGGTGATCGGCAGAGGCTTTTTCGGCACGGTATATCGTATGGACAGCGAGACCATCATAAAGGTCTACAAGGGTAAAGACAGCATACCCATGATAGAGAATGAGAAAAGGATGGCTAAAAAGGCTTTCTTAAGCGGTATCCCCACCGCTATCTCCTACGATATAGTGCAGGTCGGAGAGGACTACGGCTCTGTGTTTGAGCTGCTGAATGCCAGGACGTTTAATGACCTCGTGATAGAGGGTGAAGAGCCGTTGGAGGATATCATCGCAGGATATACGGATCTACTGAAGGTCGTACACAGCACTACCATGGCTCCCGGGGAGCTCCCGTCATATAAGGAGAGATACGGAGACTACCTTGAGGTGATAAGAAAGCACCTTACGGAAGCGCAGTATGACAGTCTGAAGGAACTGCTATCGGATATGCCGGATGATACTACAGTCGTACACGGCGATATACAGATGAAAAACGTCATGAAGGTGGGCGATGAAGCGATGCTTATAGATATGGATACCTTAGGGCTCGGGAATCCTGTGTTTGAGTTCGCGGGTCTTTACGTGACGTATATACTGTTCGAAGAGGATGAGCCCGGCAACTCCATGGCATTTTTAGGTATTCCCCGTGAGGCTGCGGATGCCATATGGGACGGCGTGGTCAGCAGGTATTTTTCCTTTGATGATGAAGCGCGGATGCAGGAAACCATCGACAGGATAAGACTTGTGGCTGAGATACGCTTTTTATATCTGCTTGAGAGCACGGAGCTGAAGAACGGTGAGCTTGGCGAACGACGCATACGTCACACTGCCGCGCATATGGAGGAGCTTCTTAAAACCGTAAAAAGTCTGGCAATAACGCGTGACGTTTTACAATAAAATGAGTTTATTATACGATGACAGCACAGAAAGAGGGAGGATTTATTGAAATGAGATCAAGAAAGAACATTTTGGATGTGATAGGACGCAAGGCACTGTCCGTGATGCTGGTAATGGCGATCGTATTTGGCTGCGTGGGGATGACCGGATGTGCAAAGAGCAGCGGGAAGCCGCTCTCGGAATACTGGTCGGAGGACTCCGCGGCAGCAGAGAGCCTGAGGAGCTATGTCGCCAAGGTTACCAATGAGAAGGACGCTGAGAATTTCATTCCCGCAGAGGATCGTATAGCGGTCTTTGACATGGACGGAACGCTTACCTGCGAGACCTTTTACACTTACTACGATACTATGATGTTTATCAATTACTGTCTCGTGGATCATCCCGAAAGAGTGTCAGATGAGCTCAAGGCTGCGGCAGCGGAGATCAGACCGGGATACACTGCAGGAGAGGAGCTGGCGAGAAACTTTGCCAAAGCATATGCAGGGATGACCATAGAGGAGCTCTATGACTATGCGGTGGAGTTCGGACAGAAAAATACGGACAGCTTTCAGAACATGCGCTATATAGACGGCTTTTATCTGCCGATGGTAGAGGTCGTAAAGTATCTCTATGACAATGATTTTACGATATACGTCGTGAGCGGCACGGAGCGCACCACCTCAAGAGCTATCGTGGCAAATTCTCCTATCAGCGAATACGTGTCCCCCGCACATGTGATAGGAACCGAGTTTGAGGTAAAGCAGAGAGGATACGAGGATGTTTCCTCCAATATGGATTTCAAGTATGCAGACGGTGACGATCTTGTGTTTACCGGCGGATTCATACAGAAAAACCTGAATGCCAACAAATCCATCTGGATCGAAAGAGAGATCGGGACCCGTCCCGTGCTTGCCTTTGGAAACAGCGGCAGTGACACCAGTATGATGAATTATGTACTGGATGACAGAAATCCCTATCCTTCACAGGCATATATGGTCGTTGCGGACGATGATGTACGCGAGTGGGGAGCTCAGGACTGGGATGAAAAATCGGCAGCCTACACAGAGCAGGGATATGTGCCGATATCCATGAAAAATGATTTCGTAAAGATATATCCGGACACCATAAAGAGATCCGATGTACAGTTTGTGGAGCAGGAGCTGGAGGATGCTGCCTGATCCGCAGGCGACAGAAGAGGTAAATGGAGATCGAAAGGATTTATACGGGAAACGCATCTGATTATCTTGAGCTTTTAGGCAGGGATATGACAGAGGATATGATGCGGATCTATCATAGGGGAATAGGTATAAAGGATGATGAGGGAAAGGCAGTATCGGCCATCATCCGGGTGACAAGTGGCTCGTGACGAAGATGGCATGGAAGGTGCGCTGGAAGCTCGGATACAGGATCTATACCAGTGATAAGCGCGGAGAGGAGCAGAAGAGAGAGTACGAGGCAGGAGACAGCATGGTAAGAGAAAAGCCGGTGCGGGAGATCCGTGAGGAAGTACCTGTAGAAGAGAACGTAAACGAGATCCGTGAGGAAAAGCCTGCGGAGGAGATCCGCGAAGAGCACCGCGAGGAGAAGCCGGCGGAGGACTGACAGGGAATACGGAACATCGACTAAAAAAGCGGGTAGCTGCGTTTCAAGCGCAGCTATCATTTTTTCGTACAAGGGATTAAGACTGATTAAATGCCGGATGGTCGATTGTATGGATGACCCGGAGGCGGGCGGTCAGGTTTTTGAAAGCAAGGATATGAGATTAAGACCTTAATATGCCTTATATGACTATGCTGTTGTATAAGGATCAGGTGTGCAACAGCATGAAGAAGCAGAAGCCCCATGATCCCAATGCTCCTTATGATGGATATGACGAGCGGGAGGATACGGAATACAGTGCCAGAAACATTAAACTGGCGAAAGCGGTTCCTGTCCCGGATA
>JAGBNR010000133.1 GCA_017634315.1 Lachnospiraceae bacterium
CTCAGAGGGATGTGGCACAGCTTTTTATAACAAATAACGGAAATTCCACGGTTAATCTGATATCGAACGAAAATGATCCGAACGGAGCTTTTTCATATACTCTTGTCGGAGATAACACCAAGCTCGAGTCAGGACAGCAGGTTAAGTATAATGTGTCAATGTCTTCAACCCTTAATCCCGGCAGCTACAAGGCGACACTCTCCTTTGCTGACAGGGATAAGGATCCCAACTTTGTAAAGGGTGTCAGCGTCCAGCTGGCCGGAGTCGTGTCTGACAAGCCTACAGTGGTAGAAAAGGTGGTGGTTTCTCCCGGAAAGATCACTCTTACAGTGGGAAATGACGCTACATTTAATGCGAGTGTGATAGGCAGTGGCAGCGGAGAGGTAAGTCAGGACGTAAACTGGTCGATCCAGGGACAGAATTCCTCAAAGACTAAGATCGGCAGCGACGGAAGCCTCAGCCTCGGAGAGGATGAGTCATCAGGAAATATAACCGTGATCGCGACCTCAAGAGCCGACAGCTCAAAGAGAGGTACCGCTACGGTATACACACAGAGGGGCGGATATAACGTGAGTGCAAGTGCCGATCCTGCCAAGGGCGGAAGCGTAACAGGCGGCGGAGCAGTCACATCGGGCGGATCGGTAACGCTTTCTGCCATACCCAACAGTAATTATTATTTTGCGGGATGGGTGATAAACGGCCGCACGGTATCTACAGCGACAAATTATACGATATCAAACATCCAGTCAAATCTTAGCGTAACAGCAAAGTTTGAAAGAAACTATGTGACGGTTGATCTCAAAAGGAATAATGATGACGGAGGTACAGTCGCAGGCGGCGGCAAGATCATATACGGTGACAGTACCACGATCACTGCCAAGGCATACAGCGGATATGTATTTACAGGCTGGAAGGAAGACGGCAAGATCATCAGCAGGGATGCTTCCTATAAGCTCAGGGATGTGAAGTCTGACCGCAAGATCACTGCTATATTTGACAAGACATCGCATACCATTACTCTTTCGGCAAGCCCGGCCGAGGGTGGTACCGTGACAGGAGGCGGTACGTTTGCGATCAATCAGGGCACTACGGTAAAGGCGACACCTGCGTCCGGCTACAGCTTTGTAGGCTGGCAGGTCAACGGACAGATAGTCAACAGGGATGCTACCGTAAAGATAGACAAGCTTGAGACTGATTACAACTGCACGGCCATCTTTATAAAGACCGGTATCTCCACATATGAGATATCAGCAGGAGTGGCCACCACAGGCGGCTCTATCAGTCCCAGCGGCAAGGCTACCGTGGCACAGGGCTCTAACGTGACCTATAAAATCACTCCCAAGTCAGGCTATGCCATACTTGCCGTAGCAGTAGACGGCATACAGGTGGGACCTGTAAACAGCTATACATTCTCAAATGTGCAGGGCAACCATACCATAGCGGCGGCATTCCTGCTTACGGATGCGGCAAAGACCTCGGCAGCGGTAACCGGACAGACAGTGCAGCAGCAGAAGGTACAGAAGGTCGATAAGACTCCGAAGAATACGGCATCATCAAACTCAACCGTAGATATCGATAAGGCTATCTCAGGAGAGAGCGGAGATGAGTTTGTAGAGGAGATGGAGGATCTTGACACCATAAATGTACCTACAGACGAGGAGCTGGGCATCACACCCGATGATCCTGAGGATGAGCCTACAGCCGTGACACAGCTGATGGGAGTATCCCGTACGGAGGCAAGAGAGATGGCAGTCGCCGGAAACGGTCTTCCGATACTGGATGCATCATTTACGGCCGGGACCTTCAACTCCGTAGTGGATAATACCATGGAGCCTGCATCTTTGCATGGTATTGATTATGCAAGCATGACTCCCGAAGAGATAATGATGTCATCTGATGAAGACATCAATCCGAGCCTTCCGAACTTTGATGTGGTGGTAGACAGGATGCTCACGAATGACGAGCTTGTGGCAATAGTCGACGGAGGGATAGGAAATATAGCGGTGAGCCTTACCAAGCAGGCAACGGTTGACTCGGCTACCGAGAAGATAATGAAGAATGCGGTAGGCAACAAGCCTTTGCAGTACTTTGACCTTACCATGATGAAGACACTCAACGGAAGCACACAGAAGGTAACGGAGCTTCCCGAGGCACTGGAGGTGGTCATAGAGGTACCGGATGACATATACAGAAAGGGTCAGAAATACTCCATACTCAGAGTACACAACGGTGAGCTCACGGTGCTGCCGGATCTGGATGATGATCCCAAGACGATCACCTTCCGCACGGATCGTTTCTCATCCTATGCCATAGCACGCGAGGTGGCTTCATCGAGAGATCTCGTGACATGGTTTGCGGCAGGAAGTGCGATAGCACTGGCGGTAGCGATCACATGCTTCTGCATACTGATCATACATCAGGCAAATATGAGAAAGGCAAGAAGACGTGCACGTGCCGAGCAGAAAAGAAGAGAAAGAGAGTATTAAAAAGATTTGAAAGATATTCCTGCGCCGCAAGAGCGGCGCAGGATATTTTTGTATTTAAGGACAGGATATAGTGATCAGAGACTTGGATGAGGGAATATGAATATAAAGAGAGTAGATGAACCCGATGGGTCAGTCACGCTGTTTCTTACGGGAAGGATAGATATGGACAATGCCGGCGAACTGAGGGAAGCGATAAATGCTGTCCCGCAGGATATCGTAAAGCTGGTATTGGATTTCAGTGATGTGCCGTATATAAGCTCGGCAGGTTTGAGAGAACTGTTGGTATGCAGAAAGCGTTTCAAGGATGACAGGCTTCATATAAGGAATGTTGCACGGGAGACGATGGAGATATTTGAGCTGACCGGGTTTGATACTATCCTCCCGGTTGAAATAATGCACGAAGATACCTCCACATATATGAAGATGTCCTTAAAGGAATTGCTGCAAAACAGGCTGAAGGAGGCGGGAGATCATGTGCTGCTGCAGAGTGATCATGACAGATATACATGGGAAGACATAGAGCGTGCCTCGCAGATCATTGCAGCAGATCTGAGTGCTCTGGGAGTATATGCCGGGAGCCATGTGGGTATCTGCGGTGCGAACTCTATAAACTGGATAGTGACATTCTTTGCGGTACAGAAGCTGGGGGGTCTTGCCATGCTCATCAATCCCACCCAGAGTGCGGCAGAGATCGGCAGGGTATGCGCTTACGGGAACATAGAATACCTGTGCTACGGTGAGATCGCAATGCTGCAGGATGAAAAAGATTTTTTTGATGAAATGCGGTCCGTGGAGGGATGCTGTATTAAAGACTTCTATTCCATAAGGAACAGTATAAATGTCAGATACCGTTTTGACGAGTATGATACACTAAGGGGAAGGTTTGAGGGGAAAGTTGATGCTGATGCGCCATGTGTGGTCATCTTTACGTCGGGATCAACAGGAAGACCCAAGGGAGTGATACTATCCTCCTATAATCTGTTAAACGGGGCTGCTGTGCAGGTGAGGATGCAGGAGGTCACCTACAGGGACAAGAGCCTGCTCATAGTTCCGCTGTTTCACATACTGGGGCTTGTGGTATGCTTCCTGCCGTGTGCAATGACAGATGCGACACTCTATATTCCGGACGATATCCGTACCGCCACACTGATACGCATAATGGAGAGCGAACACTGCACACTCCTTCACTCGGTTCCCACCATGATCATCGCGATATTAAACAATCATGAATTTAAGAAGGAGGCTTTTTCAAACCTCAGATGTACTTTTCTTGCCGGAGCAGCGGCATCGGAGGCTCAGCTTGAGATGTTTATGGACAGGCTGCCCAATGACCACTTTATGATCGCATACGGACTCAGTGAGATGGCTCCAGTCAGCGTGACTCTGTATAATGATACACCGGAGCACATGAGGCATACTGTGGGCAGACCCATAGAAAATATCAGTGTAAAGATACAGGACAGGGAGACAGGAGCAGACTGTCCGGCAGGAAGTCAGGGAGAGATACTTGTACAGGGCTTTAATCTCATGACCGGGTACTACAAGGTACCGCTTGAGGAGCAGGCTATAGATGAGGACGGATGGCTGCATACCGGAGATATGGGATATCTGGATGAGGACGGGTATCTTACACTTACCGGCAGATTTAAGGAGCTCATCATACGAGGAGGCGAGAATATCATGCCGCAGGAGGTCGCGGATGCGGTAAGTGCGCTGCCGGGTGTGGAAGATGTAAAGGTGGTGGGGGTACCAAGTGATTTCTTTGGTGAGGAAGTATGTGCCTGTCTGAAAATGACAGATGGTATGACGTTTGACAGCATTAATGCAAAGAAGCTGCTGAAGAGAAGTATAGCAAAATATAAGATACCGTCTTTTTTTCTCATATATGATGAATTTCCGACACTTGCAAGCGGAAAGGTGGATATGGTATCACTAAGAAGTGATGCCGCGGGAAAAGTGCTGAGACGGAAAGAGCTTCCGGACAGTCCGGCAGGGGAGGCAGATGACCGAAACGACGGATATCGGGGAAATACATAGGGAGATGAGAAGGGTACAGAACAACCTGACCAGTATAGGTACAGGTGTAGTGTTCTTTGCTTTCTGGATAGTTATCAAGATGATAGGTTTTCTCTATCTTTACCGTGATGATATATTAAACGATCCTGACATACAGGAGATCGGCACAGACCTGTATTATTTTGTATTTGCCTTATTCATACTTTTCAACTGGGGAGTCCATATCTATATAGGTATATCAGCGAGAGCCGAAGGAAAAGGGAGGCAGAGGAAGCTCCCATATATGGCCGCACTGACGGTATGGATATTTTTTTACCTGGTCGCTTTCATTTTCGATATCTCAGGCGGCCTGGTATCCGACACGGATCTGTTTGATGCTATAGCGAATGCTCTTATAGATATTACTATGGTCATCATGCTTTCAGAGCTGATCATATCTACCGTGAAAATAAGAGCCCTCCGGAGACAGGCTGTGGGAGGGTGAGAGCATGCAGGAAGATTTCCACTATTACGCCACATATTGTGCAGCATGCATGGCAGGCTACACACACAGGGAAAGTCTTGATATCTGCTACAGTGCTCAGCTTGTAGACCTGTGCTCAAGGACATTTCTGACGAAGATACACGGACCGCTTTCAGCGGCTACCACGCAGCTGCAGCTGGAGCTCATGGATGCGGGCAGTGACATCATATCATTGCAGGATATCACGCGTATATGGGCATCCTTCCATTTTCTTCCTTACGATCTGTACGCGGTAAAGAAACGATGCTTCAGACGTTATCTGAATAAGTACCGGCTTATATGTGACGTAAACGGTGATCTGGTGTGTAATACCGTAGAGCTGGCTAAAGACAGGAGTCTGCAGGCTGTCGGACTGGCCATGCATGTGCTCGCGGACACCTGGGCGCACAGATACTTTGCAGGGACCCCCTCGCTTGTGATCAACAATACGAATGATTTCTTTTATGAGTTGCTCCCTGAGAAGGACGGATACCGGGAAAGGCATATCACCTTCAGGCACAGACCGACTGCGCCCGATAATATTGAAAAAGGACTGTATACGGGCACTGTGGTGCAGAGCGGAGAGAACTCTGTGATGAGCCTCGGCCACGGACGGGCAGGACATCTGCCTGATTACTGCTTCATGAGGTATAAATATATGCCTGCGTGGGATGATTACAATATCAGGGTAAAGGATAATCCCTCGGACTATTTGAATGCATTCTGTCAGATGATATATGCCATGAAGTATCTGCGGGGTGAGTATACGGGATTTGAGAAGGGATGCTATGATACCGATGCGGTAAGACCATGGATAGATGAGATCACCGGGATACTGAATAAGAGACAGCCTGATGCCTCGGATGACTGGAGGGCACTTGGAGAAAAGCTGTCCGGTTGTTCTGTGCCGGCATTTGACATCGGACGCTACCAGAGTGAATATATCATTTGTCCCGAAAAGAAGAAAAACGAGACGTTTCTGGGAAAGTTCATTAACGCGGCTCTAAGGCAGAAAAGCATGGTTACGCATGAGATATTCAGATCAGGTAATATACTTGCAGGCATATCCATAGACTTTAAGGAAAACGGCTTCAAGGGGATAAAGGATTACAGGGAGCTGATAGAGGATATAAAGTCGGGGAAGGGAAATGACTAAAGCTGGACGGATAAAAAATACACTGGCCGGTCTTATAATGATTGCGGCGGCTCTTTATATGATATGGGATGACGATGACGGATATCTCCTGGTGACGAGCATACTCTGTATAGCCCTGGCTCTGGCAGGTCTGAGGTACATTTTCTATTACCTGACTATGGCAAGGAATATGGTAGGGGGAAAGCTGCTGCTGTTCATAGGTATCATACTGCTGGATCTCGGAGCATTTACGATGGCGATCGCTGACATTCCGGCATTTTATGTGGTGCTGTATCTTCTCGCGGGACATGCCTTTGCAGGTCTGGTGGATATATTGAGAGGGCTGGAGGCAAGACGTCTCGCATCACCCAGGTGGAAGCTCAATGTCATGCACGGTGCCGTAAATATAGCTGTTGCCGTGCTCTGTGTAGTGTTTATAAGATCCACAAGCATGCTCGTGCTCATATATGGCATAGGACTGATATACAGCGGCGGTGTGCGTATCGTTTCCGCACTTCACAGTACTGCTATAGTCTATATTCAGTAAACAGGTATTGCATCAGGGAAAATGGTTCTTGACAAAGGCTGCGATATCCTTTAGAATGTACAAGGTTGTGAGCGAGAGATGCTTGCACCTGTGCGATAGTAGCTTAGCTGGTAAAGCGCCACCTTGCCAAGGTGGAGACCGCGGGTTCGAATCCCGTCTGTCGCTCTTTTTTATTGCTCCGCAAACCATTGAGATCAGAGGGCTTGCGGTATTTTTTTGCTTTCAAATCTGATCAGGTTGCTGCGTGAACGTGCGTGAATGGATTGATTAAGCAGCTCCTTGAGGCTGTTCAGGCTTTCGATCCTCATATGGGAGTAATACCTCTCGTTGATCTCCACGGAATGCCCAAGCAGGTAAGCTCTTTCCGTTACCGGTATCCCAAGTGGGATCAGCACGTTGCTGTTCAAGCTCATTCTGAAAGCATGGTTATTCGTGATATCATAACCCATACGCTTACACATGCGTCTCAGCCGCTGGGAGTAAGTTTCCTTATTCAGCCAATAACCCGCCTCATCACAGAAAATGAAATCTGAGGATATCCCCAAAGCAGCCTGCATCTCTCTGACATTATCCAGAATGTCATGAATAGCGTCTGTTATTGGAAAGAATCTGCCGCCTTTTGGGTGAAGTCGTTCGTTCTTGGTGTATGAAAGCTCGGAGAACGTCCGTCCCTTGCCCTTTATGCGTGTCATGCGCTGCTGAGCATGTATGTGTATACCCTTGTCGGTTATATCAGACCATCTTAAGGGAGGGATCTCCGCAACCCTGACACCGGTCTCTATTGAGAACAGCATGGCATAACCTATGATATCATACTGCTTTCCTGACATTTCCGCCTTTATACGGGCTTTGATTGCTTCTATCTCCTCAATCGTGAATATCTTCTTCTCAGAGCTTTTAACCGTGCTGTCACATTTCTTGTAATAATTACGGATGTCAACGCACTGCACGGGATTGTAGCTGATTATCTTTTCCTGCTTAAGCGCATATTCAAAAATGCGGTTTAATATCAGCAGGCTGTCTTTCAAAGCCCTTTCCTTGGGATTCAGCTCTTTTGAGCGTTTGTTTATATATCTTGATATATATTCGTCGTTAAACCACCCTATTGGCTTCATACGGAAGTTTTTGTCGTAGAAACGCTCAAACACCTGCCTGTCGCGCTCGACCGTGTTTTCTGAGCGGTTAAGGATGTTCAGGCGATACCCCTGAGAGCGGTTAAACACCTCCTGAAGTGAAGATGTCTCATTTTCCCGTGCTTTATAGTATTTATACAGGTAGTCGATCAGATCCTCTCTGTTCCGCCTTGTCACTTCCTTTCTTGGGGTACCGGTGTAGGTACGCCAGTAGTTTTTATTCTCGAGGAATGAAATATCCCTGCTATGATGAGCTTCCACATATTTTTCTTTTATCATCCGCTCTATCTTAGAGGTTTCCTCACCGTCAAGATAGATTATATCATTTCCCAAGGCAGGCATGAAAGAAGATATTTCATTTTGTGATATTAAGTTTTTGCTCATGAAATACCCCCTTTCTGCTTTGTAAATCCGGTACAATAACACGAAAAAAATTACTTTTCTCTTCTGGCTGCTCTCTTAGGATCGAGATCATTTGTTTTTATCCGACCGGAATTCATTTTGTCTGCCATAAGCGCATACTGTTCAAGCTTTTCCGAGAATGAGGAATGGGAGCCCTTTTCGCCTTGATTTAACATCCCGTTTATATAAGCCTGATCTCTCCCAATCTGTGTCACACGCTGTAATTCCTGTCGGGTGAACTCTATCACCTCAACTGTGGCAAGACCGGCGACTTCTACGGTATATTCTGCCTTTAATGAAGACAGTTCTGCATTGATATCTGTTATCTCCTTTTCCCATGCCTTGGGAGTGATCTTTGTATCGACAGTCTTAAGAGAATCAAGCCGGTCTTTTGCTTTCGGATATTTGTCTATCTCCTCACGGTGCTTTTTATCAAAACCTACCCGTGAGATCACAGATAGCCTGTCCCGCTCCTTCATCAGATCCCTAAGAGGGGCATACTCTGAATAAGCCGCTGACAGCTTCCCGAGATAAGCCTTTCGGGCTGTGAGTCTCTTAATGCGGCTTGGCAGTTTCTTTGCCAATGCAGAATGAGAATCATAGTACCTCTTGATATCCTCAAATGACCGTATGTCATTATCAGTTACAAAACTCTCTGCATGTACAACATCCGACAGCTTTTTATCCCCTTTTATCAGAGCAACATATTTAGCTCCGGCCTTAGGGACGAGCATCTTGCCCCATGAGAGCATTGCCTTGTGAATAATATCAAGGACTTCGTTGATAACAACATTTACCTTTTCTTTTACACTGAACTTCTTTTCTGTCGTATCAGATACGGTAGAGGCTGCTGTTATCTGCCTGTTCTGGATGGCAGGGGACATTGGAGTTGTAACAATCCTGTCAATATCAAAATCAGACATAGGAGCCTTGTAATCGGACATATTTACCTTTGCTATAATATTAGTATCATATTTGAAGCCTATATTATCTTGATATTCTCTGGTATTCTCGTCATTTTGGCTATGATCATTATTAGATATAGCTCCGACTATATGCTCCGCATTTTCAGATTCATATTCTTCAAGCTCTTTCAACTGTTTATTAAGGGCATTGAGTACCTGAACTTCACGGTTATAATCTCCCTTTTCTGTGCGTATCCCCTTTCGTTCAAGGGCGGATGCCTGCTCGCCGAGATGTATGGTCGGCTTAAGGTCTGATCCGAGCTCCTTAAATGACCGCCATTCCCATACCTCGTCATTTCCGAGTCTTTTATTCATTTCGTTTATGGACTCCACCAGATCCTTGCGCCATTTCCGGGCGTTATCCTTACTATCCCAGTCCGTGGTCTTGACCGTGGTGCAGTCATATCTTCCGTTCTTCTTCCTGATCTTGTTACCGTGTTCGTCATATTTA
>JAGBNR010000134.1 GCA_017634315.1 Lachnospiraceae bacterium
CGGACAGGCGTGCGAATTTGACTATTCCGGCACGCAGGCGTGCAAGGCTCTGAAGAGTCTGGGTTACGAGATAGTGCTCGTAAACTCAAATCCGGCGACTATCATGACTGACCCGGAGACTGCCGATGTGACATATATCGAGCCGCTGAACGTAGAGCGGCTCACGCAGATAATAGAAAAAGAAAGACCGGATGCACTGCTCCCGAATCTGGGAGGGCAGAGCGGTCTGAACCTCTGCTCCGAGCTGTATAAGGCCGGTGTACTGGATAAATATAATGTCAAGGTCATAGGTGTCCAGGTCGATGCCATAGAGCGCGGCGAGGACAGAGTAGAGTTTAAGAACACTATGGACAGCCTCGGCATAGAGATGGCTCGTTCCGAGGTCTCGTATTCCGTCGAGGAGGCACTTGATATAGCGGAAGAGCTCGGATATCCGGTAGTGCTTCGTCCTGCCTATACCATGGGCGGAGCCGGCGGCGGTCTCGTATACAACAGGGAAGAGCTGAAGACAGTCTGTGCCAGAGGTCTGCAGGCATCTCTTGTTCATCAGGTACTGGTGGAGGAATGCGTGTCAGGCTGGGAGGAGCTCGAGCTGGAGGTCGTCCGCGATAAAGACAATAATATGATCACGGTCTGCTTTATCGAAAACGTAGATCCCATGGGTGTACATACCGGAGATTCCTTCTGTACCGCTCCGATGCTCACCATATCGGAGGATGTACAGAAGCGTCTTCAGGAACAGGCATACAAGATAGTCGAGCATATCGGAGTCATAGGAGGTACGAACGTACAATTCGCGCATGATCCGAAGTCAGGACGTATCATTGTCATAGAGATAAATCCCAGAACATCAAGGTCATCCGCACTTGCCTCCAAGGCAACGGGATTTCCCATCGCTCTTGTTTCCGCCAAGCTTGCCACGGGTCTTACCTTAAAGGATCTGAAGGACAGCGTATGGGGAGATCTCTCGCAGTACAAGCCCGGCGGAGACTTCGTGGTGGTAAAGTTTGCCAGATGGGCATTTGAGAAATTCAAGGGAGTGGATGACAAGCTCGGCACGCAGATGAGAGCGGTCGGAGAGGTCATGTCGATAGGAAGGACATACAAGGAAGCCTTACAAAAGGCGATCCGTTCACTTGAAAAGGGCAGATACGGTCTCGGATTTGTCAAAAACTTTAATGAGCTTACAAAGGAAGAGCTGCTACGAAATCTCGTGACACCGAACTCCGAGAGACATTTCGAGATGTATGAGGCTTTAAGAAAGGGTGCGACTGTAGAAGAGGTATTTGAGGCAACGCATGTAAAGCGGTATTTCATCGAGCAGATGAAGGAGCTTGTGGATGAAGAGGAAGCCCTTATCAGTGACAAGGGAAAGCTCCCGGCGGATGATAAGCTCATACAGGCAAAGAAGGACGGCTTCTCGGACAGATATCTCGCAGAGATACTTGATATATCCGAGGACGATATCAGAAAGAAGAGAGAGGCTCTCGGCGTGACGGAGACCTACGGAGCCGTACATGTGAGCGGTACCGAGGACAGTGCTTACTACTATTCGACATATAATTCGGACAGCAGTGCCCCGATACCGGATAACGGAAAGAAAAAGATAATGATACTCGGCGGCGGTCCGAATCGTATCGGTCAGGGCATAGAGTTTGATTACTGCTGCGTGCATGCAGCAAAGAGCCTTAAAAAGCTCGGATTTGAGACTATCATAGTAAACTGCAATCCCGAGACGGTATCTACCGACTACGATACATCGGACAGGCTGTATTTCGAGCCGCTCACGCTGGAGGATGTGCTTTCGATACATGCCGTGGAGAAGCCGGTGGGAGTCATAGCCCAGTTTGGCGGTCAGACTCCGCTGAATCTTGCTTCATCTCTTCAGCAAAACGGAGTGAACATACTCGGTACATCACCGGAGGTCATAGATCTGGCAGAGGACAGGGATTTGTTCAGGAATATGATGGATAAGCTCGGCATTCCCATGCCTGAGTCGGGAATGGCAACGACTGTGGAAGAGGCTAAAAGCGTTGCTGCAAGGATATCTTATCCCGTGATGGTCCGCCCTTCTTATGTCCTGGGAGGCAGAGGCATGGAGGTGGTCTACGATGATGAGCAGATGGAGGAATACATGAAGGCGGCAGTCGGCGTGACACCCGACAGACCGATACTCATAGACAGATTTCTGCATCATGCGATGGAGTGCGAGGCCGATGCGATATCCGACGGAGAGCATGCATATGTACCGGCAGTCATGGAGCACATAGAGCTCGCGGGCATACATTCGGGAGACTCTGCCTGCATAGTGCCTTCAAAGCACATACCCGAGGATAATCTGACAACCATTAAGGAATATACCAAAAAGATGGCAGTGGAAATGGGAGTAAAGGGACTCCTCAACATACAGTTTGCCATAGAGGACGGCAAGGTATTTGTCATAGAAGCCAATCCCAGAGCATCACGTACGGTGCCGCTTGTATCAAAGGTTTGTGGTATCAGGATGGTACCGATAGCCATAGAGATAGTCACCGGATCGCTCACAGGCAAGCCATCTCCGGTACCGGAGCTCAAAGAGCGTACAGTGCCGTACTATGGCATAAAGGAAGCCGTATTCCCGTTCAATATGTTCCCTGAGGTGGACCCGATACTCGGACCCGAGATGAGATCCACCGGTGAGGTCCTCGGGATCTCAGATTCCACGGGACTTGCCTTCTATAAAGCACAGGAGGCGGCAAAGAGCGTATTGCCTCTTGAGGGAACCGTACTTATCTCGCTCAACAAGGCTGACAAGCCGGAGGTAGTAGAGCTGGCAAGGGCATTCCATGAGGCAGGCTTTAATATCATGGCTACAAAGGGTAACTATGACCGCATAGCGGAGGCCGGGATACCTGCACAGATGGTAAAGAAGCTGCATGAGGGCAGACCTAATATAGTGGATCATCTTACTAACGGAGATATACAGCTGGTAGTCAATTCTCCCATAGGCAAGGATTCCAAGCATGATGACAGCTACTTGAGAAAGGCGGCAGTCAAGAACCGTGTCACCTACATCACCACAGCGGCGGCGGCACGTTCCGTAGCCGAGGGTATCAGCTATGTGAAGAAGAACGGACAGGGCGAAGTAAAGAGTCTGCAGGAATGGCATAAGCTCATATACTGATCTCTCGAAAATAAAAGATAATAAAACCAAGGAGGACATATCATGAAGAGCTTTATAAAGGAATTTAAGGAATTTATCTCACAGGGAAATGTAATGACGATGGCAGTAGGTATCATCATCGGCGGGGCTTTTACCGCTATCATCACATCCGTAGTGGAGGACATCATAGGTCCGCTCATCGGACTCATCATCGGCGGGCTGGACTTCTCAAGCATTTCCGTAGGGGTGGGTGACGCGCAGATAATGTTCGGCAATTTCATTCAGGCTGTCATAAACTTCCTTATCACGGCATTTGTACTTTTCCTTATCATCAAGTCTTTCAACAAGATGAAGGAAAAGGCTGATGCACTCAGAAAAAAGGA
>JAGBNR010000135.1 GCA_017634315.1 Lachnospiraceae bacterium
CCATAGGCTATCGATTTACATGAAAGAGCTTCCCGTAGCAAAGCGGAGGGAAGGTTTCCTTTTCAAAGGCAGAAATTTGAATTGCTGAATGAATTGCCAACGTTTACTTGACTGACTCCTACGGCTTTGTGACCTTTGACAAGCAGGAGTCCATATGGGACAGTGATACGGACTGGGCAGAGATCGGCAGATCCATCATCGCCAATCTGTCGGATGATCTGCGCATCTTTATATTCAGGGATCATCAGGAGCTTATCGTAACAAAGCAGCTGCAGGATACAAACGAGCATAAAGAATGGAGGATCGATCCCGAGCTTGAGGTGCTTAAAAAGGTACCGGTGGCTACATCCCGTATTCAGGTCAGGATGGTCCAGCTGCTTTATGGCGGACTGATGAAAAAGGAAAAAAGCGATGATGTGATCTCGGTCAGACAGATACTGATACCGTGTGATGATTCCCCTCTTAAGAAGCTGAAATGCATAGTGTATGAGCCAAAGGGAAAAGAACGGGAGGTACTGGCCACCGTGCTTTTACTGCATGGAGGTGCTTTTGTATTTCCGGCTCTCCCCTATCATTACCGGCTCGCAAGATACGTGGCGGAGCATACAGGCTGCAGAGTATTTATGCCTGAATACGATCTTGCTCCGGACAGTAAACCGCCTGTACAGCACGATGAGGCATTCCACATATACAGCTATCTTTTGAATGATGCCGACAGTCAGCTCATAGACCCTTCACGTATCGCGATAATGGGAGACAGTGCCGGAGGCACCCTGTGCGCGGCACTCTGTCTCAGGCTTAAAAAGGAAGGGATCAGACTGCCCTCCGGTCAGCTACTTCTGTATCCGAGTCTGGATGCGCGTTTTAACAGCAGCTCCATGAAGCTCTATACGGATGTGCCTGTCTGTAACGCAAAAGCTGTAGATGCATACAGGAAGCTCTGCAAGTCCAGATTTGTTGAGGTTCCGAAGGAATACAGCTCGCCGGTTGAGGCTGAGTCTCTTGCAGGCATGCCTCCTACATACGTGGAGACGGCAGAGTATGACTGTCTACATGATGACGGTATCCTTTACGCAAAACGTCTTGCTAAGGAGCACTGTGAGGTTGTATTAAATGAGACAAGGGGTACAGTCCATGCGTACGATATGGCAAAGGACAGTGCCGTGCTGAAAAGATCCATGGAGCGCAGGGTTGCATTTATAAATGAATTACTGTAACCATTCAGAAAAGCAATATGCGCTTGCCGCAGATTGCTTGCGAAATCATTGAGGTGGGTTGTCTGCCCGAATACGACAAGGAGAAGCTTATGATCACTTACGAAAACACAAGAACCATTCGTGACATGCTGGAAAAAAGCGTGGAGGAGTTTAGGGAAACGTCTTTTCTGCGCTATGAAAGAGACGATCTGATATATGACATCAGTTACGAGCGATTCGGAGAGCTTTGTCGTATAGTGGGTGCTTTTTTGAATGAAAGAAGAGCCAAGCTTGGCAGGCAGGTAAAGGTCGGATTGTTCGGTTCTTCAAGCGCGTATTATATTTCAGTGCTGATGGGAAGTATGGCTTCGGGAAATGTCGCTGTGCCACTCGATTACCAGATGGATCTTGAGCATCTGACGGACTGCCTTAACAGGTCTGATGTAGATATACTTTTTTATGACTGGGAGCACGTACCGCTTATAAACGATGCCAAAGAGCTCTGCCCGAAGATCACGGAGTATTATTCCTTACAGTCAGTCAAAAAGACCCCCTGTCTTAATGACATATTGATAGATATAAAATATACGGGAAAGAGCTGGGTCGTATCAGGTGAGGACTATAAGGCAGATCCGGATGATCTGGCAATGATACTCTTTACATCCGGTACAACGGGTCACAGCAAGGGTGTCATGCTTTCCAATTTCAATCTGGTGGGTAATGCGCTGGATCAGGTGGAGGTCGACGATCCGCATCCCACGATCGTCCTTAACGTACTTCCCATACACCATGTCTACTGCATAGACGCGGATATCTTTGCCATGATCCATAAGGGTGCCACTATATGTATCAACGGACCTCTGTCACAGCTTGGCAAGCATTTGAGGATGTTTGAGCCTGTAGTCATACATCTGGTCCCCATGATAGCCAAGGCTCTCTATAATAAGATCATTGCCATGGTGAACGCGGACCCCGGACTTACGGAGCGCGATGCGCTCTATCAGGTCTACGGCAGGAGGATATCACGGATAGTCTGCGGTGGTGGAGGTCTCGCAAAGGATCTTGCGGAAAAATACTATAGCATGGGAGTTCACATAGGTCAGGGCTACGGTATGAGTGAGCACTCGCCCGTAATCTCCGAACCGGTTTACGACAGGCCTGACAAGGTACTCTCAGCCGGCAGGGTAATGAAGCATGTCGAGGTAAGGATAGGTGAGGAAAACGAGGTTCAGGTCCGCTCACCTTTCGTGATGCAGGGATACTACGGTGACCCGGAGCTCACGGCAGAGACCTTTACGGAGGATGGCTGGCTTAAGACAGGCGACGTAGGATATCTGGATGATGAGGACTTCCTGTATCTCACGGGTCGCATAAAGAATCTGATAATCTTAAGCAACGGTGAGAATGTGGCACCGGAGGAGATAGAGGCCGGCTTCACGACAGAGCCGCTGATCTCGGAGATCCTCGTATACGGTGAAGATGATATGATCAAATGCGAGGTCTATCCTGACTTCAAGTATGCCGAAGCAAACGGTATAAAAAACGTACAGCTTGAAGTAGAAGAGATCATAAAGGAGCACAATAAGAGTCTGCCTCCGTTCAAGCGGATCATGCAGACAGGTATCCGCAAGGCTCCGTTTCAGAAAACAACTTCAAAGAAGATCATCCGCAGTGCTTTCTTTAAGGAAAAGGCAGATGTAAAGGAGCAGACTGCAAATATGCGTCTGCCCGAAAATGAGGAGCAGAGGAAGATATATGAAGCATGCGCGTCGGTTCTCGCGCACAGGAAATTCAGTATAGATACGGATCTCTACAGTGCCGGTCTTGATTCCTTCGGCAGCATCATGCTTCTTACCGCTCTCCAGGAATCCGACGGATTCGCGCTGACGCTGTCAGAGCTTATGGAAAACTCCAGCGTGGAAAAGCTTGCCGCGTTTCTTAAAGAGAAACAAAAGCAGAGCAGAGTCGACTACACTGTGCGTGATAAATATCCGCTTACAAGACTGCAGATGTATTTTGCGTATGTAATGCGCGGAAACACTACGGCAAACCTGCCCTTCTTCTTCAGGCTCGACAATAAGATCGATCTGGATCGTATGGAAAAGGCAATAAGAGATCTCTTTAAGATCCATCCCATTCTTTCAGACAGGATAGAGCCCGGAGAAGATAAGCGGATGTACAATTTCCGTGATGATAACCGCGAGGTCAATATAGAAAGGCTCACACTTTCAAATGATGAGTGGGAGGATAAGAGAAAGCATCTGGTGGTTCCGTACATGTATATGCCGGGCGATGACCTCTATCATATAGGACTTTATCAGACAGAGACCGATAAATACATTTTCTTCGATGTGGCTCATATCATAGGCGACGGCATGACCATGAACATCCTGCTGGAGGATCTGAACAATCTCTATCTGGGTAACCCCGTAAAGAGCTCGGATTACAGCTTCTATGAGTATATCCTCGATGAATACGCGCGGGATGAGGCCGGACTACGTGACAAAGATATAGCTTTCTTTAAAGAGCTTCTGAAGGATTGTGAGATAAAGAAAAGCATATTGGCCAAGATGGACAGCTACGACCTTGCCACTGCACACAACGCGGTAGTCAAAGGCAAGTTTACGAGACTTAACCAAAAGAGTCTGCAGGGCTTCTGCTCCAGTTACGGGATTTCGGAAAATGCCCTGTTCCTGACGGCATTCAGCTATACGGTAGGTCTCTTCGGAGCCTCGGATGATGTCGTCATCACAAGCATACACAACGGCAGGACCGACGGCAGATGGGTCCGCCTTGCCGGGTCTTTCTTCGCGACATATGTATTCAGGTATAAGAGGATACCTCATGAAACCGTCGGGCAGCTGTTAAAGCGAAACGCGGATCAGATACTGCACACCATGGAAACACATATGTCCAGCCAGCATGCTGACGAGATGTTCATACAGTATCAGGGTGACCTCCTTGAGATCCCTCAGATCGGCGGAGCACCTGCGGAGGGTATCAAGATCCAGCTTGATTCGCTGCCATTCCATCTCATGATCTATGCAGGCGGCAAGGGCTATACCTATGAGCTCAGGTATTGGGAGAACCGTTATGACCGGGATATGCTCGAGGTATTCCTTGCAGCTATGGAGGATATAATCATAGCGATGCAGGATGAGACCTCAGTCAGGAAGCTCAAGGATCATCTTGCCGCAAAGCTTTATCCGACACATATAAGTATCCCTGCAGACAGACTGAATTCCTCGATCGGATATGAGGTCATACCGGATGTGACAGAGGGGCTTACGGTAAAGCCTTATGTCCTTGATGAGTACGGTATGAAAAAGCCCTATGGAGCATGGGGAAGGCTTTATCTGCTTGACCAGCCTGTAAACGGCTGTACCGAGACGATCGAGAGTCTGTACACTCCCGGTACTCTCTATGATACGGGAATAGATGCGAGGATCACACTTGATAATAAGGTCGAGGCTTTGTATCAGGCAGGACGTACAGTCATGAGAGAAACACTTGCCGGAAGATCCTTTATCAATCTGTTTGAGCTGGAGCGTCTGCTGAAGTCTTATCCCGGCATAGAGGATGCGGAG
>JAGBNR010000136.1 GCA_017634315.1 Lachnospiraceae bacterium
AAGATTTTCTGCGAATTCCGGTTTTAATGTAAGTGTCTGATCGCTGCCATATGAGACAGTCTCTATCTCGGCAGTGCCCGTAAGCCAGAAAAGCTCAGGTTGGTCATCCAGCAGTCTTACATATTCATCAAATATATCCTGGGGGGTGATGGAGTCGTCGGTAAAAACCACACTGTCTTTATATGCAGACAGCTCTTGGTATAGGCTGTTATAAAGTGCCTCGTGGACTGCATCGCTCATACTGCCCGTACTCTCAAGGATTTCGGGAGACTGCTTTTCATTTGTGCAGTCGTCTTCATCTTGACCGCCGACCTCCCGTGTGCTGCCGGTATCCGACGGGAGTATATCCGTCAGCTGTATATTTTCTTCAGTCATGATTTTAAGGCAGATCACACTCAGCGCGAAAAGGACAGCCACTCCGTACCATCTGGGTAAAGGCGGACTCTCGTTTTGTCGTGAACCTGCGTCGATCCCGGCAGCCACACATATCGGAGAATAAAAACCATATCCGATACAGGCACCGGCAAGAGACCATATCTCGTCATCTATGGCTATGACCCCGCCGTAGCAGTAATATTTGAACACTTCCAGTATCGCCACTGACATGACGGAAAAGATGAGAGTGCCGTTAAGGCTCTTTTTGCCGCGTGCAAATGGAAACAGCAGTCCCACGGGGATAAAAAGGACAAGATAGTCAACATACTCGTTTATATATTCGATATACATCCCGTCCTTAAGGAATCCCGGGGCACGGAGATCCTTGAACTGAGCAGCGGAGACGGCATCGGGGATATTTTTGAACAAAAGACATAACACCGCCAGTATATATGCAGTCAGAAGTAAAGACGAAATGATACGAATTAAAAGATACCTGTTCATGTTATATAGAATATATAATCCTTAATACAAAATCAAAGTATTTCTGCTGCTGTCAGAAGTCTCGGGCTGGTGTATAATAATAGCCGGATTGAAAGGAGCAGCGATAATGGCACAGATGTCTTTGTTTGATATGGGAGTGCCGGAGCCCCTTGCCGCCCGGCTCAGACCGGACAGCCTGGATGAGTATGTGGGACAGGAGCATCTGGTCGGACCGGGCAAGATACTCAGACGGCTGATAGAGAGTGATCAGATATCTTCCATGATATTCTGGGGACCTCCCGGGGTGGGCAAGACTACTCTGGCACAGATCGTAGCTCGGCATACCAAGGCAAAGTTCATAACATTCTCCGCAGTTACCAGTGGTATCAAGGAAATAAGAGAGGTCATGCAGGAGGCGGATCAGATGCGCAGCTACGGTCAGAAGACCATAGTATTCGTAGACGAGATCCACCGCTTTAATAAGGCACAGCAGGATGCCTTCCTTCCCTTTGTGGAAAAAGGAACGATCATCCTTATTGGTGCCACTACCGAAAATCCTTCCTTTGAGGTCAACAGTGCTCTGCTTTCCAGATGCAAGGTATTCGTGCTGAAGGGTCTCACCGGAGAGGATATAGCAAAGCTTCTGAAGCAGGCACTGACGAGTCCCAAGGGGCTGGGAGATCATAAGATAGAGATAGAAGACGATCTGATCGGGATGATAGCCACATTTGCAAACGGAGATGCGAGGATGGCACTCTCCACGCTGGAGATGGCTGTGCTCAACGGGGATATGGCTTCCGATGGCAGTATTACCGTGACGAAGGAGACCATAGAGCAGATCACCGGTAAGAAAGCACTGCTTTATGACAAGAATGGAGAGGAGCACTACAATCTGATATCCGCGCTGCACAAGTCCATGCGCAATTCAGACCCGGATGCGGCGGTATACTGGCTTGCGAGAATGCTTGAAGCAGGAGAAGACCCTATATACATCGCGAGACGCGTCACCCGCTTTGCCGCCGAGGATGTGGGCCTGGCGGACCCCTATGCGCTGACGCTTGCGATATCCGCCTATCAGGCATGCCATTTCATAGGAGTGCCGGAGTGTAATGTACATCTGACGGAGGCTGTCATATACATGTCGCTCGCGCCGAAGTCAAATGCCATGGAGACAGCGTACCTGTCGGCAAGAGATGATGCCGTGAACGATCTGGCGGAGCCTGTACCCATGGTCATAAGGAATGCACCGACCGGTCTAATGGATGAGCTGGGATACGGACACGGATACAAATACGCACATGATTATGAGGATAAGCTGACCGATATACAGTGCCTGCCGGACAATCTTTTAGGAACTGAGTATTATCATCCGGGAGATCAGGGAGAAGAGGTCAGATTCAGGGAGAGGCTCGACTACATAAAGAAATGGAAGGAGCAGCACCATTAATATTTGCCTATAGGTCTGTGATTAAAGTATAATAGTAATGCTGATGCCGGTTGCGGCATCGGACAAAATCACAATAATTTGATCATGGAGGGGACGGTATTATGAAGCGTATCGGATTACTTACCAGCGGCGGCGACTGTCAGGCACTGAACGCTGCAATGAGAGGTGTGGTCAAGTCTTTAGTCAATTCCGGAGAGCAGGTGGAGCTGTTTGGATTCCTTGACGGATACAAGGGTCTGATATACGGTGAATACAGGATGCTCGACATCTCGGATTTCTCAGGTATACTTACACGCGGAGGCACGATCCTCGGCACATCCAGAGTTCCCTTTAAGACGATAAGAGAGCCGGATGAGAACGGCAAAGATAAGGTAGAGGCCATGAAGCATTCATACTACAAGCTTCGTCTGGACTGCCTCGTGATACTGGGCGGAAACGGCACTCACAAGACGGCAAATCTTTTGAGTGAAGAGGGTCTCAATATTGTCACTCTTCCCAAGACCATAGACAATGACCTCTGGGGTACTGATATGACCTTCGGCTTCCAGAGCGCAGTGGATATCGCCACTCAGACGATAGACTATATCCACACTACCGCGGATTCACACGGCAGGATCTTTATAGTGGAGATCATGGGACATAAGGTCGGATTCCTGCCGCTCAATGCGGGTATGGCCGGAGGTGCGGATATCATCCTTATCCCCGAGATACCTTATGATATAGACAAGATCGTGGATGCCATCGAGCTCAGGAAGCAGAGAGGCGCGAAGTTCACCATCATAGTGGTGGCTGAGGGAGCCATAAGTAAAAAAGACGCGAAGCTTTCAAAGAAGGAGTACAAAGAGAAGCTGGCAAATACCAAGTATCCTTCAGTATCCTATGAGATAGCGGAGAAGATACAGAAGAAGACCGGCAAGGAGGTACGTGTCACGGTACCCGGTCATATCCAGAGAGGCGGAGCACCGGACTCATACGACAGAGTATTTGCGTCAAGACTCGGTGCCGAGGCCGGCAAGCTGATACTTAAGGGTGAGTACGGCTTCATGGTTGGCTACAAGAACAGAGAGATAGTCAAGGTTCCTCTTGCAGATGTGGCCGGCAAGCTCAAGATGCTCGATCCCGATGCTGCCATCATCAAAGAGGCAAAGATGCTCGGCATATCCTTCGGAGACTGATGCACCGTAAATGAGCTATCAGTCCCTTTACAGAAAATACAGGCCCCGGAGATTCTCTGAGGTAGTGGGACAGGATGCCGTGATCACGGCACTCGGCAATCAGGTAAAGAGCGATCGCATAGGACATGCGTATCTTTTTACCGGGACGAGAGGCACCGGCAAGACAACAGTAGCAAAGATCTTCGCGAGGGCTGCAAACTGCGAGACACCCGCAGATGACGGCAGCCCCTGCGGAGAGTGTGAGATCTGCAAGGGCATGGCGGACGGATCTCTGATGAATGTCATCGAGATAGATGCAGCCTCCAACAACGGAGTGGACAACGTCCGGACTATCATAGACGAGGTCTCATACAGACCGCAGAAGGGCAGTAAGAAGGTCTATATCATAGATGAGGTGCACATGCTTTCTCCGGGCGCATTCAATGCTCTTTTAAAGACACTTGAAGAGCCTCCGGAATATGTCCTCTTTATCCTGGCGACCACTGAGGTCGCCGCACTTCCGGTCACGATCCTTTCCAGATGCCAGAGATATGATTTCCACCGGATGCCTATAGAGACGATCGTGGGCAGGATGAGAGCGGTGCTTTCCTCTGAGGACAGCGATGTGGAGGACAAGGCTCTCTCATTTATAGCGAGACAGGCAGACGGCTCGATGAGAGATGCGCTCTCATTGCTCGATCAATGCATGGCATTTACCTTCGGGGAGACACTCACCTATGACCGCACACTTGAGATACTCGGAGCCGTGGACAATTCCGTTTTCTCCGGGATGATGGATGCTGTCCTTAATGAGAAGCTGACGGAGGCGGTGAAGCTGCTGGATGATATCGTGATGCGGGGCCGCGAGATAAAGACCTTTGTAAATGAGTTTATCGGATATATGAGAAACCTGCTGCTGATATCCGCAAACGGCTCTACAGAGGCGGATATAGCCGATGTCCTCGGCGTGTCATCGGATAACTATGAGCAGATGGCAGGGATAGCGAAAAAGGTGGATACGGAGACTCTGATGAGGTTTATCCGCATCTTCTCCGATCTGTCCGCAGAGCTCAGATACTCTTCTCAAAAGAAGGTATTGACCGAGATAGCGATAGTCAGGCTTATGCATCCCGAGATGCAGGACGATACGTCCTCCTTCAAGCAGAGACTGGCAGTGCTTGAAAGAAAGATAGACAAGATAGAGCGTGACGGCATAAAGGCTGCGCCTGCGGCAAAGCCGGTCGCTCCGGTAAGAAAAGCCCCTCTGCCCGATGCATTGCCGGGCGATGTGCAGATGGTGTGCGATAACTGGGGCAGGATAGTATCGGATGCCACGGAGATAGTCAGGGGCACGCTCTCAGCCGCAAGACCATCCACGGACGGCAGCAGGCTTGTCATAGTGTGTGAAAATGAAATATCGGCGGAGACGCTTAAAAACAACTCGGATGAGGTACGGGAGATACTCGAAAGAGAGATAAAGAAGAATGTCGAGTTTGAGATATACGGACCCGGCAGGGGAGAGGACTCCGAAGAGAAGTATCCGAATCTCGAAGACAGCATTAATTTTGATATAGAGATAGCAGATAAGGTATAGACGCGGAAAGGAGCAATAAAGTGGGGAGACGCGGTGGCTTTCCCGGCGGTGGTATGCCGGGCAACATGAACAATCTGATGAAGCAGGCTCAGCGTATGCAGAGACAGATGGCTGAGAAGCAGGAGGAGCTGGAGTCTAAAGAGTATACCGCAGCAGCGGGAGGCGGAGCTGTGGAGGTTACGGTTTCGGGAAAGAAGGAGCTCACCAAAGTGACCATTTCGCCTGATGCATGTGATCCCGAGGATGTGGAAATGCTGCAGGATATGATCATGGCAGCGGTAAATGAAGCCATGAAGCAGGCCGATGACGCATCGGCAGCGGCAATGGGAAGTCTGACAGGCGGTTTGGGCGGTCTGATCTGACGACAGGATATGAAGCTATATTCGGGTAAGATGAATCGGCTTGTCGATGAACTGGCATCCCTTCCGGGGATAGGCGAGAAGTCGGCAGGGAGACTTGCAGATCACCTCATCAGACTGCCGAAGGAGAGAGTACAGCGTCTGACGGATGCGATCACCGATGCAAGGGAAAACGTGCATTTTTGCAGCAAATGCTACACTCTTACCGACACGGAGGTCTGTCCCGTATGCAGCAATTCTACCAGAGATCACAGCACTATCATGATCGTAGAGGATACAAGAGATATGCAGGCATATGAGAAGACGGGAAAGTATACAGGTGTCTACCATGTGCTGCAGGGAGCGATATCTCCCATGCTAGGCATAGGGCCGAATGATATAAGGCTCAAGGAGTTGATGAGCAGGCTGCAGGATGAAGAGGTATCAGAGGTCATAATCGCCACAAACTCCTCACTTGAGGGAGAGACTACGGCGATGTACATAAGCAAGCTGATCAAGCCTACCGGTATCAAGGTGACACGTATAGCCAGTGGAGTTCCGGTGGGCGGAGACCTGGAAAACATAGATGAGATCACTCTTCTGCGCGCCCTTGACGGCAGAGTGGAGTTATAGATATCTGTTCAGATATAAAAAAAATTATTTTCAGGAGGTGTTAAATGGGGTACAAAGTATTTGAACTCACAAACAAAAACGGTATGAAGGTCAAGGTGACCGACTTCGGTGCAAACGTCATGGAGATATGGGTTCCGGACAGGGACGGCAAGCTCCAGGACGTGGTAATGGGATTTGATACACCCGAAGAATACAAGGACAACGGATGCTTTTTCGGAGCCTGCATAGGTCGTATGGCAAACCGTATCAATGACGCAAAGTTTACGCTCGACGGCAGGGAATATAAGCTGGCGGTAAATGACGGCAAGAATAATCTACACACGGATGCGGATACCGGCTTCCACAAGATGCAGTGGGAAGCAAAACAGGATGGCAACAGTGTGGAGTTTAAGCTTGTGAGTCCTGACGGTGACGGCGGATTCCCCGGCAGGCTTGATATGACGGTGACCTATACTGTTACGGACGAGAATGCGCTGATCATACATTATGAGGGAGTATCGGACAAGAAGACCCTTATAAACTGCACTAACCACTCATATTTTAACCTTAGCGGAGATCTCACGTCTTCCATACACGATCATGAGCTCAAGCTGTACTCTCACCGGTACACACCGGTGGTGGCAGGTGCCATACCTACGGGTGAGATCACCAAGGTAGAGGGTACGGTATTTGACTTTACCGATTTCAGACAGATAGGAAAGAGCATAGATGATGATCTGGAGCAGCTTAAGCTGGTGCAGGGCTACGATCACAACTTCGTACTCGACAATCTTACAGGCACATATGCAAAGGCGGCTGAGGTAAAGTGCGACAGATCCGGAAGAAAGATGGAGGTATATACAGACCTTCCCTGCATCCAGTTTTATGCCGGCAACTGCATATCTCCCCAGACGGGAAAGGGTGGCGTGAAATACGATAAGCGTCAGGCTCTCTGTCTGGAGACACAGTATGCTCCCGATGCCGTAAACCAGCCCGGCTTTGAAAAGCCGATATTTGATGCGGGACAGAAGTACGATACTACGACTGAATACAGATTTTCCACTTATTGATACAGGAGGTGCATCAGATGCTGGAAGAGTTAAAAAAAGAAGTATATGAAGCCAATATGCTCCTTCCCAAATATGATCTCGTGACCTTCACATGGGGTAACGTGAGTGGAGTGGACAGGGATAAGCAGCTGTTTGTTATCAAGCCCTCGGGAGTGCCTTATGAGGATTTAAAGCCTGAGGACATGGTAGTAGTGGATTTTGACGGTAATAAAGTGGAGGGCAGGTACAACCCGTCGTCCGATACGGCCACACATGCAGTTCTTTACAGCAAATTCGATGACATAGGCGGTATCGTGCATACCCACAGCCCGTGGGCTACCGCATGGGCTCAGGCCGGCAGAGCCATACCCTGCTACGGCACGACCCATGCCGACTACTTCTACGGAGAGGTTCCCTGTCTGAGAGTCCTTACCAAAGAAGAAATGGATGAGGGATATGAAAAGAATACCGGAGTGCTGATCACGGATTATTTTGCGGACAGGGATCACAACGCGGTACAGGCGGTGCTCTGCAAGAATCACGGTCCGTTCACATGGGGTAAGGATGCGGAAGATGCAGTACACTGTGCGGTAGTGCTTGAGGTGGTGGCAAGGATGGCCAAGCAGACGGAGTCCATCAACCCGAGAGTAGAGCCTACACCACAGCACCTTATGGACAAGCATTATTACCGTAAGCACGGCGAGAACGCTTATTATGGACAGCTGCCCTTGCAGTGAGAGCAGCCCTTGCAGTGAGAGTAGTGTATCATCGTGAGCAAGGGCGAGAAGTTTGGGCGAAGCCCAAACTCCCCCGGGCAGAGCTGTGCATCACTGTAAAAAAGCGATGGAGCTGGGTATCATACTAAATAACTATATATAGAAACAGGAGGAATACATGGACAAGAAAGAACTACAACTTACCGCAGTCAAGGTCCGTAAAGGGATAGTGACTGCTGTACACGCGGCAAAAGCCGGACATCCGGGAGGATCGCTCTCTGCAGCGGATATCTTTACTTATCTCTATTTCAAAGAGATGAATATTGATCCTAAGGATCCCAGGAAGGCTGACAGAGACAGATTTGTGCTCTCAAAAGGTCACACGGCTCCGGGTCTGTACTCGGCTATGGCCAACAGAGGATACTTTCCGGTGGAGGAGCTGACTACACTCAGAAAGCTCGGCTCAAGGCTGCAGGGACACCCGAACATGAACGATGTACCGGGTATAGATATGTCATCGGGATCACTCGGACAGGGACTCTCGGCAGCGGACGGCATGGCACTTGCGGCAAAGCTTGACGGTAAGGACTACAGGGTATACTGCCTGTGTGGAGACGGAGAGCTGCAGGAGGGACAGATCTGGGAGGCTGCTATGTTTGCAGGTGCAAAGGGTCTGGACAATCTCTGCGTGATCGTGGACAACAATAATCTGCAGATCGACGGCACGGTAGAGGATGTATGCTCGCCCTATCCCATAGATAAGAAGTTTGAGGCTTTCAACTTCCATGTGATCAATATAGACGGTAATGATTTCGATCAGATCGAAAAGGCGTTTGACGAGGCAAGGAAGACCAAGGGTAAGCCCACCTGCATCGTTGCTAAGACGATCAAGGGTAAGGGTGTATCCTTCATGGAAAACAATGTGAGCTGGCATGGCACCGCACCCAATGATGAGCAGTATGCTACGGCTATGGCAGACCTCGATAAGATAGAGGAGGGCTTGAAATGAGTGATGAAGTAAAGAAGGTAGCGACGAGACAGAGCTACGGCGAAGCTCTTGCAGAGCTCGGAGACCAATATCCGGATCTGGTAGTGCTTGATGCGGATCTTGCAAATGCCACAAAGACAGGGATATTCCAGAAGAAATTCCCTGACAGGCATATCGACTGCGGTATAGCAGAGGCTGATATGACAGGTATAGCAGCGGGACTTGCCACATGCGGCAAGATACCCTTTATCAGTTCCTTCGCCATGTTTGCCTCGGGCAGAAACTATGAGCAGGTACGCAATTCCATAGGATATCCGCATTTAAATGTAAAGATAGGAGCAACGCATGCAGGCATTACGGTAGGCGAGGACGGAGCGTCACATCAGTGCTGTGAGGATCTGGCTCTTATGAGGACCATACCCGGTATGACAGTGGTGTGTCCCTCTGATGATATCGAGACAAAAGCAGCCGTAAAGGCCGCACTCGATATGCAGGGACCCTTCTATATGCGTACCAGCAGAGCGGCGATGCCTGTTATAAACGACAGACCCGATTACAAGTTTGAGCTGGGAAAGGGAGTACTGCTTAAAGAGGGTACCGATATCACGATAATTGCCACCGGAGTAGAAGTAAACTATGCTCTGGAAGCAGCAAAGATGCTCGAAGCAGACGGTGTGTCGGCGAGGGTGATCAATATACATACCATAAAGCCCATTGACGAGGATATAGTGCTGAAGGCTGCGAAGGAAACGAAGAAGATATTCACCGTAGAAGAAGCATCCGTGATCGGTGGTCTCGGCTCGGCAGTGGCGGATGTCACCGCAGCCAAGTGCCCTACGATAGTAAACAAACTCGGTATGCAGGATGTGTTCGGTGAATCCGGCACATGGGCAGGACTTCTTGAGAAGTATGAGCTCGACGGAAAGGGTATCTATTCTCAGATAAAGAAGATGCTCTAAGCGGATTTTGCGTAGGTTGATTTTTATGGTATACTCTCGGCATGCCGAGATTCAGACTGATAAAAAACGGAGGAACATCCGGTGAGCATTCGCCGGAGCGAGAGATATTCCGACATCGCCTCATGAAAGTTATCAGGATCGCAGCCTTGGTTGCGGTCCTGATTTTTGTCATATGGATTCTGCATCGTATGTATCAGAATACCACATTTACGGACTATGACATTATCTCAAAGGAGATGAGGAACGACTCTGATACATCCGAATATATAGCATACAACAGCCATATCCTAAAGCTCTCCAGAGACGGAGCCGAAGCCTTTGAGGGAAACGGCAGAGCCATATGGAATATTACATATGAGATGCAGGAGCCGCATGCCTCCACCTGCGGTGATTTTGTGGCACTCGCAGACGAGCAGGGAACCGAGATATTTGTGGCTTCTTCTGCAGAGGATATGTCAAGGATATCTACCAAGCTTCCGATACTGGATTTCTGTGTGTCAAAGCAGGGAGTGGTGGCGGCAGTGCTGGAGGACTCGGGCAACTCGTGGATCAGACTCTATGACAAACAGGGCGAGGAGCTGGCATCCATAAAGTGCTCCATGGCAGAGAGCGGCTATCCTATGGATATTTCACTGTCACCGATGGGCTATCTTCTTGCCGTGACCTATGTGCGCGTCGAAGGAGAAGATATGAGGAGCTCGGTCGCATTCTACAATTTCGGTGAGGTAGGTGCGAATGAGAGCGATCACTACATGAGCGGATATGACTTTAAGGAGATGATGATACCGAGAGTAAGGTTTCTCAATGACTCTACGGCGTTTGCAATGGGGACCAATAAAATGGTCATCTTCTCAGGCAGTCAGAAGCCGGAAAAGTCATATGAATATAATTTTGATACAAGAGTCAAGGGCTTGTTTTATTCGGAAGACAGGATCGTGCTGATAAGAGAGAGTGCTCTGGACGGAGGCTACAGCGCATCTGTTTTCAATCTCTCCGGAGAAGAGCTGATCTCTATACCGTTTGATCTCGACTATATAGATGCGCAGGTGACAAAAGACCGGCTTGTCATATACAGTGATACGCACATGATAGTATATGACATGAAGGGAATAGTAAAGTATGACGGCCCGTTTGACGAGTCTACACTTTTGGTATCGCCTACAAATGATACCAGAAAGTATATCCTTGTAAACCGCGAGACAGTAAAGCAGATCAGGCTGGTGAAGTAGCGTTATGACTCTGACACCGAACGTTCTTTTTCTCATCATAATCGCCGTGATCGCATGCTGCTATTTTTCGGGCAGGAGGGCGGGTCTTGTCAAAACACTTATCCCGATAGCTACTGCATTTGCTTCCGTATGGGTCTTTATGACGGTGTTTCCGGTATTTAAGCAGGATGCTCTCGGTGATATGCTTGGATTTGATATTACCGATACTGTCATAGATATATTGGCCTTCGCGGTGGTATTTCTTATTATTAAATGGGCAATAAAGGCTGTATTCAGAGCCCTAAAGATTATAGGTGATGCTCCGGTGGTAAGTGCAGTAAACAGGTTCCTGGGCGGAGTCGCAGGTCTGATCAGTGGAGTGGTATTGGTCTGGGTCGTCTTTTTCTTTGCTCTTCTCCTGTACGGGGAGCAGGGGCTGCCTGAGCTTTATGCCGCAATAAACGGAAACGAATTCGTCAAACTCCTCTACAATCACAACCTCATAATGACCTTTGTAAACTATTTCGTATTTGTTTCAAAATAACACCTTTTATTTCGCCATTTTCGCCATATATTCCTCTACAGAAATAATATATGCTTTTCACATCAGCAAAATGCCGGAAATGAGAGCAGATAAAATGTGAACTAACGGTTTATTCTTTTTTTGTTTCAGAAAGATCATCATTGTAGAAGGAAGAATTACTCAATAAAAGGAGGACGGATTATGTTGGATTTAATCAAATACTTACCTATAGCAGCGATTGTCATGTTGCTGGCACTGATCGTAGCCATGAAAAGGAGAAACCCGCAGCCTGCCGGATGTCGGAAGCAGGAGGATATGGTATAGACTTATGAAAAAGGAAGAAAAGACCAACGTGATGCGTGTACTTGATTCTCCGATCGGAATGAAGAAACAGTTTCCCACATTTATTCATGTGACAGCAACTCAAAATGACAGGATATTTGTCAGTGCCGGTAAGGTTGGATATCAGATAGAGCTTGCACCGGATGATCTGATGTCCGTGTCCGGAAGTACAGCAGCGGATATTGTATAAAGAGTAATTTCGGAGATAGCATATGGACAGTCACAGAATAACCCTCCTGAATGACTATCTTCGCGGGAAATTCGGCTGCAAGGTATATAAGATAGCCTTAAACGGGGGCTTTACCTGTCCGAACAGAGACGGAAGAATATCTACCGGCGGCTGTATATTCTGCTCGGAAGGCGGAAGCGGAGAGTTTGCCGGGGAGCCTTCACTCAGTGTCACGGATCAGATAGAGCAGGGTAAGAAGAGAGTATCGGCCAAGGAAAAAGATGGCAAGTACATCGCATATTTCCAGGCATATACGGGAACCTATGCCCCGGTAGAAAGGCTGAGAAATCTTTATTACGAGGCCATAGGACATCCCGACATTGTTGCGATATCTGTCGGGACGAGACCTGACTGTCTGCCGGATGAGGTCATGCAGCTCCTGTCTGAACTGAATCATATAAAGCCTGTCTGGGTGGAGCTTGGTCTGCAGACCATACATGAGAAAAGTGCAGCATATATCAGAAGAGGATATGATCTCAGCGTCTATGACAGGGCGGTGGAAAAGCTTAGAGAACAGAGCATTGAAGTCATATCGCACATGATCATCGGACTCCCGGGAGAGGATATATCTGATATTCTGGCTACTGTGGCATATATCTGTGATTCCGGAGCGACAGGGATCAAGCTGCAGCTGCTCCATGTATTGAAAGGAACGGATCTGGAAAAGGAATATAATGAAGGAAAAGTCAGAATCCTTACAGAAGACGAATATATCGGTATTCTTAGGAAGTGCGTGGAAATAATACCGGAAAATGTTATAATCCACAGACTTACAGGTGACGGAGACAAGAGAATCCTTATAGCACCTCAATGGAGCGGAAATAAAAAGCGAGTATGGAACCGTATCAGGAATGAGGTTTTGATCCTTTAACAACCCTTCAAATGACAGCTTCAAAAAATAGCCAAAAAATGTCTTGACTAAAGGGAATGGGAATGATAAGATATCATTCGCACTCGCTCAAAAAGAGTGCTGTTTTGCGGTCTAAAGCAAGACAAAGAGCACCTTGAAAACTGAACAGCAATGCAAACCTGAAGAAGAGAACCAAAGCTTGAGGGGACCAAAAGGAAACCGAGAGAGAAATTCAGAGTAAGCGAACAGAAGACACAGTAACGGACAAAGCAG
>JAGBNR010000137.1 GCA_017634315.1 Lachnospiraceae bacterium
TCATCCTTCACATCGGACTGCCTTGCAAAAGAAGGCTTCCTTCTTTCCGGGAGAGACTCTCTTACGCTCCTCTCCTGAGACAGCGCGACTGCTCTTCTCAGCACCTCCTCTTTGATGGAGTATTTTGAGGCAACGGCACTTATATAATTGTCTCTGCCGAGCTCATCTTCGATCTCAGAGAGCTTCTTTGCCGCCTCAGTCTGAAAACCTGTCCTCCCCTCCGGATCGGACATATCATAGTCCTTCTTGATATACTCGAGCTCAAAGAAAAACGAATTTTCCGATTCGTCGATCCTTTTTTGAAACTCGTCTGCTCCAAGTGCCTTTATAAATTCGTCAGGGTCTTTATAAGGATCCATGTGTATTATCCTTGTCTTAAGACCCGCCTCCCTGCATATGGGAATGGCTCTCATCGCCGCCTTCTGTCCTGCATTGTCCGAATCATATGTAAGTCTTACGTCATTCGTGTACCGTCTGAGCAGATTGGCATGTCCCGGAGTGAATGCGGTGCCAAGCGATGCCACCGCCTCACTAAAGCCTGCCTGATGCATGGATATCACATCCATATATCCCTCGCATACTATACGGTAGGGCTTCCTTGACCGTCTCGCTATGTTCATCCCGTACATATTGCGGCTCTTGTCAAATACGACCGTCTCAGGTGAGTTAAGATATTTGGGCTGTCCGTCACCCAGTACCCTTCCTCCGAAGCCTATCACCTTACTGTTGACATCCATGATCGGAAACATCACCCGATTAAAGAATCTGTCTGTCATACCGTATTTTTCGGATATATTGCAGAGTCCCGAAGCATCTATTATCCTGTCCGTAAAGCCCTGTTCTCTAAGATACCTTACCGCTTCATCATGTCCCTTACCGGAATATCCGAGGCCGAAGCTTCTTATCGTCTCATCCGAAAGTCCTCTTTTTTTTAGGTACTCCATGCCGAGTCTGCCTTCAGCTCCCTTGAGTCTTTTGTGATAGTATATCGCGGCACTCTTAAGACATCTGAGGACATCCTCCCTGAACGCATGCGCCTTTTTATCCTCCTCACTGTCAGTGAGCTCCGGAAGTGTGATGCCGGCTCTGTCCGCGAGGTATTTTAAGGCTTCCTGAAAGCTGTAATTCTCATAATCCATCACAAAGCTGATGACATTGCCGCCCACGCCGCAGCCGAAGCAGTGGTACATCTGCTTCTCCCTGTTCACCGAAAATGAACCGGTCTTCTCACTGTGAAACGGACAAAGTCCGAAATAATTGGAGCCGCTCCGTTTCAGCTTTACGACACTCCCTATGACGTCCACTATGTCATTTCGCGAACGTATTTCATCTATCAGTTCATCACTGTATCTTGGCATATTACTGAGCTGCGCCCTGTGTGTTAATATTCACAGTCCGTTGGGCTGCGATAGTAATCCCTGTATTACTTGACCGACCATGATGCCGGAACAAAGAGCTCGGAATACACTCCGATGGCATACCTGTCTGTCATCGAGGAAATATAGTCGCAAACTATCCTCTCCGGCGGATCGCCGGTCCTGCTCATCAGCTTCCTGTATTCCAGAGGAAGCCTGTCAGGTCTTGTAAAAAAATACATATAGAGCGACTCTATAAGACTCTCCGCCTTCCCCTCCTCGCTCTTGGCCTTGGGATTGGTATATACGTTCCTGAACATCCATTCCCTGAGCTCCTTCATGGCATCCGATGCGGCCGCGGTCATACATATATCATCCTTGCCGATACTCTCGGTAATTATATCGTGAATAAAAAAATCCAGTCTTTCAGCAGTCTTGTAGCCGGCTACATCACCTATGCCTGCAGGGACACTGTCATCCTTCAGTATGCCGGCTCTTATCGCATCGTCCATATCATGGTGCATATACGCTATCTTGTCGGAAAGCTGCACTATCTTTCCCTCCAGCGTGGCAGGATTTCCGCTGGTCCTGTGATTTAAGATCCCGTCGCGCACTTCCCATGTCAGATTCAGTCCGGTCATATCCTTCTCGAGTACATCCACTACCCTGAGTGACTGTTCGGAATGTTCAAAGCCCAGTGAGCACACTCTGTTAAGTGCCCTCTCTCCCGCATGCCCGAAAGGTGTATGACCGAGATCATGTCCGAGGGCTATTGCTTCAGCCAGATCCTCATTAAGCCTCAATGCCTTGGCTATCGTTCTCGCGTTCTGAGACACCTCCAGAGTATGGATCAGTCTTGTCCTGTAGTGATCACCCTGCGGAGTAAGAAAAACCTGCGTCTTGTCTTTAAGTCGTCTGAATGATTTTGAATGGAGTATCCTGTCTCTGTCTCTTTGAAACACCGGTCTCAGGTCATCCTCTTCTTCATTTCGCTGTCTGCCCTTGGAGTCTGAAGAAAAAGCTGCATAGGGACTCAATGTCTTTTTTTCCGTGTCTTCTATAGTTTCTCTGATCGTCATAGCTTAAGCCGGATTTATACCCTGCATATTCTAATTACGACAAAAAAATAAAAAGTCCTTTTCAAAAAAACAAAAAAACTTTTATCTGAAAAGACCATTGAATATATCCCTGAAAAACCTGATCTTGAACATCCATGCGACACTCATGACGAGACCCGAAAAAACAGGCAGCAGGATAACAAAATACACTAAATGTACGAGTATACCGCTCTTATATAAGGAATCCTCCGATAACGGACTGACTCGTCCGCGGATTACAAATATTGCGTAGCAGATCGCAGATACTGCATAAGGCATAAGGAAAAAAGGAAACACCAGCTCATATCCGCGGAACAGAAAATAATCTGCCGCGACCAGAGCGGCGAAGAAGCAGATAAAGCCTGTCGCCTTCTTCATCACTGCTCTCCTGCTCTGTGCTTATACTTCCTTTTGGATGAATACATCTTCTCATCAGCCCTGCGGATAGTATCCTCGGCATTCCTGTCGGTGATATGATTATAGACTGCGGAGCCGTAAGCAAAGTTTACATCCTGTCTGACACCGTTCATGATATCATCAAACATATTTGCTTCCGTTTCAAAATAGATATCGCTGTCATGACCCGTAAACAGTACGGCAAACTCATCTCCCCCTATGCGGAAGATCTTGGCTATCTTGCCGAAATAGCTCTGTACGATATCCGAGCTGGATATAATATATCTATCGCCCTCTGCATGTCCGAGCGAATCATTGGTACCCTTGAGATTATTAAGATCAAGTACTCCCACCACCAGATGATCAAGGAGCTCCTCTCTCTCATTGATACGCTCTATCTCCTGTTCATATGCCTGTCTGTTGCCAAGCCCTGTAAGACTGTCGGTAAAAGCAAGTGTCTTATAGACCTCTGCCTTCTTCATGTCTATCTGATCCGTGATCGTCATATTCAGGGTATCAAACGCCAGAAACAGCACAAATATCAGCAGCCCTATCCTGCAGTATCTTGAGCCGTCTATGTAATTGGACGTGTAGTAATGGAAGATGTCTATCAGTACCGAAATGACAAGTATGAAAAAACCGATCACTCCCATATCCGACACTCCGGTCTCACTCCTGCTCCTTGTAAATGCTCCCGCCTTTATATGGGCATAGCATATCGTACCGCTGACCACAAAGATGGATATATGAGTAAGCGGCAGCATATTGGACATATCCACCATCTTCAGGAAATGAAGTATATTTATGAGGCAAAAGTCCACAATAGGCACTATCCCTATCCTGTGGGTTATATCCCTTACGATACGGTACTTGCTGTCACAGTAAAACAATACGATGGGCATGGGAAGAAAGGCAAGTATCTCATATGTGAGGATGCTTACCATTTGCATATTGCCCACAAACAGCTGTGTACAATGTGTCTCATTTATCGACCACAGGAATATGGCCATCGTAAACAGCGCAAGATAAAACAGCCGGTTGCCCCTGGAAGTCCTGCGCTCCACCACCCACATCGCAAACAAAAGAACAGACGCAAACAGGATGATGATACATGTGACTATCCCAAAGAGATTGTCTACAAGGAGTCTCTCAAGCATATCCGCCCTGTCCCCGATCAGTACTCCCTCCATTGTTCCGCCGTATTTGGTCAGAGTCCTGTGCAGATGGATGGTAAGATATTTTCCTTTATATGAATCCTTCAGAGGTATGATTATCCATGCCGAGCCGGGCAGCTGAAAAAGCTCGCTTCTTTTCGTCGCATATGTATATACTACCCTGTCGTCTACATATACCTTGTTCTCCGCGTGGTGAGACCTGTACATGATGTACACCCCGTCTCTCGCTTCGGCTCCGAGCCTTTTCCTTATGGTAAGATCCCTGTATTCCTCCCTGTCCAGTGAAAGCGGCAGCGTACACGGCTCATATACTCCCATGTAATTATTCTCATACTCCCAGCGGACATTGTAATTCTGGGCCCCATTCTCTATCAGCCTTACATCATCTTCATCGGGATTCATTGCAGACGCGATGATTATGACGATACCAATGACAGCAAGTATAGCATACAGTATTTTGTAGTTTACGGTTTTTCTGTCGATCAACTTCGCCTCTCCGAGAATAAAGGATCGTGCCTTAAGACACGATCCTGATAATAAACCTGCCCTGCGTGCTTCCTATTGCTCAGATCTCATAGATCCAGCCTTCCGGTGCCTCTATGCGACCCATCTGTATGCCTGTAAGGGTATCATACAGTTTCTGAAGTGTGGGACCCATCTTCTCCATACCGGACGCGAATCTTATCTCCTTGCCGTGATCGTTGATACATCCCACGGGAGATATGACTGCTGCGGTACCGCATAGTCCGCATTCCTTGAAGCTGCCCTCAGCTACCTCCTTCAGAGTGACCTCTCTGTGGCTCACCTTGATGCCGAGATATTTCTCGGCCACTATCATCAGGGATCTCCTGGTGATAGAGGGAAGGATCGAGTTTGACTTCGGTGTTACCAGATTGCCGTCACCGTCTATGAAGAGGATGTTGGCTCCTCCGGTCTCCTCTATCTTGGTGCGGGTAGCGGCATCCAGATAGATATTCTCAGCAAAGCCCGCGTTGTGCGCATCCACTATGGCATACAGACTCATCGCATAGTTCAGACCTGCCTTTATATCTCCCGTACCGTTGGGTGCCGCGCGGTCATAATCGCTGATGCGTACTGTGATAGGCTTGGCTCCTCCCTTGAAATACGGTCCCACAGGGGTAGTGAACATCCTGAACTGATACTCATCTGCAGGCTTCACACCGATCACGGGGTTGGTGCCGAAAAGGAAAGGGCGGATATACAGAGTAGCTCCCGAACCGTAAGGGGGAACCCAGTCCTCATTTGCCTTTACAGTCTGCCTGACAGCATCTATAAACCTGTCCTTGGGGAAGGGAGGCATCTCCAGCCTCTTGGCTGAATCCATCATCCTCTCAGCATTCATGTCAGGTCTGAAGGTGACTATACGACCATCCTGTGTGGTGTATGCCTTCAGTCCCTCGAATACTGTCTGCGCATACTGGAACACGCAGGCACATTCACTGAAGGTGACCGTATCATCCTCAGTGAGAGTACCGGCATCCCATTCACCGTCCTTGTACTGAGATACATACCTCTTATCTGTCTTAATATAGCCGAATCCGATATTTCCCCAGTCTATATCCTTCTTAGCCATTTCAACCGCCTCTTTTCACTTGCCGGCTGCCGCTATCTGCTTTGCGACCTCCGCTGCATAGTCCTCTTCTTTCTTTTCCATACCCTCGCCGGTCTGGAATCTCACAAAACGCTTTATGTTTATCTTAGCGTTGTTTGCCTTTGCGACCTCATCCACATACTTCTGTACGCTCTGCTTGCCGTCCTCAGCCTTTACATACACCTGATCCACCAGGCATATCTCCTTCATCTCCTTGTTGATACGCCCCATTATCATGCCTTCCTTTACCTTGTCAGGCTTCGCAGCCTCCTTGGGATCGTTCTCGATCTGAGCCTTGAGGATCTCCTTCTCGTGATCGATATAGGACTGCTCTATCTCGGAAGACCTGGTATACTTGGGAGAAAGTGCAGCAACCTGCATTGCCACATTCTTACCCATTTCCCTGACTGCATCGTTTACTACATCGGTCTCCACATCTACAAGCACACCGATCTTGCCGCCTGCATGTATATAGGTTGCGACAAATCCGTCCTGCTCCTCGATCCTCTCAAACCTCCTGAGACCGATATTCTCGGAAATATCCGATACTGCCTGCTTCCTTGCATCCTCTACCGTAACGGAGGGATCTTTCGCCCACTTCTCCGCGAGGAATGCGTCCATATCCGTAGCTGTAGAGTTTAATGCCTGCTCCGCAACCGCATTTACATAGTCCTTAAACTTGTCGGTATTTGCGGCAAAGTCCGTCTCTATATTGACCTCCACGACTGCTGCCTTTTTGCCGTCGTCCGATGCGCATGTGAGAGAGAGTCCCTCTACTGCGGTACGTCCTGCCTTTTTCTCTGCTCCGGCAAGTCCCTTTTCACGCAGGAACTCCACTGCCTTGTCCATATCTCCGTCTGTTTCCGCAAGAGCCTTCTTGCAGTCCATCATGCCTGCTCCCGTCATCTCACGGAGCTGCTTTACTGTAGCTGCTGTAACCTGTGCCATTATCATTACCTCCCGGATTATTCCTCTGTGATTTCTGCTTCTTCTGTATCTGCTTCCTCTGAAACCTCCCCGGTCTCTTCGGTCTGCTCTGCCGTCTCATCCACATCCATGGCCGCTCCCTGATTAGCCTCTATGACAGCGTCTGCCATCTTGGAAACAATAAGCTTTACGGCCCTTATCGCATCGTCGTTACCAGGTATCACATAGTCGAGCTCATCCGGATCGCAGTTTGTATCACAGATACCGATCAGCGTGATGCCGAGCTTGTGTGCCTCTGCTATGCAGAGATGCTCTTTCTTGGGATCGACTACGAATATCGCATCAGGGATCTTTCTCATATCCTTGATACCGCCGAGATTCTTCTCAAGCTTGCCCCACTCCTTCTGAAGAAGTGCCACCTCTTTCTTGGGCAGCTTCTCGAAGGTGCCGTCCTCGCTCATCGCCTCGATATCCTTAAGCCTCTTGATACGTGACTTGATGGTGTCGAAGTTTGTGAGCATACCGCCGAGCCACCTCTCATTCACATAGAACATACCGCAACGCTCTGCCTCAGTCTTTATCGCATCCTGCGCCTGCTTCTTTGTACCTACGAAAAGTATGCTGCCGCCGTTTGCTACGATATCGCCTACCGCATTGTATGCCTCATCCACAAGGCCGACGCTCTTCTGCAGATCGATGATGTAGATACCGTTCCTCTCGGTATAGATGTACGGAGCCATCTTGGGATTCCATCTTCTGGTCTGATGTCCGAAGTGCACTCCTGCTTCGAGGAGCTGTTTCATAGAAATAATACTCATTGCAAATAAACCTCCTTCTGGTTCTGCATCCACACCGTTCCCGCGCCCCAACCCTGCAGCGACCTGCCCGGGCACCATGGAAACGCCGTCTGTACGGTGTGTGATAATCGGGAATCATGCTTTACGGCATGGCTCCTGTCAACGTAACTTATGTAATATATCACAAAAAATGCCGCTCTGCAAGACAGAACGGCTCTTTTTCAAGGCATTCGCTTACTATATGTCTTATAAGGATATCAGGCGATCGACGTATACTCGTACTACTGTTTTGTGGTAAGGATCTGCCCCATCTCTGCAGGAGTCGATCCTACGGGTATGACATGCGATCCTACAACAAGCCTTCTGTCATAGCCTGAGAGGACCAGATAAGAGTCAAACTGCTTTGCATCAGTGATAAGACCGGCCTTTAACAGCTTATTGGCGACAGATACCGAGCTTTCTCCCGAGCTCACCGTGATAGTGACGTAGCCGTCTGTCTGTCCTCCCACGGCGATATCCTCTTTCTCTTCGGCCGCAGTATGTGAAGCCTCACTGTCTGATGCCGCACTGTCTGATGCCGCACTGTCTGATGCCGCAGCCTTATCCTCGGATATCATTTTATCCGCAGCATCTGTCCGGTCCGCTTTCTCTTCCGTATCTGCGTCTGCGCCCTTTTTATTTGAACCGCCGCTTACGGTATTTCTGCTTACGACATTTCCGCTTATGATATCGGGCTTTGCCGCATCCGTACTTACCGCGGTATTTGAAGAAGCTGCTTTGTCCGCTGTCCTTGCCTCGGCCTTTTCCCTTGCACTGTCCGCAAGTGCCTGTGCCTGTGAAAGAAGCATGGCATTTTCCGATACCATGCCGAGCTCTGCCGCTCTTGCCCTTATCTCATCATCGGACATTTCTTCTCTTTCGTTTCCGGATGCCATGGACAGTATCAGCGCAGTTACAAATATTCCCAGCCCGAGTCCCCTGAAATATGTCTTAAGATTCATCAGCTCCTCCGGAAGAACCAAGGCTTATGGCAAGCTTTACCTCACCTACTCCTATACCGAGCTTTTTTGCTATATCTATGTCAGCCATATTCTCATTGTGAAGCCGTATTATTTCATTATTACGGGTAGCGGCATCCGCCTCCGTGAGTGCATCTGACGCGTAAGTCCCGCTCCCTGTCTGAGCGGCTGAGCTGCCCTCCCCCTTTTCAGCCACCGGCATATCAGCCGATGCAAACATCTTCGGGATGTGTATGGCCGCATCTCCCTCGCTTTTCTTTACCTGCTTTTTGTCGGATGACGCACTGCCTGCTGATGACGGCTTTGCGCTACCGGCCGCCTTTTTTTCGATAGCCTCGTATTTCCTGATCGTGTTCTTGATGTCTGTCGTCTTATCATTCAGCATATCATACATAAAGACGACTTCCTTGTGATTGCGTTCTATCTCATCCGTGACCGTCTTTCCGTATTCGTTTATAGCCATTATCTTTTCATTGGTCAGTTTCTCCATTGATCTCACGGAGCTGTCATGCGCCGCTGACACCTCCTCATTCACTATATCCCTGACCCTTCTCTCGGCATCCTTGAGCTCAGTCTCCGTTATTTGCTTTATACTGTCGGAATAGGTCTTCTGATCCTGCTCTGTACTTTTCTTTCCGCTGCTGCTTTCCGGTATAAAGAATCCAAGCGCAAAAATTACTGCTCCGGCGATCAGGAGCAGTATCTCTGTTATCGTCATATTGTAATGTTAAAGCCCCCCTGCTGCTTTTTTATCACTTTACCGAAGTTGTCCTTCTTCCTTCTTTGCATACCTCCGTCACCGGCATATTCGTTTCTGCTGCCGCCTGATGCGTCAGAATCCCCGGGATTATTGTCAGCGGTATCCTTGCTGTGGACCTGATTCACATGCTCCTCCGCCTCCCTTGCCACGGTATTCTCGCTGTCGCTCTGCATCAGAGCGGCCTTGTTGTCATCTGACAGCTTCACATTGGTCACATCAGGTGTGGCGGTTATCATACCGTTCATATAAATAGGTGCTATAGCCATATCATACCTCTTTGATCAGATAGCAACCATCCTTACGTCCGCTCCCTCCCTGCGGAAACGGCAGTACTGATAGTCTTTCTTTAGTGTAAGGGTCGCATCCGAAACCGTGATCCGTGTACCCGCATAAGCAACCCCGAGTACGACTACCTCGGCTATGCTCTCGGAATCAAACTCCATCTCCATGTTTGCAAGCTCTTCCATATTATTCTTTAAGGTCTCCTTTTCCTGCTGTATGACCTTATTGAGCTCCTGCATCTTCATGAGCTGATCGGGAGGCAGCTTTTCGCCTCTTTTCAGCCTCTCAACCGTAGCCATCAGTACAGGCTCCGTGCGTGACAGGTTCGCCCTCAGCTCCTCGTTCTGCTTAATGAGCTTTGCATGTCTTGCTTTCAGAGCCGGGTCTGTCCCCACCTCGACATTTGTAGGTGCTCCCATGTCACTTCCTATGGTCTTGGCCTCGATCTTACTGCCGGCTCTGGCGAGTCCTCCGGTAATAAATCCCTTTCTGCCCTCCACCTTTATCATATCCTTTGCGGAGACATGGGAATTAAGTATGAGCTCAGCCTGCACCATGCCGCCGGACTCCAGCTCGGCGACGGAATTGATATACTTTGCCACAACGGAATGACCTGCCTTTATTACTCCCTTTTCCATGCCGTTGATGCCCTTTGCCACAGTGATCTGTCCTCCTGCGGTCACCTCTGCCGCCTCTATGACACCTCTGACCTCTATATCTCCGGTCACGTTTACCTTGTATCCTGTGGTGATATTGCCATCCACCAGAAGATTGCCCTCATAGTTTATATCTCCGGTAGACACATCGACATCCTTTACCTCAAGGACGCTTGACACAAACACTATTCCGTCCGTGAGGGTCACATGACCGTCCACATCCGATGTCAGCACACCGTCCTCGGAAAGAGTGGAGCCTTTACTGTGCTTTATCGCTGCTTTCCTGACCTCCTTAGGCATGATGATCTCACCAAAGACATCATAGCCGGGCTTACCGGGCTGCTCATTATGCAGCTTTGCTATCACCTGTCCAGCTCCGCAGGCTCTGACGGAATTCAGTGCATGGAAATCCACGGACCCGTCCTCGTTTGTCTTGGGTCTGGCCACCGGATCGGTGTCAAACATATACTCGACATAGCCGTCTATACCCGGTGTCACCGGTGTACCCGTGGCAATGATATAATCCGTGCAATAGCGTCTGTCCGAAAGAAAGCCCTGAATGACCTCTGTGTCAGGCTCCGCTTTTATTTTATTGTACTGGAGATCCTTTCTGATCTCTTCTTCAGTCATCAGACTGCCGCCCTCAGACGGCGGATAGAACCTCGCATTTACGCTCATCCTGTCCTCGGACACAGTAAATATCATATACTCATCCAGCGGACGTATCTGCGAGTTATTGAGCATGATCTTAGTGGCCTTGTTTTTTTCGGCCTCCAAAAAGACACTTCTCTTATCGTATGGAATACACTTGGTCTGGAGATAGGCATCCATCTCCTTTACATCTACCGGCTTACCGTCACCCTCAGCCGGAAAAAAGTGAATATATGTGCCGTCAGAAGCTACATTAACCTGAAAATATCCATTTCTTCCTCCAGCCATAATACCCTCCTTTTTACGACATCTTCAATATACCCATATATTTACCGAGCTTTGTTTTCATTTTTGCAAGTCCCTTCATATGAAGCTGCGATACTCTGGACTCGGATACCTCAAGTATATTGCTTATTTCCTTTAACGTAAGTTCCTCATAATAATACAGGAGAATGACTTTTCTTTCCTTTTCGGTAAGAAGCTCCAGGGCATCCGCCAGGGTTTTCTTAAGCTCCTTTTCTTCAAGGACCTCTTCAGGGCCGGGTGCTGCATCTGCTATGGTCTCTCTGCCGCCCACACCGTCATCGGTGGAGTTCTCGTTAAACTCATCCAGTGAGATGACGTTAGTGACTGCCATCTGTGACTGCCAGTCAGCATATTCATCTCCGCTTATGCCAAGCTCTTTGGCTACCTCATCATCGTTTGCCGCTTCACCCTTTTCAGCTTCGATCTTTTTGATGGCATCATCGATCTGACGCTGTTTCTGCCTTACTGTACGAGGTATCCAGTCCATCTTGCGGATCTGGTCAAGTATGGCACCTCTGATACGCAAGGATGCATATGTCTCAAACTTAACTGCTTTGGCCGGATCAAATTTGTCAATGGCATCGATCAGACCGAATACTCCATATCCTACCAGATCGTCGTACTCGACATTATATCCAAGATACATCGACAGTCTGCCTGCGACTACCTTTACGAGCGGTGCATATTCAACTATGATCTTTTCGCGGAGTGCCGGGGTCTTTGTCTTCCCGTACTCACTCCACAGCTTTTGTCTCCCGACTTCATCCATTTGTCTACTTACCGTTTACGCGAACGAAAAGCTATGCCTGTCCCTGCTCGGTCGCACTGCCGGAAGGAGTCGCACCATCCACGGCTGCATTCTCCTCTCCGCCGCCTCCGGTCTCTCCCTCAGCATTATCCTCTTCGCTCTTTCCTTTTTCTATTACATTACCGTCGGCATCCACCAGCTCGGGATTGGGGATCTCGATACGGTCAAGAAGCAGCTTGACTATATCTCCCACGATCAGAAACACGATGAGTCCGACCAGTATTGTGAGCAGTGATCTTTTCAGATCAAGCTGCTGTAAAAACACACCAACCGTAACAAACAGTCCCCCTGAAAGCATGACTACAGGCGGAACGGATTTTGTTTTCAGATGCAGGGTCTCGGGCTTATCCTCGCCATCTCCCTTTTTTCTTTTCCTTACCGGCACAGCCTGTCCGGTCTGTGCCTGCTCTGTGCCCTGCGGATTCTCCTCGCTCATATCGTCTTGGGCGGCTTACCGACGGCCTTAATGATGTAATCGCCGGTCTCCGGATAAAACTCAACGGTACGTCCGTAATTCAAGCCCGTATCCTCAGCCTTGATCGGTATCTTGAGCTCTGCCAGCTTCTTTTTGACAGCAGCGACATTTCTGTCACCGACCTTTACAAGAGGTGAGTTTTGCTGCATGGCAAACATCTGGGCACCGCCGGCTATCTTGGCGACCATCATGCCACGTCTGGCACCGGCCTTTTCCATCTGTCTGACCAGCTCTTCTACGCCTGTATCCGCAAACTTCGCAATATTCGCATTATTTTTTATTTCTTTTGAGTCCGGAAGCATCACATGAGCCAGTCCGCCGACCTTGTTGCCTGTATCTCTTATTGCTACTCCTACACAGGAACCAAGACCCAGGGTTGTGATGCTGTTGGGGCTGATGCATAACTTGAGGTCAGCCATGCCTACCTTTATCATCTCAGCCATAATTACTCCCGATGATCCTATATTATCTTTCCAGGGACAAAAGCCCTTTTACATTGTTTGTGATGCTCACTGCATAACACCAAGTGCCTGAAGCAGCTTGCTGTATGACGGCAGATCCGGCACGAGCACAAAGTATCCGTTTAATGCCGTATCCTCTGAAAATGAAGTCTGTATGAGGAGCATCTTATCTCCTACCATACCGAACTCTATGGCCGGAACAGACAACAGTGCCTCCGCCATGTCTACCGCAAGTGAAGGAACAGACTCTATGATCTTTAAGTTCGTCAGCATGGAAAGCGAGTTCAGATAGCTTCCCACTATGATATTTCCTATCTCGCTGAGTGCTGACTGCTCCATTTCCGTAAAAGGCTGTCCCTCCTCGAAGCTGGCATCTCCGGTACCCATGAGATGTGCCACAAGCTCATGAGCCGACTTCTCTTCAAGCAGAAACATGATAGACCCTGTGATATCTCCCGATATCTGGAGATATATGCCTGCCATTATCTGTTCTTCGCCGCCGAGAGTCTCACCCATATCGCTGAAGTCGACGAGCTCAACCTTGGGCACAGTCATGTCAACCTTGGTCCCGAGCATAGTCGCCAAGGCTGTAGCTGCGTTGCCTGCGCCTATATTACCTATCTCACGCAGCACATCATAATACATCGCATCTACATTGTTTAGATCAAGTTCTGACATAATACCTCCTTAAAATACCTGCTCCTTTTCGCCGATAACGGCAGCGAGGTTCAGTATGGAGACAAGTCCCCTGTCGGTCTTGCCTACAGTGGTGATATATCCGTTTGTCTCTTCCTTCTTCTCGGCAGAAACCTTTTCTATCTGAGAATCATAAATATCCATGACCTGCTCTACCTCGTCTACGATGAGACCTATGGCTGCCTGCGGATCAAGCTTTACTATGATGATCCTTGTCTTGCCGGTATAGTCAAGCTCCTCCATGGTAAATCTGAGTCTGAGATCCATTACGGGAATGACCTCACCTCTGAGGTTTATGACACCCTTGAAGTAATCCTCGATATTAGGTACTCTCCTGATAGCAGGAACCTTGACGATATTATCGATGTATTTGATATCGATACCGTAATGCTCTATGCCAAGGTTAACCACAATAAACTGTGTAGCCTTGTCTTCAACATACTTTTCTAATTCATCCATCTCATGTTCCTCCCTGATCAAATAAGTGCATTCGCATCAATGATAAGCGCGACCTCACCGTCACCGAGGATGGTAGCACCGCTTATGACTCTGTCAGTGTTGATGTACTTGCCGAGAGACTTGATGACCACTTCCTGCTGGCCCATCAGCTCATCCACGACGAGTCCGGCAAGGGAGTCTCCCTTCTTGACGATGACGACTATCATATCCTCGGCATCGTTGTGTGTTGACTCCACACCGAGGATATTTGACATCCTGACAATAGGGATGACCGTACCGCGGAGCTGTATGACCTCCTTGCCCTGTACGAGCTTAAGGTCTCCTGACGCCACATTCTCTATGGTCTGGATGGAATCAAGCGGGATAGCGTACTTTTCTTCTCCGATTATGACCATGAGTGCCTGTATGATGGCAAGTGTCAGAGGCAGCCTGATGATCCATGTGCTTCCCTCTCCGAGCTTTGTCTTTACCGAAACATCGCCGCCGAGTGACTCGATATTGCTCTTGACGACATCAAGACCGACACCTCTGCCCGAAATGTCAGTGACCTTCTTCGCCATGGAAAATCCGGGATCGAAGAGGTAATCTATGACCTCCTTGTCGGTAAACTGTGCCGCTGTATCTTCGGATGCGAGACCTCTCTCGACTATCTTTGCCCTGACAGCCTCTACATCTATACCCTTACCGTCGTCTCCGACCTCTATGATGACGGAATTGCCATCCTGATAAGCATTGAGGAATATCGTCCCCATCTCGGGCTTGCCCTTTGCAGCCCTCTCATCGGGATGCTCCAGACCATGATCCGCACTGTTTCTGATAAGGTGCATAAGAGGATCGCCTATCTCGTCCACCACGGTACGGTCAAGCTCTGTCTCTTCACCGGTAATGGTAAGCTGCATCTTCTTATCAAGCTTTTTCTCAAGATCCCTGACCATACGCGGGAACTTGTTCACGGCACTCTCGATAGGTACCATTCTTACCTTCATGACTGCTTCATGAAGATTGGTGGTCACGCTCTCCAGATACTCTACCTGCTCATTAAGCGTCTGACTCGAAGACTCTCCTCCGTCAGCGGCGGATACGATCGTATTCTTTGCAATGATCAGCTCGGACACAAGATTCATAAGTGTATCCAGCTTGTCTATATCTACCCTGATGGTCTTTGAAATGACGGGCTTCTTGGCCTGAGGCTTATTGCCGGCCTCCTTTGCTGCAGGTGATGTCTCAGCCTTTGCTGCAGGTGCAGTCTCGGTCTTCACCGCAGGTGCTGTCTTTTCAACAGCCTCTGTGTCATCGGTCTCCTCAGCCTCTTCGGTCTTTGCCTCATCGGAAGCCCCGCCTACAGTCCTGATGGTCTCTGAGGTAAACTCCTCACCTACGGCATCTTCGATCTCGGATACACTCATGATGGCTGCTTTTGCAGTCTCTATATCATTGTCGCATATGGTGAAGAGACTGAAGCTGAAATCAAACTTCTCATCCTCTATATCCTGTGAGGATGGATCGGTAGCTATTACCTCGCCCATATCCTCCAGAGCCTTTATCACAAGAAAAGCTCTGGCTGCTTTGAGCAGGCAGCTCTCCTGGATATAAACGGTAAAGCCATATACATGCTTGCCGCCATCTATCGCATCCGACATGACATCCACGGCAGATTCGTCAAGCTTCATATTTCTGTAAAGAGCCTTATCATCGCCTGCCTCCGCCGGAGCATCTCCCTCTTCGTCCTTCGGCTTATCCTCAGCCTTGGCTGCCGGAGCGTCTCCCTTGCCTGTGGCTGCGTTTCTTATACGGTTGATCTCATTGACGATATTCTCGTTGTCATCATCGCCCTCGTCAGTGCTTTCCTGGATGTTATTGATATAGCCCTCGATAGCATCCAGAGCCTGAAACAGCACATCCATCAGCTCGCTGGTGACAGCCATGGACCCTGATCTGATATCGGAAAAACAGTCCTCAGTCACATGAGTCAGATGCTGCAGCCTCTTATAGCCCATGGTCCCCGCCATGCCCTTTAATGAGTGAGCCGCTCTGAATATCTCACTGATAGCGTCCTGATTCTCGGGCTCCTGCTCCAGGATCATCATCTGATCAGAGAGAGCTTGGATATGCTCTCTGGACTCGTCCAAGAAAATACCTAGGTACTGACTTGTATCCATTTGAAATCCTCCATTCTTCCTGCGGTCATACCCCGCATTAATTTACTGTTTCCATGCTATCTGTAAGGAACCTGATATCCAAAGCAGCGGGTGATTCGGATCGATCCTTGAGCATTACCTTGTCCCTATCTCCCTTGTGATCGCTTCGGCGATCTTGTCAAGAGGAAGAACCTCATTCACCAGCCCTGTCATGGCTATAGCCTTCGGCATGCCGTACACTGCACATGTGGCCTCGTTCTGCGAGATGATATGCAGCTTTTTGTGAGGCTCGAGATTTTTAATCCCCTCGGTGCCATCGGCACCCATACCGGTGAGCACCACACAGCATATCTGATCATACGATGTGTCTATGAGCGACTCGTACATATAGTTCGCACACGGTCTTACTCCCTCTCTGTGCGGCTCCATGGAGAAGTATATCCTCGTATGGCTGCCCGACCTGGCGACCTTCATGTGTTTCCCGCCGGGAGCAATATACACATGCCCTTTTTCCAGCAGATCCCCCTCTTCGGCCTCCTTGACACTGATGGGTCCCAGTGAATCAAGTCTTTCCGCCAGTGATTTGGTAAATCCCTCCGGCATGTGCTGTACCAGTATCACCGGAGCATCGAGATTGCCCGGCAGAAGCGGTATCACCGAATGCAATGCCTTCGGTCCGCCGGTAGAGCTTGCTATGGCAACTATCTTCTCGCCTCTTACCGATACCTTCGGCCTGAGCACTATCTGGCTGTCGGCAGGCTTTGCGGCTGCAGACCGATGAGCGGCAGGCTTTTCATATGAGATCGTATCTCCGGCTCTTGCGACTACCGCAAGTATCCTTAGGAAATCCTTCGCGAACTCTTCGCCCGATGTCTCTCTGTATCTCTCGGGCTTCTTGATGAAATCCAACGCGCCGAGATCAAGTGACTCCATGGTCTGATGCGTTCCTTCTCCGGTAGTCGTGGAAAACATCATGACTCTTTCCTTGAGTCCGTCCTTCTTAAGCTGCCTTAGGAACTCTATGCCGTCCATGACGGGCATGTTCACATCGAGAACTATCGCATCATACTTTTTCTTTTTGATAAGATCAAGGGCTTCCTGACCGTTTCTGGCAGTTTCCGGCTCATCGTATCTGTTGTCGGTTTTTATTATATCACAAGCAACCTTCCTCATGAGTGCAGAGTCATCTACAACCAGTACTTTTTTACCCATTTTTTACCTCCAGACCAGTTATTCGGGAATTTTCGATCATTCTTCTATCCCGCTCGCTTTTCTTCTTATTTTGCGTTCTTCTTCAAATATGTATCTGATAATGCCTTCTCTGTCTTTATCCTTGATGTTGATAAACTGTATATGATTCCTGTACTCCCCTTCTCTTCCCTCAAGAGGCTCGGACAGGATGATCCGGCCTATGACCGAATACTCCGTAGGCTTGCCGTTCATATTCAGATTAAACATGAAAAGTATCTTGGTATCCTTTTCAAACCTCTTGTCTGATATGAACTTTGCGCCGCCTCCGCTGATATCGACGATCACGCCATCCTCCAGTATCAGATCCGTATTTATGATGCTGACATCATTTTCCTTAATCTCGGCAAATTCCTTTTCCCCCACTTCCCTGCACTTCATGTTCAGTATGCAGTTCAGCCGGTAGTATTCCCTCCGCTGAAACTTTCTTAAAGGGGATGTCAGCTCCATGCACAGCACATATACATTATCGGACTTGTATCTGTCGGTTATCCTCGCATAGCACTGATACAGACCGTTGCCCGAGTAGAAGCAGAGATCATAGTCATCCCCGACCTCAAGCAGCACTATATGTCCGTTCTCAAACGGCATGTTTACCTTTATCTCATCCTCGGAAACAATGTCATATACCCGCGTGGAATAGTTCTTTCTCTCTATCACGCCGGAGCTGGATATCCTTTCCTCGCTTTTAACCTCGGTAAGATCCACCTTATCGCCGGGTATCACATGATCAGATAACATATTCCTCCTTCACCCTCATACATTCCTGCTTTTGAGCATGTTTGCAAAAAATCCCGCCATGCCCCTCATCATCCCTGACCTTTCGTGCGGTATATCCATGAGAGTCTTTGATATATCATCAAAAGCCTTTGCGGACTTCGCGTTTACATTTGAAATACATACCGGACTCTGCTGCATGACTGCTTTTGACAGCTCATGATCCTCCGGTATGGCTCCGAGGTACGACATATCCAGATGCAGATATCTCTGTACCACCGCATTAAGCTTTTTATAGAGCTGCTCCCCCTCTTTATAGTCGGATACCTTGTTGGATATCACCTTCACCTGAGAGCTCCCGCTGTTGTATCTCGGATTATGCTTTAATGCCTTCAGCAATGAATACGAGTCCGTGATCGATGTGGGCTCCGGAGTAGTCACAAGCAGTATCTCACCCGATGCGACAAGAAACTCTATCACCGCACTCGATATGCCGGCACCTGTGTCTATGATGATCACATCGGCAATGCTGTCCAGCTCATTCAGCTGTGACACCAGATAGTTGAGATAATCCGTATTCAGATTTGTAAGACCCGCTATCCCACTGCCTCCCGATATGAACCCTATGTCAAGGGGTCCCCAGGTGATCACATCTCTTATGCCCTTGCCCTGATATACAAGGTCTGCGAGATTATGCTTCGGCACTGTACCGAACATCACCTCGATATTTGCCAGCCCGAAATCCGCATCAAAGATGATGACTCTCTGCCCCATCTTCTTAAACTGCACCGCAAGATTGATCGCCACGTTTGACTTGCCGACGCCTCCCTTGCCGCTGGTGACAGTCATGACTCTCGCGGCATTTGCCGGAGCCACCTGATTCTGCTTTATTATAGTTCGTAGTCTTGTCGCCTGATCCATTATGAGCCGCCTAATATAGATTTTACAATATACTGAGGATTGAAGGCTTCAATATCATCAGGCACATCCTGTCCGTCAGTCGTATAGGATATCTCCGCTCCGGTATACAGCCGGATATTGTATATGTTTCCGAAGGTCGAGGTCTCATCCAGCTTGGTAAAGACGATCTTATAGCTGTCCATTTCTTTATAGGTGTCGCAGATGGCAAGCAGATCTCTGTACTTTGTCGTGACGGACAGCACCAGATACGTCTCGATCTCCGTGACCTCCTTTGCGGCATCGAGTATATGCTTCATCTCATCCCGCTTCTCTTTATCCTTGGGTGAATATCCTGCAGTATCTACAAATATATAATCATGCTCTTTAAATTCACCAAGGGCGGTCTTCAGATCATCTGCCGTATATACCACTCTGAACGGCACATCCATGATCTCGGCATAGGTGCGCAGCTGCTCTGCAGCCTTGATCCTGTATGTATCCGAGGTGACAAGTGCCACCTTTTTCTTTTGTCCTACCGACATCTCCGAAGCGATCTTTGCGATAGTCGTCGTCTTGCCGACTCCGGTGGGTCCGAGAAAGAAAATAACCTTGGGTCCGCTCTCCGCTTCGGTCACGCCTGTACTCACACCAAACTTCAGTATGAGCTTCTGATAAATGTTGGACAGCAGAAAGTCTATGGTGACTCCCGGCTTTGAAAGCTTTTCTATCTCTTCGACCAGATCATTGGCATACTTCTCATCCACCTCGTTATTTATGAGCGTGGTATATATGAGCTTTATAAAGCTCATTATCTCTTTGTTTTTGCTGTCCTTTTTGTCCGAGGATCTTGCCTTCTCTTCTGAGTCTGCCTCCATCACGGACTTTAGCTGCTGCTCAAGCAGTGACTGCAGATTGTCTATCTTATCGGAGCTGCGTCTTTTGGGTGTCTCCTCCTCTTTCTTCGGATGCAGCTTTTCGTACTCCTCATCGGTGAGCACATCCTTGTACTGCGAGATCTTTTTTTCTGTCGTATCCTTCTTCGGAGCAGCAGGCATGGGAGGCACAGTCTGTGTCTGCGGTACGTAAGTATCCTTCTCCTCCTCCACGGCCGCGGTCACCTCCACCGTAGGCTTTGAAAAAAGACCTGCCAGTCCCTTCTTCTTCACCTTCTTCACATTCATTATGACCGCGCCGGCTCCAAGCTCTGCTCTTGCAGCCTTCAACGCCTCATCTTCAGTTTTACCGTTAAACTTCTTGATTATCATATACTTGCTTTATCACGCTGTGATCATACCTATGCTCTGAAGCTCCACATCATTTTCTATCTCATTATATGATATTGCGATAAGTTCGTCCAAATAGTCCTCAGTAAGCTTCTTGAAATATATCCTGACGATAGGTGAAGTCACGACTATCTCATTCCTGCCGAGGTCGTCCAGCTTCTTGACCTCAGCCTCTGTAGCGGCGATTATGGCCTTGGTACGCTCGGGATCGAGTGTGAGATATGCCCCCTGCTCGGTCTGCTTCACGGAGTTCATGATCTCCTGCTCTATCTTGGGATCAAGTGTCACGACCTGAGTGGTCTCTCCCGGCTCGAAATACTTGGCAGTGATCGCCCTTTTCAGAGCCTGTCTCGCATACTCGGTGAGTACGTCGGTATCCCTTGTAGTCGCGGCATAGTCAGCAAGTGTCTCAAAGATAGTAAGCAGATCCCTGATCGACACTCCCTCCTCAAGCAGATTCTGCAGGACCTTCTGTATCTCTCCCAGTCCCAGCAGCTTCGGTGTAAGCTCCTCCACCACAGAGGGATTTGATTCCTTCAGATTGTCTATCAGATTCTGCGTATCCTGTCTCGTAAGCAGCTCCGCGATGTGCTGCCTTATCACCTCTGTCAGATGAGTAGCTATGATAGACGGAGGATCCACCACGGTGTACCCCATCGACTCCGCTCTCTCTCTCTGCCCCTCCGTGATCCATATAGCCGGCAGATGGAAGGAAGGCTCCACAGTCTGTATACCGGTGATCTCCTCCTCCACATATCCCGGATTCATCGCCATATAATGATCGAAGAGTATCTCTCCGTCAGCGACCTGTACGCCCTTTATCTTGATGATATACTGGTTCGGATTGAGCTGTATGTTATCTCTCAGTCTGATGATGGGCACCACGGTACCGAGCTCCAGTGCTATCTGTCGTCTTATCATGACCACACGGTCGAGCAGGTCTCCGCCCTGATTCACATCAGCAAGCGGTATGATACCGTATCCGAACTCCAGCTCGATAGGATCTACGGAAAGCAGTGATACGACATTCTCCGGTTTCCTTATCTCCTCCGCAGATACCTCCTCCTCCTGCACGGAGCTTACGACCTTTTCCACCTCCAGCTGGTTCTGGATGAGTCTGCCGCCTACAAGGAAGAGTGATCCCACCAGGGCGAATATCACCACATTCAGCGGTGTCACGACACCCAGAAATACGATGACCGACCCTGCCAGATACATTACCTTCGGCACACCGAAGATCTGCTTCACCAGATCCGGACCGAAATCCATCTCCTTGCCGCCCTTTGTGACCAGGATACCGGTAGCAAGTGAGATGAGCAGTGAGGGTATCGCGGATACGAGTCCGTCACCTATGGTAAGTACTGTATAGTTCGCAAGCGCATCCTGAATGGTATCTCCTCTGCGGAGCACACCCATGGCTATACCGCCCACCACATTTATCATCGTGATAAGCAGTCCCGCAGTAGAGTCTCCCTTGACATACTTTACGGCACCGTCCATGGAGCCGAAGAAAGCCGACTCCTGCTGTATCTTGTCTCTTCTGCGCTTTGCTTCCTCATCATCTATGGCACCGGTATTAAGGTCGGCATCTATAGCCATCTGTTTACCCGGCATGGCATCCAGCGTAAATCTCGCCGTAACCTCCGACACACGTTCGGTACCTTTATTAATGACAACAAACTGGACAATGATAAGTATGATATAGACTATGGTGCCTATGATCAGATCATTGCCTCCGACAAAGGCTCCGAATGTCCTGACGACATTGCCCGGATCGCCGGTACTCAGGATCAGCTTCGTCGATGAGACATTCAGCGATATCCTGAATATGGTGGTAAACAGCAGTATGGTCGGATAAAAGGACATATCCAGCACTTCTTTGACGAAAAGCGAATTGAACAGTATCGCAAACGCTATGGACATATTTACCGCAAGCAGTATATCCAGAAGAGTGTTCGGTATCGGAACAATAAGGAACACAAAGGCTGCGAGCAGATATAAAGCCACTCCCAGATCCTGCGGATTCAATACTTTCTTTTTTGCTCCTGCCGCCGTATCCATTATGCCATCTTCCTAGTCCCTGCGCTGTACGCCGCAGAACCGCCTCTGCTCTCCTTTAGGTTGTATACGAATGCCAGTACCTCAGCCACAGCCTGATACAGCTCGGGAGGTATCTTTCCTCCCAGATCGACATTATGGTATATCATCCTTGCGAGAGGCTTGTTCTCCACTATCTCTACCCCTGCGTTTCTCGCTTCATCCTTTATCTTCTGAGCCAGAAAATCCTGTCCCTTTGCGATAACGACAGGTGCATCGGCTATCTCCGAATCATATTTTAACGCTACCGCAAAATGTGTAGGGTTTGTAATGACCACATCCGCCTCGGGCACTGACTGGATCATCCTCCGTCTCGAAGCCTCCATCATCCTTTGCCTGATCTTACCCTTGATCTGCGGATCTCCCTCGGAATTCTTATACTCGTCCTTTACCTCCTGCTTTGTCATCATCATGTCCTTATGGAACTTACGTCTCTGATAGATCAGATCCAACACGGCAACGAGCAGATATATGATACTGATCCTGAGTCCGAGATCCAGCACCGTGTGGCATATCTCACTTACCGCTGCTCCGATCGACATATCGTACAGAAGACCGACAAGTGCGAATTTATCCTTTATATAGCTCCATACGACCCCGAATATGACTACAAGCTTTGCTATACTCAGAGCAAGATCCACAAGCTTTTTCTTTGAAAACAACCGCTTTACCCCGCTCATCGGACTCAGCTTGTTCAGCTTGGGCTGCAGAGGCTTCGTGGTCACCATCCATCTGATCTGAGCCATATTTGTACCAACTGCCACTATCACTCCTATCGCAAATATGGGCAGGATGATGAGAAGCAGCCTTATTATCATGATCCTGAGCAGTCCGGCATAGTCATTAAGTACTATCTCTCCCCGGATAAGCTTCGTATAATCGGGTATCACGGAGTAGACATACCTGAAATTCTCCAAAAATCTCTCGCCTATGCCCAGCCCCGCAAATCTTAAGGTCAGAAACATGGCAATGAGAGACACTGCGTTGCACATCTCCTGACTCTTTGCAACCTGTCCCTCTTTTCTGGCATCATCCAGCTTTTTACTTGTAGGCTCCTCAGTCTTCTCTCCGCCGGGTCCGTCCTCGCCGAAGAACTGAAGATCCAGCTCCCAGATCATTGTATGTACATTCCCTCCGCGAACCTGCCGAACATCACCTTCATCTCGTTAAAGATAAAATCAGATATACTGGGCAGCATACCGATAGTAACAAAAAGCACGGACAGTCCGATGAGTATCTTTATCTGCATACCCACGGAAAACATGTTCATCTGCGGAGCTATCTTTGCCATTATGCCAAGCACCGCATTCAGCAACAGCATCACACCGAATACCGGCATAAATATCCTGAAGCCTATCGAATAATACTCCGTAAAAAACTCTATCATCGAAGCAAGCATCCTGTCCGTATTAAATACAGCCCTTCCGGTCGGTATGAGCTCATAGCTGTCAATAAAAGCCCTGAGTATCCAATGGTGCATATTGGTGATACACAGGATGATAAGCACCGAATACTGATACATGGTGCCTGTAAATCCAGTATTGACTCTCGATATCGGATCAAAAAGGCTCATCATCGACAAGCCTATATCCATATCCGATACGGTACCCACAAACTGCAATATATACATGCACAGATTTGTGGAAAATCCGAGCATAAGTCCGGCGATCGCCTCCTTTAACACAAGCACCGCATACCCTACTACAGTATTATAATCCAATACCATATGCGGTACCACAAACCTGAATATCAGAAACGAGAGTAACAGCGAAAAACCTACCTTCACTCGCCTCGGTACATTGGTCGTGGAAAAAAACACCGCCGTGTGTACAAAACACGTTACTCTCGTGACTATAAGGAGAAAAAACTCCAAATCCTGTATGGAAAAAGTATAATCTATCATCCTGCTATTTTACATACAGTGTAAAATCACTCCAAAGTCTCTCCATCAGTCCCACCATATTACCGAGCATCCAGTGACCTATCAGCATGATCCCCACAAATATGGCAAGAAACTTCGGCACGAACGTAAGGGTCTGCTCCTGTATACTCGTAACAGTCTGGAATATCGAGATCGCAAGTCCGACGACCAGTGAAACCAAAAGCACCGGCGCAGCCGTTATAATGGTGGTATAAAGCGTCTCCCTCGTTATCTCGGTTACAGCTGCTATATCCATACTGAAATCCCCTAAAGCCCTTTCTAATAAAACGTCTTAACAAGCGAACCGATCACCAGATTCCAGCCATCAGCAAGTACAAACAGCAGGATCTTGAACGGCATCGAAACAGTCGTGGGCGGTAGCATCATCATACCCATGCTCATCAATGTGGATGCCACGACCATGTCTATGACTATGAACGGTACATATATCAAAAATCCGATAATAAAAGCAGTCCTAAGCTCAGATATCATAAACGAGGGTATAAGAATGGCATTTGGAATATCGTCTATCCCTTCCACATCCTCTATCCCGGCTATATCCAAAAACAATCTGACATCCTTTGCCTGAGTCTGTCCATACATAAACTCACGAAGCGGGGCCATCGCCGTCTCGGCAAACTCCTGCTGGGTGATCTCTCCGGCTTCAAAAGGCTGAACGGCATTTGTATTTATCTCGTTTATAGCGGGCTGCATGATAAAGAACGTCAAAAAAAGAGTCAACCCCACTAATACCTGATTCGGTGGTGCCGTCTGGGTGCCTATGGCCGCCCTCACGAAATGAAGTACCACCAGTATCCTGGTGAATGAGGTCAACATTATGAGAAGGAGCGGAGCTATGGCTACAAGCGTGAGGATGATCAGTATCCTCAATGCACCGGTCAGATTTCCGTTGCCATCACTGTATGTAATATTAAGATTGTTGCCGATATTAAGCTCTCTGATATCCGACCTGTCATCTCCGGCTCCGGGCTCATCAATGACGGTAGGCGCATCATATCCGTCCTGCAGCATCCCAAGATCATTGTAATAGGAGGAACGCTCTCCGGGGGTCTCGGTCAGAGTCTGCGTGGAAGCCCCGCCTATATCCCTTCTGGTCGCGATATCATTATTGGCCTTTGCATCAACAGAGTTGATAAAAGTAAGTGCCGCTGACAACGCCGTAAATATCGACAGAAAAAAAACCGCTTTAAGCCAATGCTTTTTCATTTCTTTCCTATCTTCTCACGGGCTTTTTCGACAAGCTCCCTGAAGTTGTAGTTCACGACTGTGCCGGTCTCTCTTACCTCAATGGCATCCTCAGGCAGCTCGCAGAGAAAATGTATCTCATTCTTCCCTATGCCCAGTGCCATATATTTAGAGGCAGTCCTGACAATGGCTATGTATGCGGAAGGAGCTATCTTCATGGAGTCGATAAGCTCGATGTTGCCGGTCACGATCCTGTTTTTGGCATATCCCCCTACAAATCTCGTAGTGAAATACGTCACCGCCAGCACTATCAGAAAGATAGCAATGACCGTGACAAGCTGTATAAAACCTTCCAATCAGCCCACTACCTTCTTGACAGCTTCAAGCACTCTCTCAGCCTGGAAAGGCTTAACGATAAAGTCCTTGGCACCGGCCTGTATAGCCTCTATAACCATCGCCTGCTGTCCCATTGCTGAGCACATGATAACAAGCGCTGCAGGATCTGAACCTTTGATAGCCTTCAGTGCTTCGATGCCGTCCATCTCGGGCATGGTAATGTCCATGAGAACCAGATCGGGCTTAAGCTCGGCATACTTCTCAACCGCCTTAGCTCCATTCTCTGCCTCTCCGGCGACATTGTAGCCGTTCTTTGAAAGGATGTCTTTGATCATCATCCTCATGAACGCTGCATCATCACAGATCAGAATGTTCTTTGCCATAACTTTGTAAACTCCTTATTTAATAATTTCGGTTACCCTTACTCCAAAGCTTTCGTCTATTACGACGACCTCGCCCTTTGCGACATTCTTTCCGTTTACAAGAACATCTATGGGCTCACCCGCTATCTTGTCCAATTCTATGATAGTACCGGGTGAAAAATCAAGTATATCATTTATTGACTTGTGTGTCCTGCCCAGCTCTACCGTGACTTCAAGCGGCACATCCTTTATCAGCTCTATGTTTTCCTGCGGCTGCATAGGATTTATATCGTTCGAGAATGTAGCAAACTGCGCCTGCTGTACATTCACCGGCGGAACCATCTGTGGTGCCCCGTACCCCATCGGTGCTCCGTATCCCATCTGAGGCGGTGCTCCATATCCCATCTGGGGTGGTGGTGCCTGCTGCGGATAGCCCATCTGAGGCGGGGGTGGTGCCGCTCCCATATCCTGTGGCGGCGGAGGTGCTGCTGCCGGTGCAGGTGCCGGCTCGGGAGCCGGTGCGGGCGCAGGCTCGGCTGCTGCAGGTGCAGAGGCTTCCTGACTTCCTATAAAGTGATCGTAAAGCTCTTTAGCGAAGTCTATGGGATACAGCTGCATTATCGCCGAATCCACCAGATCCCCTATCTGCATCCGAAATGAGATCTTAACGAACTTTCCATGCAGGAACTCCGGCAGATTGGAGGGATCCTCCGTAGCCATATCTATGAGCGAGGCCTCCGGCGGAGATATATCTATCATCCTCCCCAGCATTGATGAGAGCGATGTCGCCGATGATCCCATCATCTGGTTCATAGCCTCGGAAATAGCCGATAAATGCAGCTCTCCGAGCTCTCCTTCAGTATTCGTCCCGTCTCCGCCCATCATCAGATCCGTAATGATCTTTACGTCATTTTCTCTGAGGACGAGCATATTATACCCGTCAAGACCGGCTTTGTAATGTATCTGGATGAATACACACGGCTTTACATATTCTTCGGTGATCTCGTCCCACGTGGCTATAGTGACGACCGGCGTGGTGATATCCACCTTCATGTTTACAAGGGAATACAGCGTCGTCGCTGAAGTTCCCATGCTGATGTTTGCTACCTCACCTATAGCATCCTTTTCAAAATCAGTAAGGAGTTCTTCCCCGCCACCGGCATCGGCTGCAGATGCCGCGTCAGCTGCAGATGCGGCATCGGTGCTGCCGGCATCGTCTCCGTCTGCGGCCATCCCGGAAAGCAGGGCATTTATTTCATCCTGCGATAACATTCCGTCCATGCGCCTACTCTTCCTCCTCTCTGATTATGGATGTCACTCTGACGGCGTAAGTTTTCTTTGTCGCGCCGGGCAGAGCCTTAAACTTCTTGATATTTCCCACGTATATATCCATTTCCTCATCAACCCTCGACGAAAGTCTGATCACGTCTCCGGGCTGCAGATTGACAAAATCCGTCACTGTAATGGAGCTGTCGCCGAGCTTCGCTATGATCGGTATCTGCACATGCTGGATCATATCCTCAAGATGCTCGGTATAGTCGTCATCCGATGACTCCTGCATAGTGGAGAACCAGAACTTGGTATTCAGCTTATCCATGACAGACTCCAGCGTAAAATAGGGAAGACATATATTCATCAGTCCCTCGACCTCGCCGATCCTGATATTCAGTGTGACAATGGCTATCATCTCGGTAGGTGCTATGATCTGTGCAAACTGAGGATTGGTCTCCACTCTCTCAAGCAAAGGGTTAAGCTCTATAACGTTTTTCCACGGTTCCCTGAAAAGCGATATGCATACAGCCATCATCTTTTCCACAAGCGACATCTCTATCTCGGAAAACTCACGACTCTTATCGAGCGCGTCACCCTGACCTCCGAGCAGTCTGTCTATCATGGCAAAGCCGAGATTGGAGCCCAGCTCCACCATTACATTGCCGTTAAGCGGCAGGAAATTAACAATTCCCAAAATGACAGGATTCGAAAGCGAATTGGTAAACTCGGAGAAGGTAAGTGCCTCCGAATTGACCACGCTGACCTGTACATTCTTCCTCAAATACACCGGCAGGTTGGTAGATATCAGTCTGCCGTAGTGCTCGAAAATTATCTCCAGTGTACGCAGATGCTCCTTGGAGAACTTTGCGGGACGCTTGAAGTCATACTCCTTGACTGACTTGCCGGCATCTTCCTTCATCTCCTCGGCATCTATCTCACCTGACGACAGTGCCTTTAAGAGATTATCTATTTCGTCCTGTGATAGGACATCTCCCATACTTTGATCTGCCTTTCTACTGTACTATATATCCGCTCAAGGCTACCTGATAAATGAAAGCCGTTCCAAATACCTCCTGCAGCTTTTCGAGGCAGGCATCCTGTACTCCCGCCTGTCCGAGAGCCTGTACGTCCTCATACGTGTACTGCCCTATAGTCTCCGAAAGGGCATTGAGTATGAGCGACTGTCTGCTGTCTATATCACCGCCGTATGTCTCATAATCCTCATGAGTCGTATCCATAAGGATAGCTACGGTACATACCAGATAATGATCCTTGCCATCCTCGCCCTTCTTGAGCTGGAAGGTCTGCTGCTCCTCGATAGCATATGTGGCAGTATCCGCAAGCGATACATTCCTGCCGCTTCCGCCGTTTCCATCGGGTGACACCCCTGCCGTATCCAGCTTTATGGCTGAAGCGACCTGATCAACAAGAGCGATCGTCTTTCTGTTTGCCGGTATCACTGTAAACATCATAATGGCAGTCATAGCTACATTTACCACGACCAATGCCATTATTATAATGCTCATCATATTTTTTTTCACGGCTTCTCTCCCTTACTGTAGCATCGTATATAAATATAAAACATCACGATACATCACTTAACTGGTTGTATATCCTGATCTCTACTCTTCTGTTCAGCTGTCTGCCCTCCGGCGTGCCGTTATCGGCTATAGGCACATAAGAGCCTCTCCCCGTATGCTTGATCATCGCCGGGTCGAGATCCGAATTGTCTCTGAAATATGAGAAAACACTCAATGCCCTCGCATCGGAAAGCTCGTCATTGTTATGAAACTGCGAATTGCTGATGGGCACATTGTCTGTATGTCCCTCGATCTCTATCGTGCTGTCCGCATAAGTTTCAAGTATCTTCCCGACCTTATCCAGAGTAACGGTCGCGGTATCCTTTATTGTAGCACTTCCCGAGTCAAATAACAATGAACCGTTCATGGTAAGGCTCACATACTGACTCGTAAAATCAATATCTATCTGTTTCGAGAGATCCTCCTCATTGACAGACTCCTCTATCCGCTCCGCCAGCTCCTCGGACTCCTTTATCCCGGACTCCTCCAGCTGCTCCCTGGCCTGTTCGTTCGTTATCTGCTGACGGCCATCGCTGTCACTGTCACTCTCATGCTCATTTACATCAGGTGCCTGATTCTCCTCTTCGCCGTTTGCAAGATCCTCTTTGGAAAATGACTCGGACTCGAAGGTCTCCTCGCCCATGCCCTCTTCATTGTAATCCTTATTGTCTGAATTACCTGTAGTATTCTTGCCGAGAGATGTCACCATCTCCGATACATTCGAGAGCTGTGAGACCCCGTTGCCTACGGCATCCCCCTCTCCGACAGACTCTCCGCCCGGATCGAATATCGAAAAAGCCTTTGACATGGAGGCCGCTATCGCTTCAAACTTGTCCACATCCGTACTTGAGAATGCATAAAGAAGCACGAAAAAACAAAGCAGCAGATTCATGAGATCCGCAAACGTAGACTGCCACGCCGGTGCGCCCTTGGGCGGCTCTTCAGGTGGTGCCTGTCTTGCCATCAGCCCTCTCCTCCGGCAGCTGCGCCCTCATCTCCGGATGCCATTGCCTTTCTCTCTGCAGGAGAAATGAATGACTTCAGCTTCTCCTCGATGACTCTCGGGTTCTCGCCTGCCTGTATCGACAGCAATCCTTCTACCATGATGCCCTTGACCGACATCTCCTGCGCATTTTTCTTTTTAAGCTTGTTTGCCACCGGAGCACATATCCAGTTTGCAATAAGCGAGCCATAGAAGGTCGTAACGAGAGCCACGGCCATAGCAGGTCCGAGTGCCGCCATATCAGACAGATTCTTAAGCATGTTTATCAGACCGATAAGGGTACCGATCATTCCCCATGCAGGTCCCATGGAGCCCATGTCCTCCCAAAAGGAGGCATTATCCTTATGCCTGCCCTCTATGCCGGTCATCTCCGTCTCCATTATCGCACGTACAAGATCGGGATCAGTACCGTCGACCACAAGCATGATGCCTTTTTTCAGAAACTCATCATCTATATTTGAAGCCGCTTCCTCAAGAGAAAGCAGTCCTTCCTTTCTTGCCACATTGGAAAGATCTATTATCTGCTTTATCACCCCGGCAGAGTCTGCCTTTTCAAGATTCAGCACCTGCTTAAAGGACTTCAGTCCGTTAAGGAAAGTAGGAATCGTATTCATCGCGAGGATACACATCATGGTACCTCCGATGGTGATGATGATGGAGTCTCTGTCTATGAAGCTTTGAAGAGCCGACATGCCGTTTGATCCTACGATACCGTAGAATACAAGAGCTATACAGCCGACCAGACCTATTATCGAACCTAAATCCAAAACAATATACCTTCTGTTATTTTCATGTTTTTACGGGTCATATATTCCAAAGCCCACCTGCATATCTGCAATCGACTTTGTAACATCTGACCCTAGCCTTTCAAGTTTACAAGATTTCTTATCTCTTGTCTACTTTCCTTTACGATTAATTTCCGGCCTGTATTTAATGTAATGACAGTGTCGGGAGTGGTCTCTATGATCTCTATGAGATCGGAATTAATCACGACCTTGTCATCATTTAGCTTAGTCACTTCTATAAGCATGGGTATACTATACCACATTTCCGCGAATAAGAAAATTTGCATTTTTGTGTGTTTCGATCATTATTGTCAAATGCGGAAACAGCCCGAAATATCGGGCTGCTTCCACAGAAACGGATTTGTAATATACATTAATGATTATCTCTTCAGGTTTACAAGCTCCTCAAGCATGGAGTCGGAGACCGTGATGATACGGCTGTTTGCCTGGAATCCACGCTGGGTGGTGATCATGTCGGTAAACTCTGCCGAGAGGTCTACGTTTGACATCTCGAGCTCTCCTGTGGACATCGAGCCTCCGTTTGCGGTGATATCATTGATGACTGCCTCACCTGAGTTGAGGGTCGATGCATAGAGGTTGTCTCCTGCCTTCTCAAGACCCGAAGCATTTGCAAAGGTAGCCGATGCGATCTGTCCGAGGAGCTTGGTCTGACCGTTGGTGTATGCCGCAGTGATCTTACCGTCCTGACCTATGGAGATCGATGACATCTCTCCTGCCGCGCAGCCTGCACCGGCATCGGAGGTAATACGACCTCTCTTACCGTTTACGGTAGATGAACCCTTGTTGTCGATGTTCTGCATCTCGGAAAGATCAAATGCTATACCCTTATTAAGAGCATTGAGTCCATTATTATCTGTCATACCTCTCAATCCTGCATAGGTAGGTCCGTTATAGGGAGCTCCGGATATAATTCCCGGAAGTCCATCCAAATCAATAGTAAGACCTACCATCTTTTCACCGTTCTCATCTGTGGTCACTTCCTGACGATTGGTAGCAGTAATTGTTGATGCTGTATCTGCACCAATGACAACTTCAAGTAGTTTACCAGTCGCTGATGATTCAGATGGAGTTAAATATGTGTCGAATGTTAGTTTTGCTACATTATCGGTACCGCCTGATCCACCTACCCCAAGTACTTTAGCAGCCTTTAATGCTGCGAATTTTTCAGCTGCAGTCATTTCTTCCATTACGGGAACATCAGCAGTGCCTGTGTTTTTAATAAGTATTGATTTTCCTTCTGAATCCACTATATCTGTCATGGTCATAGTATACTGACCGCTGTCTGCTGCCGTCGGTCCGCCTACCTTTTCCAGTCTGAACTGTGCCGTATAGCTGTATCCGAGGTTATCGTAGAAGGGCATCGACATCATCTGCCCTGCAGTAGTCGAGAGTGCATCGGAATTCTTATCAAGGATACCGACAGAATATGCATTGGTGGTAGCCACCGGGTCGGAGATCATATTTTCGTCGCTCATGATATCGAGCTGTGTAAGAGTTGCGGTATTTATGACTCTCTCGCCTGTGGTGGCATTTGTTGTCGTACCATAGCCCATTACGGGATATCCGTTGGTAGCCATTGCCAGAGTACCGTTAGCATCTACGTTAAAGGCACCTGCCCTTGTGTAAAACTGATTTGATCCGTCTGATACTATGAAGAAAGCATCTCCTGAAATACGGATGTCAAAGGGGCTGCCGGTATTCTGAGCCGAGCCTGAGGTGCTGATGTTTGTCGAGATGGCACCGGTCGAAACACCGAGACCGATCTGCTTCGCATTAATACCTGCTCTGCCTGTAGCTGCATTGGCACCCGATGCGTTCTGTGTCGTCTGATAAAGCAGATCCTGAAATGTGACCGAGCTTGACTTATATGCCACTGTATTTACGTTAGCTATGTTGTTACCTATTACATCCATTCTTGTCTGGTGTGTCCGAAGTCCTGCTACTCCGGAGAAAAGTGATCTCATCATAAGGCATTTACCTCTTTCTGTTATGTGCTGTTTTAATGATACCACGGATTGCTACGCTTCGCTCCCGCAATCCTAAAAACTATTCGCAATCCGCGCTATCGCGCTACTTGCTCATGTTTTTCGGGTCTTAAACCCATGAAGCTTACTGCGCCAGCGCAGACGCTTCATTGCTTTAATCCCCTTGTTATCACGCTATTACTGCGCCGTCGATATTTGTGAAAATGTTCTTGTCGTTATTTGCGGGATCCATTGCCGTGACCACTGTATTGCTTCCCGTATTCACTATGAAAGCCAGATCATCGACCATCACAAGAGAGGAGTCTATCCCTTTGCTCTCTGCTTCCCTGGTTCCCTGCGTGAGCCTTGTCAGCTGCTCGTCCGATAAGGAGATGTTCCTGTCGAAAAGTCTTTCTGCCGCATGCTTGGAAAACTTCACTCCCATGTCGCCGCTAAGCTCCTCACTCTTCTCTCCGAGTATCTCCGCGAAGCTCCTGCCGTCCGCACTCTTACCGGGCTTTGCTGTATCAGGTGCTCCCTGAAGATATGCCGCAGCTGCCTGCTCTAATGAAATTCCGTTTGAGTTTATCTTCATAACTTATACCTCTCATCCGTGAGCAGCTATTATGAATCCTCTTCCGAAGTATCCGTAAAGTCATCACCGAGCGTCCTGTACTGAGCTACCAGCTCATTGAGCTTCATCCTGTCATCCTCTGAAAGAAAGCTTCTCGAGTAATCATCCATGCTCATATACGAAGCATAGAGTGAAGACACCTGAGTCCTGTACACATCCTTGTTGCTTGCCGTGATGTATGCCGCATTCGGTATCTCTCCCATGAGCTTGGACCAGCTGTTTGCGAGATTGTACGCATCCGCATAGGTATCATCCCATATCTTGCTGATCTCATCCAGCTCATACTGATCGCCGTCTATCGTGACATATGTCTTGGAGCCCGACTGTGTAACAAAGTCTACAGTCCCGGTCTTTTCCGTAGCCACACCTGTGACCGAATCAGTCTTTGAGGCTGTGACTACCTTTCCGATAAGACCTGTGGCTCTCTGCAGATCCACGCTCTGGCTTACA
>JAGBNR010000004.1 GCA_017634315.1 Lachnospiraceae bacterium
AGCTTAACGATGAAATAATGGAGGATGTGAGCGGCGGCATGATGCTCATCAGGAAGGATCTTAAGGCTGCGACCTTTGTAAGCGGGACGGATCAGGGTATCAGTAAGGCTATACACAACAGCGATACACAGGCTGATATCATGCTGATGGGTGATATGACAAGGAGTGTCAGTGATACATCCAAAGTGGAGAAGATCAAATCAGGAGGAGTACAAAAAGCATAATGAAAGGATCCGGACAGGTAACCGGAAGAGCGGTGCTTCCGGCATTGGCTGAGATCTACAGCAAGCTCTATCTTTCACCCTATATGGACGATCTTAAAGAAGAGTATGAGGCAGTGGCACTGTGCGGCAAGGAGCCAAAGGTGAAGTCACTGTCTCATTTTCATGCAGATGATGCCGATGAGATGATATATGAAGATACCCCTGCCGGAGAAGTACTGGCAGTGACCCTGTCAAACCGGGAGGATTTTGAGATGTTCATAAACATCATGCTCAATAAATGCGTGGTGAAGGAGATACCGAAGACACAGGGGGCAGCCATACTCGACGGTGTGATAAACTGGAATAAGATACATGCTCACAAAAAAGAGTTTATTCTTTCGGAATTGGCAAAGGGTATCAATGATCCTGACTGGAACAGTGAGTTTAAGAGATTTACCTCGGATAAGAGAAACTTTAAGGATGCGGTGATCATACTAAGCCGTGGACCGTACAGCGCAGTCAGTGCCGCTGATATCGGGGTCACCGACGATGAGTGGCTGCAGCTTTCCCATACCATAAGAAGATACCATGAATGTACGCATTTCATATGCAGACGCCTGTATCCCGATAAGATAGACGCGATCTGGGATGAGCTTACTGCCGATGCCGTGGGCATATATGCGGCACTCGGAAGATATGATATAAGTATGGCGGAGACTTTCCTCGGCATAAAGGATGGCAGATATACCGGGGGACGGCTCGAAAACTATGTGGATGACGTAAGCAATGCAGAGGAGCTCGCCGCAAAGGTACACAATGTGCTCGGGCAATTTGACATGCTGCTTGCGGGCATGAAGACCCCCGATCCCTATGAGGTTGCGATTTTTCTCGAAGAAAAGTATGATGAATTATCTGTGTATTTGGGAGGAAGGAGCTAAGATGAAGATAAAAAAGGCAATAATACCCGCTGCGGGACTGGGGACGAGATTTCTCCCGGCGACCAAGGCGCAGCCCAAGGAGATGCTGCCCATCGTGGATAAGCCCACGATCCAATACATCATAGAGGAGGCTGTAGAGAGCGGTATCGAGGATATCGTGATAGTAAACGGCAGGAACAAGGGCTCCATAGAGGATCATTTCGACAGATCCATAGAGCTCGAGCTGGAGCTCGGGAATAAGCAAAAGGAAGAGGAGCTCAGGATGGTGAAGTCCATCTCCGAGATGGCGAACATCTATTTCATACGTCAGAAGAAGCCGCTGGGACTGGGGCATGCCGTGCTGTCGGCACAGAAGTTTATCGGCAATGAGCCCTTTGCGGTACTGCTAGGCGATGATGTGGTGGTGGCGAGGACACCTGCACTAAAGCAGATGATGGATGTATACAAGGAATACAAGGCAAGTATCGTAGGCGTACAGACCGTACCCCATGAGGTCACCTTTCAGTACGGTATAGTAGACGGCAAATGCGTGGATGACAGAGTCTACAAGGTAAAGGATCTGGTGGAAAAGCCGCCTGTCGAAGAGGCTCCCTCGGATATAGCCATACTCGGAAGATATATACTTACACCGGATGTCTTTGATTATCTTGCCAATCAGGAGAGAGGGGCAGGCGGAGAGATACAGCTCACCGATGCACTAAAGCGCATGGCAAAGGAGGAGGCTGTATATGCCTATGATTTCAAGGGTCACAGATATGACTGCGGAGCGAAGATAGGCTTCCTTCAGGCAGGCATAGAGTTCGGTCTGAGGAGACCCGAGCTTAGAGAAGAGCTCGAGGCATATATCAAACGTCTGGCAGAGGATATAGACCGGGCGATTGACTATGATTGAGTACATCAGATCACAAAGAGAGGACAGAAGGCAGCATGAATACCCTGAAGAAAGCGTACTGCAGGACTTTCCAGTTTTTATTTAAGATGGCGATACCCCTGCTCCCGTACAGGGATCCGGAGGTACTCGACAGAGTAGAGGATGTACCGGAGCTCCTTAAGAGACTCGGCAGGAGATCAGTGCTTCTTGTCACGGACAGACCCTTAAGGGATGCCGGTGTCACGGCACATCTTGAAGAGGCACTGGAAAAGAAGGGCATACATTTCACTGTGTACGACGGAGTCTGCCCCAATCCCACGATAGACAACATAGAGGAGGCGGTAAAGCTTTTCAGAAGGAATAACTGCAAGGCACTCATAGGCTTCGGAGGCGGCTCATCCATAGACTGTGCCAAGGCTGTGGGTGCGAGGATAGCTTATCCGAGACGCAGTATAGAGCAGATGAAGGGCATACTTAAGATATGGCGCAGGATACCGCCGCTCATCGCGATACCCACCACGGCAGGTACCGGAAGTGAGGTCACCGTGGCATCCATAGTAACTGATACCAGGAAGAAGCACAAATACATGCTGAGCAGCTTTCCGCTCATCCCACATTACAACGTGCTCGATCCGGAGGTCACCTTCACACTGCCTCCGTCACTCACATCCACCACAGGTATGGATGCGCTGACACATGCCGTGGAGGCATATATAGGAGGCTCTACTACAAAGAAGACAAGGGCACTTGCAAGGGAGGCGGTAAAGCTGATATTTGCCAATATAGAGACCGCATATAAGGACGGAAAAAACTATGAGGCAAGAAGGAACATGCTGTATGCCGCAAACCGTGCAGGACTGGCTTTCTCAATATCCTATGTGGGCTATGTACATGCGGTAGCCCATTCACTCGGCGGACAGTATGGCATACCGCACGGACTCGCAAACTCCGTGCTGCTGCCCATAGTGCTGGAGGACTACGGCGAGTGTGTGTATAAGAAGCTCGCGGAGCTGGCAAAGGTCGCAGGCATAGCAGACAGAGGCGCGTCGGATGAAGTAAACGCAAAGAAGTTCATAAGCGAGATAAAAGCCATGAACAGACGCATGAACATACCGGAGAAGCTGAAAGGGATAAGAAAGGAAGACATACCTGTCATGGCTGAGCATGCCGACAGGGAGGGCAATCCGCTCTATCCCGTGCCGAGACTTATGGATGCCATAGAGCTGGAGAAATATTATCATCTGGTGGACGAAGACAACGGAATTGAAAAGCAGGGATGTGATCCTGCAGGATGATACAGGGACAGGTAGGAGCCATGACGGATATAGAAAATATCGTAAAAAAGCAAAGAGCGTATTTTAACAGCGGGAAGACGCTTCCTGTGGAGCAGAGGATAGCGAGCCTCAAGAGACTCAGGAGCTACATCAGAAGATATGAGGATGAGATAGGGGAGGCACTTAAGGAGGATCTCGGAAAGAGCAGTATCGAGGGATATTTCTGTGAGACCGGTCTGGTGCTGAGTGAGCTCACCTATATGATAAATCATGTGAGAAGATACGCGAGGGAGCATACGGTGCACTCGCCCATCACACAGTTTGTATCAAGGAGCTATGTGAAGCCCTCACCATACGGCTGTACTCTGATAATGAGTCCGTGGAACTATCCCTTTCTGCTCACTATTGATCCGCTGGTCGATGCCATAGCTGCGGGAAATACCGCTGTGGTGAAGCCCAGCGCATATTCACCCGCTTCGAGCAGAGTAATAGAGAAGCTTATAAGCGAATGCTTCAGACCGGAATACGTGAAGGTCGTCACCGGAGGCAGGGAGGAAAATGCCGCGCTTCTCGATCAGAAATTCGATCTGATATTCTTCACCGGGAGCCAGACAGTCGGTAAAGAGGTGCTGAGACATGCAGCCGAAAGACTGACACCGGCTGTGCTTGAGCTCGGGGGCAAGAGTCCCTGTATAGTAGACAGCTCGGCAAAGATAAAGCTTGCGGCAAAGCGTATAGTGTTTGCCAAGTTCTTAAACTGCGGACAGACCTGCGTGGCTCCGGACTATATACTCTGCAAAAAGGACATAAAGGATCAGCTTGTAAAGGAGCTATGCAGACAGATAAGACTACAGTACGGGGCATATCCGCTTAATAATCCCGACTATGGTAAGATCATCAATAAAAAGCATTTCGACAGGATATGTGCGCTCATAGACAAGGATAAGACGATCATAGGCGGAGGATATGATGAGGCGGCACTTAAGATAGAGCCTACCGTAATGGACAATGTGACATATGCGGATGCCGTAATGGGTGAGGAGATATTCGGTCCGGTGATACCGGTGCTTACCTTTGACAGCTATGAGGAGCTCTACAGGGATCTCGCATCAAAGCCGAGACCGCTTGCACTCTATATCTTTGCAGAGGACAGGAAGGTCATACGGAGTGTCACCGGGAGAGTGTCCTACGGAGGCGGCTGTGTGAATGACGCGGTAGTACACCTTGCCACCAGCGAGATGGGCTTCGGCGGAGTCGGAGAGAGCGGCATGGGAGCCTATCACGGCAGGACTGGCTTCGATACCTTCTCCCATAATAAGAGCATACTCGACAAGAAGACATGGATCGACGTGCCGATGAGGTATCAGCCGTATAAGAGCAAACTCTACGAAAAGATATTTCACCTTGTACTAAGGTGAGAGACAGGGGAGGTATACACCCCTGTCATATATCCAGTGCCAGTTCCTTTACTTTAGACAGGGCTTTCCTGACCGGCGGCAGAGAGATGACCACAAGTGTCAGTACCGCCTCCGGTATTAAATATGCATAATTATATGCGATGGGATAGACAGCCTTTAAGGAAGCCGGGAAATTCTCAGGCATATAGTCCATCCAGTAGAAATATCCGCCTAAGGCGTGAAAGGCACCCCGGGCGATCACGGCGAACGAATATCCGATCTCAAACGGAAATCTCTTAAGCTTCCTGAATAAACCCGTCAGACCCAGGGCGGTAAATGCAAAAAAGTAATCCAGACAGGCCTGCAGAGGGTCCAGGATGTAGCTTCCGCCTCCCTGAATAAACTGCAGACATCCGTAGATAAAGCCGGCTATAAGTCCTGCTTTAAGTCCGTACCAGTATCCGATCAGAGACACAAACAGCATGGAGCATGCAGTGATCGATCCGCCCCAGGGCATGTGAAAGATTTTAACGAATGAAAGCACAAAGGACAATGCAATAGCGAGTGCGGTAAAGGTCAGCTGCTTCGCACTGTAAGTCTTTTTTTTCGTGGTGTCCGTACTGACGAAACCGATAGTGAAAAGGATAGCTAAAGATAAAATGATGATGGATACGGTGCCTGCCTTTGTAAGATAATAAGACCCGCCACTCTCATCAAACGCGACAAAAAAATTCATATGATCCTCCTGTCTGCCTACGCCGGTATTATCCGGATCAGGCATAAGTGAAAACACTAAGGGTAATATCTCAGCCCTGCGTCAAATCCGCAAAGCACCCCTGACAACCAACGCATTATAGCATGCCTTTTTTCTTTCTTCAAGTATTACGTAACGCAGGGATGATATTATGCGCCTGCCAGCTTTTATGGTATAATCATCTTTATTTCATATTACTTAGGGGAGAATAAAAGATGATACCTATCAACGATCTGTCAAGAGGATATAATATCTACAGGGACGAGTATGAGGAGATGGCCGTGGAGGTGCTCCGCAGCGGCTGGTATGTACTCGGAAAGCAGGTGACCGAGTTTGAAAAGGAATATGCCGAGGCTCTCGGCGGCGGATGCTACTGCGCGGGCGTGGACAACGGATTGGATGCCATCCTGCTCGGAGTGAAGGCTGCAGGCATAGAGCCGGGGGATGAGGTCATAGTACAGGCAAACGGCTATATAGCTACCATGCTCGGAGTGATGCAGGCGGGCGGAGTGCCGGTCTTTGTGGAGCCTGATGAGTATTACCAGCTCGACGCGGCGAATATCGAGGCTGCCATCACGCCAAAGACAAAGGCAGTGCTCGTGACTCATCTGTACGGTCTTGCCACAAGGATGAAGCCTGTGATGGAAATATGCAGGAAGCACGGACTGATGCTTTTCGAAGACTGCGCACAGTCGCATTTCGCACCCTACAAGGGTACATATACCGGACTGTTCGGTACGGTTTCCTTTTTCAGCTTTTATCCCACCAAAAACTTCGGAGGCTTCGGTGACGGAGGCGGAGTGGTGTCTAAGGATCAGGCCATCGTAGAGAGGGTCAAGGTCTTAAGAAACTACGGCAGCGATTACAGATATCACAACATAGCCATGGGCTACAACGACAGGCTCGATGAGCTGCAGGCGGGACTCTTAAGAGTAAAGCTGAGGCACATAAAGGATCTGCTCGCAAACAGGGATCATATAGCGCAGAGATACCTTAAGGAAATAAAGAACCCTCTGGTAAAGCTGCCCGAGACGACGGAGGGGTGTGTACATACATGGTATCAGTTTGTGGTAAGAGTAGAAGATCAGGAGGGCTTCAGGAGCTTCCTGTCAGAGCGTGATGTAGCGACGGATATCGCATGGAAGACACCGCCGTACCTGCAGCCGGTGATGGTAGAGAAGTTTGGATACAAGCGCGGAGACTATCCCAAGACAGAGGCGATCTGCGATACCATAGTGTCTCTTCCGATGATGGACTATATGGAAGAGGAGGAAATACAGAAGGTCATAGATGAGGTGAACAGCTATGAAGGATAGAAAGAGCTGCTACGTGGATATACGCTCCAATCAGGAGGCTGACGGCAGACTGCTGGTAGTAGAGGGAAATACCGAGGCAGTACCTTTTGATATAAAAAGGATATTCTGGGTGAGGGATGTCATACCCGGTGCCGAGAGAGGACAGCATGCCAACAGGCTGACCAGACTGATACTCATTGCAGTGACGGGAAGCTGCGATGTGACCGTGTATGACGGTAAGGAGGAAAAGACCTACAGGCTCGACGATCCCACCAGGGGTCTCTATGTAGATAAGATGCTCTGGCGCACGATGAAGAACTTTTCAAAGGACTGCATTGTGGAAGCGATCTGCGACCATGTGTATGCCGGTAAGGACGAGACCTATGATGACATGGAAGAATACCTTGAGGCACTGAAGAGGGAAGATGGCAGATAACAGGCTGATAGATGATCTTTTTGCAGCAGAGAGTACATCCGAGACTCCTCTGCACACCATGGCAGAGCTCACGGAGTGGATAAAGGAGAGAAACGACAGGCTCGACGTAAGGGTGGACCGGATCTCTCTGGAGGAGTGCACACCGTGGTTTCTCGATGAGAAGGACGGCTGCATAAGGAATGAAAACAATTCTTTCTTTCAGATACGCGGTATCAGACAGTATGAGGATGACCGTATCATAGCGGAGCAGCCTATCATCATTCAGGATGAGATAGGCTTTCTCGGTATCATCACATGTCGGATAGGGGATACCTGGCATTATCTGATGCAGGCGAAGATAGAGCCGGGCAATGTAAATGTCGTACAGATATCACCTACGCTTCAGGCCACAAAGAGCAACTTCACGGGAAAGCACGGGGGAAGGATACCCGAGTATCTCGACAGCTTCATGCAGATGCAGCCGAAGGATATCATAGTGGATCAGATACAGTCGGAGCAGTCCTCGAGATTTCTGAAGAAGAGAAACAGAAATGTCATCCTTAAGGTTGACGAAGCACTGCGGGAGGATGCTGCCCACAGATGGATGACACTCAGACAGATAAAGGATCTGATGCAGCAGGACAACCTCGTGAACATGGATACGAGGACGGTGCTGTCCTGTATACCCTATGTGCTGATGGGACAGGATTCGGATGTGCCTTTTAAGAATAAGTCATATTTCTATAAGACTGCATGGAGTATGAACCGCAGGACCATAGCGGAGCTTTATCACGGCATGAACGATTACAAGATGCTAAGGAACGTGAGAAGAGATCTGACAGGTCTTAATGAACTGGATGGCTGGGGCTTTACGGGAAATGAATTCGCGTGCAGAAACGAATACCCGTTTAAGGTCATATTCTGCGACATAGCCATAGAGGGAAGAGAGGTATCACACTGGAGACAGCCGCTTTTTGCGTCAAACGGCAAGGCCACCTTCGGACTGCTGTGCTGTGATGATGACGGAGTGATGAAGTTTCTGGTGAAGATAAGACCGGAGCCCGGATGCTTCGACGGCATAGAGATCGGACCTACGATACAGAAGGAATACACTGACAAAGAGCCTGCCGATCCGGTGGAGGAGTATTTCTTTAAAAGGCTGATGACAGGAGAAGATGATATAATAATAGACCGTATCCTTTCGGAAGAGGGCGGGAGATTCTATCAGGAAGAAAACCGCAATGTGATAATAATCATGCAGAAGGATGAGCTTAAAGAGATACCGGAGGGGTATACCTGGAGTGATTACGGTACACTTAACATACTGACTCAGATCAACAACTGTCTGAACATACAGCTGCGCAATCTGCTGTCCTTGCTTGAAGTGTAAATATTATAATTCATGGATTATTTCTGCCGACGATATGTATTTTTCAACCGCGGCTACATCTTACTAAGCATGCATGCATGCTCGCTCGCTCGTTGCCTTAAAACAGGTGCGTTCTAAGGCATTCCACCAGCGAACGCACCTTGGCAGCAAGGAGCTCGCCAAGTAAGATGTGCTAAGTGCTCTGAAAATACATATCGCCAGCATATTATACAGGGTATTACTAATGGAGAAAACATCATGGATAAGATAAAGATCGGGGCACTCGGCCCCGCGGATATAGCCAAAAGGCGGATGATACCGGCGATAATGAGAAATGCACGGTGTGAGTTTGCCGGTGTGGCTCTTGCGACAGAGAGCGAAAGAGGCGGAAACGGTGACAGCATACCGGGGAGCAGCAGGGAAAAGGGCGAAGCCTTTGTAAAGGAATATGGCGGAAGCATTTATGAGGGCTATGAAAGCATGCTCTCGTCTGATGAGGTGGATGCCGTCTATATAGCACTGCCTCCGGCACTCCATCTGAAATGGGCTGAAAAGGCCATAGAGCATGGCAGGCATGTACTGCTCGAAAAGCCCTTTACCACATCGCTTAATGATACAAAGACACTTGTACAGGCTGCAGAGAGCAGAGGACTCGCATTAGCCGAAAACTTTGCATTCATATATCACAGGCAGATAGCGAGGACAGAGGAAGTGATAGGCTCCGGAGAGCTCGGTGAGATCAGACTGATAAGGAGTAACTTTGCTTTCCCCTTCAGGGGAGGAGATGACTTCAGATATCACAAGGCACTTGGTGGAGGAGCTCTGCTTGACTGCGGATGCTATACCCTGAAGCTCGCGGACAGGTTGCTGTCGGGAGATATGGAGATCACCTCTTCAAAGCTGTTTTATCAGGATGGCTTTGATGTGGACATATATGGGGCGATATCAGCAGTAAGCGGCAGCGGTATACCGGCGCAGCTTTCATTCGGTATGGATCAGCAGTATAATTGTGAGCTGGAGATATGGGGCAGTAAGGGATGCCTGAAGGCATCGAGGATATATACCGCACCTCCCGAGCTGTCCGTAAGGCTCGAGGTGAAATGCGGAAATGAGAGCAGGGTGTATGATATCGAGCCCGATGATCAGTTTGGCGGCAGTCTGTCCGCTTTTCTTGACATGACAGATGACAGCGGTAAAAGAGAGGCAGCCTACAGAGCCATAGTAAGACAGAGCAGCCTCGTGGACAGGTGTATGAGATTTGAGGAGAGATGATGAGCAGGATATCCATAGTGATCCCGGTGTACTGGAATGAAGATACCCTTGGGATGCTTTATGATGATCTGAAGGAAAAGGTACTGCCGAGGCTTGACGACTACGAGCTGGTATTTGTCGACGACGGCTCGGGAGATGCCTCGTGGAGAGTCATAAATGAGATAAAGGAAAAGGATGATAATGTAGTGGCGGTAAAGCTCTCGCGCAATTTCGGAGAGCATGCGGCCATACTCGCGGGACTTTCGGTATGCACCGGAGACTGTGCCGTGACGAAGCAGGCGGATCTGCAGGAGGATTCGCTGCTCATACTTGATATGTATGAGAGCTGGAAAAAGGGTAACAAGGTAGTGCTTGCCGCAAGAGAGGGAAGAGAGGATTCCTTCTTCACCAAGCTCTTTGCGGGTATCTACTATAAGCTTGTCAGAAAATACGTGACCGACAGGATGCCCGCGGGAGGCTGCGACTGCTATCTGGTGGATCGTCAGGTCATAAAGACCCTGCTCGATCTCAACGAGATGAATTCATCTCTTACCCTGCAGGTGATGTGGGTCGGCTATCAGACAGATGTGATTTATTTCCACAGGAAGGAGCGCGAGGTCGGCGTGGGTCGCTGGACCTTTGCCAAGAAATTCAAGCTGATGCTGGATTCCTTTATCAGCTTCACCTATCTGCCTATCAGACTGATGTGGGGAGTAGGCATACTGTTTTTTATTTTTGCGCTTCTTATGGGGATCAGCGTGTTTGTGGAGTACTTTACAAAGGGAACGCCTGTAGCCGGATGGCCGACGCTTATGTGCATCCTGCTGATGTCCTCGGGACTCATACTCTGGATGCTCGGCTTCCTCGGAGAGTATATATGGCGAACCTTTGACGCTTCGAGGAACAGGCCGCCGTTTATAATAGATGAAGTAAGGAAAAAGGGGGATCGAAATGATAGAGAAGGTATTGGAGTGCTTTAAGGAAAAGTTTGGCGGTGAGGGTGATATAAGAAGCTACTTCGCTCCGGGAAGGGTAAATCTCATCGGTGAGCATACCGACTATAACGGGGGACATGTGTTTCCCTGTGCGCTCTCTATGGGCAACTACGGAGTGGCGAGAAAAAGAGATGACAGGACAGTGAGACTCTACAATATGACCTATCCCGACAACGGAGTACAGGAGAGGTCTCTCGATGAGCTTACTCCTAACGACAACGGACTATGGTACGACTATCAGCACGGTGTGCTGTGGGCAATGCTTAAGGCAGGGATAGAGATCCCCTGCGGATATGATATGGTGATGGCGGCGGATCTCCCGGCAGGCTCGGGGCTTTCAGCATCCGCATCCATAGAGGAGCTTGCAGCGATAATTGTCAAGGATCTTAACGATCTGCCCATAGATATGGTGGACTGCGCGAGGTACGGGCAGGTATCGGAGAATGAATATAACGGCAGCAATTCCGGGATAATGGATCAGTTTGCCTCGGCTCTCGGCAAAAAGGATCACGCTATTTTCCTGGACACCTCCGATCTGTCATATGAGTATGTGCCCTTAAATATGAAGGCTGAAAAGATCGTCATCGCAAACTCCAAGGTAAAGCACAACCTCACGGAGAATTCATACAACTCATACAACACAAGGAGGAGAGAGAGCGAGGAGGCTCTGGCTGCGCTAAAGAGGGTCGTGGATATAGATGCTCTGGGTGAGCTCGATAATGAAGAGTTTGATAAGCTCAGCGAGTATATAGAGAATGAAGTGAACAGGAAGAGAGCAAGGCATGCGGTCTATGAGAACCAGCGCACGATACAGGCGGTACGTGAGCTGAGAGCCGGACATCTCGAAGCCTTCGGCAGACTGATGAACGATTCACACATATCACTGAGAGACGACTATGCCGTGTCCTGCGAAGAGCTTGATATCCTCGCGGAAGAAGCATGGAAGCTGCCGGGAGTCATAGGCTCCAGGATGACGGGAGGCGGCTTCGGAGGATGTACGGTATCCATCGTTAAGAATGAAAACGTGGACGACTTTATCGAAGTCCTCGGAAAGAAATACGGTGAGCGTACCGGAATAAAGGCTGAGTTTTACATAGCGGATGCTTCCGACGGCGCAAGAAGACTGGACTGACAGGCTTATAGGATGGAAGAGGTCAAAAGGAAAATAAAATGTATAAACAGGGAAAGCGCGATTTATATCTGCGCTTTCTTGATGCCGTTTATCATGGTAAACATTTTTTTTGCGTTATGCGGGATATATCCGTATGGCGGCAGTACTGTGCTGATAGGTGATCTGGATCTTGAGTTTGTAAATTTCTACAAGTATTTCCTGAACACCTTCAGCACCAAAAACGATATGGTATATATGCTCTCGAAGACTATCGGGGGCGATGTGCCGGGACTGGCATCCTACTATCTGAGAGATCCGCTTATATTCATGCTGTTTCTTTTCCCGGGAGATAAGATAGCGACCGGTGTGGCATATATGTTTGCTCTGCAGATATCCCTGGCAGGTCTTTCAATGTCATTCCTCTTAAACAGGAGATACAGAGTCTCATGGATCTCGCTCATATTCTCTACGGCCTACTCCTTCAGTGCATTCTTTTTTGATTATACTGAGCTTACCATTTATTTCACCTGTCTGGCACTGCTGCCCTTTATCATATATCTCTTTTTGGGATATCTCGATGGCAATAACGGCAGGGTCCCTTTGATACTGGCCGTCACCTTTTATATCTACTTAAACTATTATCTGGGATTTATGCTTGTCATATTCCTGGGGCTTCTCTATATATCGCGGCTGATAGAGGATACCGGATACATACGCAGACTGAAGGGACTGCTCTGTTCCCTTGTCACGGTGCTTGCGCTGGACGGCTTCTTCCTCATAAGGACAGTGTTTGCATTAAAGGGCGAGAAGTCGACCGACAGTGCCGATTACGGCTTTTTCCGTAACTTTGAGTTCAGACAGCTCTTTGCCTCCTTCTTCTCGGGGACTTCAAGAAATGTCATGATGCCGATGATATACTGCTCCGTGACGGCGGTGTTTTTCGCCCTCATCTGTTTCATGTCAAAAAAATACGGGCTGAGAAAGAAAGCAGCTGATCTCTTCCTGCTGCTGTCCCTGCTTGTGAGCATGTGGATCAATACATTTGATTCCGTATGGCACGGCTTTAACAATCCCGAGGGATTCTTATGGAGATATTCCTACTATGTAAGCATTACCGTGATAGTCCTGGCATACAAAGGTATCTCAGGTATAGCGGAGGACAGTGAAGGCAGGGCATCCTATACGGCAAAGACCGCGGTGGTATTTGTGCTGCTGCTCTCATATATTTATTATATGCGAAGGCTCGGAAATCTCTATCTCGATGAGGAGAGACAGATAGTGAACACAGTGATAGTCACGTTTATATTCCTGGTATGTCTGCTCTACATTCAGGGGGGAAGACTGAGGATAGCCGCGTGTGCACTGTTTTTTGTGGTATCGTGCACGGACATGCTGTACAATGCGAAGACGGTCTATATGAGGATGAATGCCGGCGACGGCGAGCTGCCGACGATAGCAAAGTATGAGAAGGACTATGCGGAGATAAGCGAGGCGGTCTCTTATGTAAAAGGCATTGATGACGGATTTTATCGTTTCGAGAAGGACTTCGAGGGTACGGTAAATGACCCGGCGATGTTTGATTACATAGGTCTGTCACATGACAGCTCATGCGAAAGGGACGATGTGATAGACTGGCTTACCAATCTGGGCTTTTGCAAGACAGTGTATTATACATATTACAACGGGGGCAGCACTTCATTTGCGGATGCTCTTTTAGGGGTGCGGTATTACGGCTCGGAGTTTGATGACACGTTCAAGCCTTATGAACGCATAGGTGAGGTATGGGCGCACGGCATCTACAGAAATCAGTATGCGCTGCCTATGCTCTACGCGGCACCGGAGGGACTGGCTGACTATGAGTTTGATGAGCGCAACACCTTTGAAAAGCAGAACGAGGTGGCCGGATACTGGGACGGGGGCCCGTATGAGATATATAAGAAGGCCGAGGCTCAGACAGAGCTCGAGGGAGCGACGGAGACCGAGGCCGGACACTTTGTAAAGGATGACGAGGAAGCATATATAGTTTATAATATCAAGGTTACGGAGGAGCTGCCGCTGCTCATGTATTTTGCGGCACCTTCAAGACAGAGCGGAGAGGTGTTTGTAAACGGTGAGTCTTATGACTGGTATTTCACCGAAAACCACTGGAACGTGCTTTATGCGGGCACCTTTGAGAAGGGGGAGACCGTAGAGATAAAGATGCAGATACTGAAAGAGGATCTGCGTATTACGGAGGCGTGCTTTTACTATGAGGATGCCGGAGCTCTTGCGGCATGGGCCCGGGCAGCCGGCAGGGCTGATACGGATATAGGCGATGTGGAGGAGATATCCAGCTCACATCTTAAGGCCGAGGCCGGGGCTGGTGAAGGACAGATACTCGTCCTCTCTGTTCCCTATGATGAGGCATGGAAGGTAAAATGCGACGGCAAAAGGGTGGAGACAATGCCTGTGATGGGGATGCTCATGGGTATCAGAGCTCCTGCCGGAAGACATGATATAGATATGAGATACGTTCCCAACGGGACACTGCCGGGGCTTATCGTTTCCTTATGCGGTATAGTGCTTTTTGCGGCAGGGATTGTATATGACAAACGAAGAAACAACGCATAAAAAAACATATGAAGACATATCCGTAGGGGAGTGCCTTAGGACGATAGGAGCAGAGGTAAAGCAGTTTATACCTGCATCCATGGCTACCCCTATAGCCATGATACTCGAGGTTATCATGGAGATGATGATACCTATGCTCATGGCAAAGATAATAGATGAGGGTGTAGATGCAGGCAGCATGAGCGTGATACTGTCGACCGGAGGTCTGATGCTTGTGATCGCTCTGCTGGGGCTTACGGCAGGCATAGGAGGCGGTGTATTTGCGGCAAAAGCATCTGCCGGACTTGCGATGAACCTGCGCTCCAGAATGTTCAGGAATATACAGACATTTTCTTTTTCAAATATAGACAAGTATTCCACGTCGGGTCTTGTGACCAGACTTACCACAGATATCACAAATATCCAGAACTCATATCAGATGCTGCTGCGGATGGCTATGCGGGCTCCCATGTCTCTCATCGTCGCGATGACCATGGCTATCATCATAAGCCCGAAGCTCTCCACTGTATATCTGATCGCAGTGGTTTTTCTTGCTGTATTTCTTTACGTCATCATAAGAAAGGTGACTGTATACTTCAGGGAGGTATTTGAAAAATATGATGATCTGAACGCTTCGGTACGTGAAAACGTATCGGCGGTGAGAGTGGTAAAGGCATATGTCAGGGAAGAGTATGAAAAGAGCAGGTTTGACAGGGCGGTAGAGAAGCTCTATGAGATGTTCATAAAGGCAGAGAGCCTGATCATCAGCAATATGCCTGTCATGCAGGCTACCGTGTACATCTGTATACTGCTCATCAGCTGGCTCGGAGCAAGGGCGATACTTTCCGATGAGCTGACGACCGGTGAGCTGATGAGTCTGCTTACCTACTGCATGAACATACTGATGTCACTCATGATGCTTTCCATGATCTTCGTGATGATCACGATGTCCTTTGCATCCGCCCAGCGTATCACTGAGGTGATAAGGGAGGATAGTGATCTGAAGGAACCCGAAGATCCCGTCATGACCGTAGCCGACGGATCAGTGGATTTTGTCCATGTAAACTTCGGATACAATAAGACTGCCGAGGAATATGTGCTTAAGGATGTGACATTGCATGTGAAGGCAGGAGAGATGATAGGCATCATAGGCGGTACGGGCTCTGCCAAGTCATCACTGGTAAACCTCATACCGAGGCTGTACGATGTATCGGACGGCGAGGTCAGGGTAGGCGGAGTCGATGTGAGGAAATACGATATCGTGACACTGAGGGATCAGGTCTCTATGGTACTGCAGCAAAACAACCTGTTCTCGGGCAGCATATTGGAAAACCTCAGATGGGGCAATGAAGATGCCACTGAGGAGGAGTGCAGGGAGGCCTGCCGTATGGCACAGGCAGCAGAGTTTATAGAGCGTATGCCTGACGGCTATGATACACATATAGAAAGAGGCGGAGTCAATGTATCGGGCGGACAGAAGCAGAGGCTGTGTATAGCGAGAGCTCTTGTCAAAAAGCCAAGAGTCATTATCTTTGATGACTCCACATCCGCAGTGGACACGGCTACGGATGCAAAGATCAGAAAAGCGATAAATGAAGAGATCCCCGATACTACGGTCTTTATCATAGCCCAGAGGATCTCGTCGGTGCAGCAGGCAGACAGGATCATCGTCATGGACGACGGGTGTATATCCGCTATAGGGACACACGAGGAGCTGCTTAAGACATCTGAGATATACCGGGATGTATATGAGTCGCAGACCGGAGGGACAGGCGACTTTGACAGCCCGTTTTCGTAAGGAAGGATAAATGGCAGAGGAAAGAGTAAGAGAAGTAAGAGGACCCGGCAGGCAGCGCATGGCCGGCAGACCGAGAGCCAAGGTCAAAAACCCGGGCAGGCTCTTCATGAGGACGATGGGATATGTGACAAAAAATTATGCCGTCCACCTTGTGATAGTCGTCATATGTATATTTATAGGCGTATTGGCATCGGTACAGGGTACCCTGTTTATAAGGACGCTTATAGACGACTATGTGACACCTATGCTGCTGGACGGGAGCAGGGATATGACTCCGCTCCTTCACGCTATCCTGAGAGTGGCGTGCTTTTACGCGACAGGAGTCATATCGACATATGTATATCAGAGGATAATGATATATGTATCACAGGGGACTCTGCTGAGGATAAGAAAGGATCTCTTCGCACATATGGAGGTGCTTCCGATAAAGTACTTTGATACTCATGCTCACGGGGATATCATGTCGATATATACAAACGATATAGATACTCTGAGACAGATGATATCTCAGGCGATGCCGCAGTTTCTTTCGAGCTTCATCACCATAGTATCGGTATTTATCAGCATGGTGACACTCAGTATACCGCTGACACTGCTCACACTCTTCATGGTAGCCGTCATGCTCCTGTCCGCAGGCTGGCTCGGCAGGAGATCGGGAGCAAACTTTATAGAGCAGCAGCGCGCGCTTGGCGAGCTGAACGGCTATATAGAAGAGATGATGTCGGGACAGAGAGTGGTAAAGGTCTTTAATCATGAGGATGAAGCGGTAAGAGACTTTGATATAAAAAACGAGGCACTCTTCAGAGCTGCGGATAACGCGAATAAGTTCGCGAATATCCTGGGACCGGTAAATGCGCAGCTCGGAAACGTGAGCTATGTGCTCTGTGCCGCGATAGGAGGGCTGCTGGCATTAAACGGTATCGGCACACTTACTGTGGGAAAGCTTGCAAGCTTCCTCACGTTTAATAAAAGCTTCAATATGCCGATAAACCAGATATCCATGCAGTTCAACTCCGTACTGATGGCACTCGCGGGCGCGGAGAGGATATTTGCGCTCATAGACGAGGAGGCCGAGACCGATGATGGCTATGTGACACTCACGAACGCCACAGTGTCAGAGGACGGCAGCATAGTACCGAGTGATAAGCGTACCGGAGTATGGGCATGGGAGCACTACCACAAGGCTGACGGCACCACGGACTATACCCTGCTCAAAGGAGCGATAGAGATGCATGAGGTGGATTTCGGCTATACCGATGATAAAATGGTACTGCATGATATAGAGCTCTTTGCAAAGCCCGGACAGAAGATCGCCTTCGTAGGCTCCACCGGGGCGGGCAAGACGACCATCACCAACCTGATCAACAGGTTTTATGATATACAGGACGGCAAGATAAGATACGACGGTATAAACGTAAACAAGATAAAGAAGGCTGACCTGAGGAGATCTCTGGGGATGGTACTGCAGGAGACGCATCTCTTTACGGGGACTGTGATGGAGAATATCAGATTCGGAAAGCTCAATGCCACGGATGAGGAAGTGATATCAGCGGCAAAGCTTGCAAACGCAGACAGCTTTATCAGACGGCTGCCGGAGGGCTACGATACGATACTGACAGGTGACGGAGCCAATCTCTCGATGGGACAGAGACAGCTGCTCTCCATAGCAAGAGCCGCTATAGCGGATCCTCCGGTGCTGATACTTGACGAAGCCACGAGCTCCATAGACACGCGTACCGAAAAGATAGTGCAGGAGGGCATGGACAGACTGATGAGTGGACGCACGACATTTGTGATAGCCCACAGACTCTCTACGGTAAAGAACTCGGACTGCATCATGGTACTCGAGCAGGGCAGGATCATAGAGAGGGGCACTCATGATGAGCTGATAGAAAAGAAGGGAAAATACTATCAGCTGTACACAGGAAATGAAATATCGGCATAAAAAATAAGACAGGACGGGAAGCAATGAATATCATCATAATAGGATGCGGCAAGGTGGGTGCGGTACTCGCCATGACCCTCACAAAAGAAGAGCATGATGTGTCCGTAGTGGATACTGATATGGACGCACTCAAATATACCGCAGGAAGAGCAGACGTGATAGGCGTGGAGGGCAACGGTGCCTCACTTGCGGTACAGAATGAAGCAGGAATAGACAAGGCCGATGTCATGATCGCCACCACAGGTTCAGACGAGGTCAATCTGCTCTGCTGTCTCATCGCGAAAAAGGCAAACAGAAATGTCAAGACCATCGCCCGGGTAAGGAATCCCATCTATCTGGATGAGATATCCTTCTTTAAGGAGGAGCTCGGACTGACCAGAGTGATAAATCCCGAGAGAGCAGCCGCAAGAGAGATAGCGCGTACCTTACGGTTCCGCTC
>JAGBNR010000138.1 GCA_017634315.1 Lachnospiraceae bacterium
TCCTACGATGGGTCCCGGTGTCAGGGTGAACAACCAGAGATTCAGCTGACGGATAAGAATAAAAGCCCTGCCGTACCGGCGGGGCTTTTTAAATTTTTATGAAAAAGATCATAAACGTACTTTTAATTGCATATCTGGCAGTGGTGCTTGCCGCATGCGGAGCCGATGACCTACAGGGGATGCTGCAGGGAGGAGAGAGCCGGGAGGAAAAGCTGCAGGACAGTGAGCCGGCAGACGCGTCTCTACAGCCGGCACCTGCTATGGACGTGCCTGCCCCCAAGGCTATGATCGAGGTAGAGACTACGGTATCGGAGGATGAGGCAGAAGAGGACAAGCCGGTGACGATAATCTTTGCCGGGGATATGAACTTCGACAGGCATTACGCTAATATGAATGCCCTATTAGGCCGTGGCGGGGAGATAGCTGACGGTCTGGACGGGGATATCATGTATGCCCTTCGTACGGCTGATATAGCGATGATAAACAACGAGTTTCCCTATTCGGACAGAGGGTCGCCGACACCTGGCAAGAAGTTTACATTCAGGGCGGATCCGTCGACAGTACATTATCTGAACGATATGGGAGTGGATATAGTAGGGCTTGCGAACAATCATGCCTATGACTACGGACCGGATGCCCTGCTTGATACCCTGGATACTCTTTCAGGTGCAAATATCAGGTATGTGGGAGCCGGACGGAACATAGAGGAGGCAATGACCCCTCAGTATATAGAAGCAGGGGGGATGACCATAGCCTTTACCGCGGCTACGCAGATAGAGCGTTCCCTGCCGCCGGATACCAGAGAGGCGACAGAGACCGATCCGGGCGTACTGCGTACGCTTGATCCCTCAAAGTACGTGGAGGTCATAAAGGAAGCCGATGCAAATGCTGACTTTACCATAGCCTTTGTACACTGGGGGAGTGAGAATGTGTTCGAATATGAGGCGGCACAAAAGGAGCTCGCGGAGGCGTATGCCGAAGCAGGCGCGGATCTGATCATAGGAGCCCATCCGCATGTACTGCAGGGATTTGAGTATATCGGGGATGTGCCCGTGGTATATTCCATGGGAAACTTCTGGTTTAATTCCAAGACGCTTGATTCCTGCATGATAGAAGCCACGCTATATAAGGGAGAGCTCACGCAGCTCCGCTTCATACCCTGTGTGCAGAAGGGCAGCTATACGACCATGCAGCATGAGGGTGACGGTGAATTCGAGCGGATAATAGAGGACGAGGCGGGACGCAGTGCTCCGGGAGTCAGCATATCCTCAAACGGTGTGATCACAAAATGTCCTTGACAACGGTATTTGAAGCATTTTATAATCTTGTATTGCACGGGCTTTGCCCCAAGTCCGTACAGGTTATTTTTTGGTAATAAAAAGAAGTTTATCTTGGAGGATAAGAAAATGGATACATATATGCCAAGTGCATCTTCCATAGAGAGGAAATGGTATGTAGTGGATGCTGAGGGACAGACTCTCGGCAGACTCGCTGCAAATGTAGCCGCAGTACTCCGTGGAAAGAATAAGCCCACATATACTCCGTTCCTTGATACAGGCGACTATGTGATCGTAGTCAATGCCGCAAAGATCAAGGTGACCGGAAAGAAGATGGAACAGAAGCTCTACACTACGCACAGCGACTATGTCGGCGGACTGAAGCAGGTCACTCTTAAAGAGAAGCTCGCGAAGAAGCCCGAGAGTGTATTTGAGCATGCGGTAAAGGGTATGCTTCCCAAGGGAGCTCTCGGACGTCAGATGGCAAAGAAGCTCTATGTCTATGCAGGTCCTGAGCATGAGCAGGCAGCACAGAAGCCCGAAGAGCTTAAATTCTGATAGGAGGGTATGAAATTGGCTACTAAGAAGAAATCAACAGAAAGATATTACGGCACAGGCAGAAGGAAAAAGTCGATAGCTCGTGTGTATCTCATGCCCGGCAAGGGGGAGATCACGGTAAACAAGAGAGAGCTTGATGACTATTTCGGACCCGAGACCTTAAAGACGATCATACGTCAGCCTCTTGTTGCGACCGGTACGGTAGACAAGTTTGATGTACTTGTAAATGTCAAGGGTGGCGGATATACGGGTCAGGCAGGCGCGATACGCCACGGCATCTCAAGAGCACTGCTTCAGGTGGATGCTGAGTACAGACCCACATTAAAGAAGGCCGGCTATCTCACCAGAGATCCTCGTATGAAGGAGAGGAAGAAGTACGGTCTCAAGGCAGCAAGAAGAGCTCCTCAGTTCTCAAAGCGCTGATCCGGATCTTACGAAGCGGAAAACCCTGGGATCTCGATGGTCTTAGGGTTTTTTCATAACAGCATACGACAGTTCATTTGTACCTTCCTGTCGTTAAACAAAACCGGGACTACCATAAACGGGACGATGAGTCTGTTTATTTGTGGCTTTGCGGTTTGCAAAGCCATTTTTTATTTTGAAAGGATAGCGGGAAACGCAATATGTCTAATGAATTGATCTTTTTTATCACAGTGCTTGTTTTTCTGGGGAGTGTGCTCCTGCTCTATAAGCTTTTCGGCAAAAACGGTCTCTATGCTTTTGCCATATTCGGGACTCTCCTTGGAAATGTAGCTGTCTGTAAAAACGTGGATATCTTCGGGGCGGCTACTACTACCGGAAATGTTTTGTATGCGTCCACATTTCTGGTGACAGACATCCTGTCCGAGAAATACGGAAAAAAAGACGCCTCAAAGGCAGTCGCGTACAGCTTTTCCGTCATGCTCCTGTGGATGCTCGGCACACAGCTCATTCTCTGGTTTACACCGAACGCGAATGATTACATTAATGACAGCCTGAAGATCGTATTCGGGCTGGTACCGAGGATAACGGTCGCAAGCCTCATCGGATTTGTCTGCAGTCAGAACCTCGACGTATTTCTTTACCACTACATATGGAGCAGGACCGGAGACAGCAGAGCATGGCTGTGGCTTAGAAACAACGGAAGCACTCTGACGAGCCAGCTGATAGACACAGTGCTCTTTGTCTGTATAGCATTTTGGGGTGTATATCCCACAGGGGTATTCCTCAGTATACTGATCACGACATATGTGTTCAAGGCTATTGTTGCTTTATTGGATACACCGTACATATATTTGGCCAGAAATATTGCCCCTTTAAATGAAAGAGAGGCGTGACAGCAGGCAAGTCCGCGACAAAGTCGCAGAAAGGCATAGGATGATAAGCTATGAGAGAGAAAGAAGAGTTGACAAAACTTGGCAGTGAAAAGACAGACTATAGCACACAATATGATCCGTCCGTGCTGGAAGCCTTTAGCAACAAGCATCCTGAGCACGACTATTTCGTTAAGTTCAACTGCCCTGAGTTTACGAGTCTTTGTCCGATCACGGGTCAGCCTGACTTTGCAAACATCATCATTTCATATGTGCCGGACTCAAAACTCGTTGAGAGCAAGTCCCTAAAGCTGTATATGTTCTCTTTTCGGGATCATGGAGACTTTCATGAGGATGTTGTAAATACGATCATGAAGGATCTGATCCGGCTGCTGGAGCCGAAGTATATCGAGGTATGGGGCAGGTTCCTGCCGAGGGGAGGTCTTTCCATAGATCCGTACTGCAACTATGGGAAGCCTGATACCAGATGGGAGCAGGTGGCATGGGATCGTATGAGATATCATGATATGCTTCCGGAAAAGGTTGACAATCGATAAATATGAAAACAGACCGGAGATTACTCCGGCCTGTTTTTTCATTATCTGTTCACGACAACGAGTTTATAGCCCTCACCGTAGTCACCGAGGATCTCATTGGCCTCCTCCAAAGATGTGACAGAGATAACCATGCGGCCGGTTTTTATCTCGATTATCTGATACTCTGTGACTCTCATAGCTGCGCCTCCGGCCACCTTTGAGAGCTCCTGATCGTTGAGTTTGTTTCCGTTCATTTGTATTTCCTCCTTCATACCGGTATTTCTTTATATTATATTATACGAAAGAAATCATAAAATGGCAGTCAATTCCACTTTTTCTTTCGGGAGAAGCTTTATAAGGATTTCTTCAAGAGCGTGGACATCGATGGGCTTTGAGAGATATCCCGAGAAGCCGAGCTTTCTGTACTCTTCCTCCACCCCGTTAAGGGCATTTGCTGTCAGCATTACCACCGGGGTTTTGTAATTAAGACCTTTTTCCGATATCTCACGAAAGGTCTCTATACCGTCCTTTTTCGGCATACGATGATCCAGCAGGATCACATCGTATTTTCTGTAGGCACATACGGATATAGCCTCGTCACCGCTGGTGGCGGTATCTATGTTTACAAGAGTCTTTCTGAGCAATGCGCATACGACCTTAAGGTTTAGCGGTACATCGTCCACGATCAGGATGCGTGCGTCAGGTGCCCTGAAGCTTTCCTTATACGAAGGCTCATCGTATGTCTTGCTGAGGACCAGCTCTCCCGCAGGAGCCGGATCGGCGATCCCTTGCGGGAGCATGATCGTAAAGGTACTCCCGACTCCGGGCGTACTGTCCACGTATATGGAGCCATGGAGCATGGTGACGAGCTCATGTGTGATGGCGAGACCGAGCCCCGTACCCTGTATTGCGGCATTCTCTTTTTCGTTTATGCGCTTGAAGGCATCGAAAAGATAGGGAATATCGGCTTCGTCGATACCGGCTCCGGTATCCGATATCTCCGCGACAAGCTCTGTACGGTTCGTGCCGATATTTCTGGCGGATATCTTTAATGTCACGCCGCCTTCCTTAGTGTATTTGATCGCATTTGAGAGGATGTTTGTAAGGATCTGGCGTATATGAGTCATGTCTCCGGTGAGTCTTCTGGGGATGGATTTATCGCAGTTTATATGCAGATAAAGATCCTTTGCGCTCGCCGGCTGTTCGAAGAACTGATAGCAGTCATTCAGCAGGTGGTGCGGATCGTAGTCCGTTTCGACTGTTTCCATGCGCCCGGCCTCTATCTTGGAGAAATCCAGGATGTCGTTTATCAGACTGAGAAGGGTCTCGCCGGAGGTTTTTATACTGCCGGCATATTCCCTGATAAGCGGATCGTCCGTAGATCGGAGTATCATTTCATTCATGCCGAGTACAGAGTTAAGAGGAGTCCGTATCTCATGAGACATATTGGCAAGAAAGGTGCTTTTTGCCTGATTGGCATTATCTGCATTGATCCTTGCGTCTTCTATCTCATGCAGATAGAAGACCTCTTCGGTCCTGTCCTGAATGAGAAAATATGAACCTATGGAACGGCCTCTTTTGTCAAGGAGACTGGTGTATCTTACGCTGTAATGCTCGATGACGGAGCCGGAGGTCTTCTCATAGGATGTCTCTCCAAACTGTCTGCCCTCTTCTTTAAGAGATGCCAGAACAGATGCAGCAGGCTCACATGACAGATCAAAGGTTTTAATATTCACTCCGAAACGAGACCTTGCAAATGCATTGGCGTAGATGCAGTTGTTGCTTATATCAAACAGTATGAGACCCTCGATCATATCATCCACAGCGCGGCCTACGGAGGTATTCATGAGTCTGCGGGGGACAAATATCTCGGTACAGAAGTAGATAAGAGTTCCGGCGACAGCATAGAAGATCACGGAAGCATCCAAGACCAGTGACAGTGTCATATATGCGAGGTTCATAAAGATCACGAGCAAAAGCACGGAAAGGATGATGAGATATTTCATACGATACATATCGTAGCTCTTTATGATCTTTAGGATAAGGAATAGAAGAGCCATCACGAGAACCGTATAATCTATGGCTAAATGCACATAGTACAGGTAATTAAAAGCGGTCTGATAAAATATCACACCCGGGGTAGCGGTATTTTCGTATATTGTAAAATGCCATTTAAACAAAGGGTTGATAAATATCAATAAAGAATCGGTCGCCATCACGACTGCCACAGGGATACTGACCTTTCTCAGTGCCTTATCATGCCCGGTATACAGCAGACAAAACCCCGCAAGAAAATAAAGTATCCAGTCTATAGACGCAAAATATGCGCAATATGCTATCTCTGCGGTGAAAGCATTAAAAGAGGATGCTATGAGGATATTGGAGCTGATCGCAACAATAGCCGCAACGAGCGTGTGCTTCAGCCATTTTCCGTAGGCCGCACCCACACCGTACATAGCGTTTATTATGATGATTATATCTACTATTGCGACAGAGTCTATTATTACATATATTATCTTGGTAAGCATATCAATATACCATTATAAAAACATAAAGCGCACTTATCAAGTGAACGGGAGCGTTCACATTTTCATCACTTTTGATGTTTATTATATGGCAATATCACGAAACAAGTCCCGCAAAAAGAGAGGAAAAGATGCAACAGGAAAAGCACTACAGACATGAATGGAAGCACGAGATATCCTATGCCGATCTGCTGACCATACGGACAAGGATGAGCGCAGTTGCCATACCTGATCCGCATGCAGTCGA
>JAGBNR010000139.1 GCA_017634315.1 Lachnospiraceae bacterium
GCGGCAGCGGCACTCGGAGCGATCACACTCACCGCGTCCTTTTCGATCTTTGTAAATGCGAGGAGTATCGAGAGGAGGACGGTAAGAGAGCTCAATCAGATCATAGCAAAGCAGAACACCGTAAAGATCAGATATGTAAACACGCAGAATCTCATAGAATATGAGTATGAGAAATACCACATACATTCCTCCGAGGAGCTCGCACACTACTGGAGACTCTATCAGGAGGAAAAGCATGAGCGGGATCTCGTCAGGCGTATGAGCACGGATATGGATGCAGCCGAGGAGAGATACAGAAAGGAGCTCATGAATGCCAATGTAAACTACCCCACGCTCTGGATACATCAGGCGGAGGCTGTGGTGGACAGACGCGAGATGGTGGAGCTCAGGCACGGTCTGGTGGCAAGGAGACAGGGCTTAAGGAAGCGCATTGATTACAATACCGAAAACCGTGATGCGGCAAAGAAGGAAGTGGAGGCTCTTGTCGCGAAGTATCCGAACTACGCACACGAGATCCTGGACATAGTCTCGGAGTATGAATGACAGAGGTGACGGAGCACATGAAAGCAAAACGTTATGATGCACTCACATCTTTAAAGGGGATATTTATAATCGGCATAGCCGTCGTGCATTTCCATACAGAGGTCGGAAGACCGTATAATAATATACTTAATCCGGTGTTCAATATGGCATGGTATTATGGGAATCAGTACTTCTTTATGGTGAGCGGCTTCCTGATGTGCTGTGCCTACAGAGACAGGATATCGGGGCAGGAGACGGACATTGCGGGCTTCGTATACGGCAGACTGAAGAAGATATGGCCGTTATATATTCTTACCAATGCCTTTGTACTGCTCTGTACCATAGCCATGAGCCATGGCTGGAGGGAGGAATTTGAGCTGAAAAGGATGATCTCCGCAGGTCTGATGATCTCCTCTGGATGGATCGAGGATGTCTACCCCTACAACTTTCCCACATGGTTTATCTGCGTACTGCTTTTGTGCTATCTGATCTTTTATGCTCTGGCAAAGCTGTACGCAAGGCACAGGGATATGTACTATGCGGCTCTTTTATGTATGATAGCCTGGGGGTATATCCTCGAGATAAAGGAATGGTCATTTCCGTTTTGCTATCACAATGACGGAGTAGGCTTTTTCAACTTTTTCACGGGAGTGCTTGTCTTTGACCTGCTGAGTCTGCTGCATGAGAGGCTCGACGAAAAAAGGCTTTTGGCGGTGCGTGCGGCAGGACTGTCAGTACTGATCGCATTACATATCCTGTTCGTCATCTTCGGGATAGAGGAGGTGTGCGGAGATACCCAGTTTGTTGCCACGCTTTTCGTACTGCCGATCCTGCTCATGCTTGCCACTGCGGGCGGTGTGGCGGAGAGAGTGCTCGCATGCCGGCCTCTCGTGGCTGTCGGAAACAGCAGCATGTATATATTTTATTTTCATGTACCTGTGATCACGGTGTATAGTATCGTGAATTATTATAAGGGATACACGATACGCCCGGAGGAAGGTATCATAGCATATGTCCTTGCCATAGCGGCGATATGCATATGCTTTACGGTATATGATCGTATCGGAGCCGTAAGGCGCGGTGCGGTAAAGGAACGATATGACCACTGAGATACGGATCATAAATGTATTACTTGCCATAGTAGGCTTCATCCTCTCCGCACTCGGACTGGCGCATATCCTCACCGGTTACTATTCCTCGAGGAAGACAAAAAACTTTTTTGTGCTTTTCTTTTTCATATTAAATGCCTATATTATGTGCATACTTTTAAGGGAGCTGACATATTATCATGTCGGAGAGGGCTGGAGCGCGTTTTCGCGTATCCTTTTCTTCGGACATGGTATCTGCGCCGCTACCCTGACCATACTTATCACAGCCTTCATCCTGACGGCGAGCGGGGAGAGAAAGCTGTACAGCAGCCGTCTGTTTCTTACGGCTGTTTCCATCTGGGGCTTTTACATTTTCCTTATGGTCTATAATCTGTTCTCCGGCATCATTTATACGGTCGACGGGAGAAATGTATACTCAAGAGGACCGTGGTATCCGCTGCTCATATCAGCCACGGCACTTATCATGGGACTTAACGCACTCGCTCTGTGGCTGTACAGGGACAGACTCTCACAAAGACAGATGCGGGCATTTCTGATCTATATCATCATCCCTACGGCATCCATGATAATACAGGTGAGGTTTTTCGGTATCAATCTGATATCGCTCAGTACTGTGATAGCGGCACTTATGTCACTGTACTACATCATCACCGATCAGACTAATATATTCAGGATACAGGAGCAGGAAAACACCAAGCTCAGAGCGGATATCATGCTGGCACAGATACAGCCGCACTTTCTCTTCAATACGCTGACAGTGATCAGACAGCTGTGCAGGGATGATCCGGAGAAAGCGGAGCGGGGTGTCACGGAGTTTGCCAAATATCTGAGGCATAATATGGACTCGCTCAGCATGGACAGACCGATACCCTTTACGGAAGAGCTGGAGCATGTACGGGAGTATCTCGAGCTCCTGAGACTACGCTTCGGGGATGAGCTGGATGTGGAATATGATCTGGAATACACGGACTTTAAGATGCCTACACTTACGCTGCAGCCTCTTGTCGAGAATGCGGTACTGCACGGGGTGAGGGCAAACGGGGACGGATCCGGGATGATAAGGATCAGGTCAAGGAGTCTGTCTGATCATATAGAGGTGACAGTAGAGGATGACGGAGGGGGATTTGATACGTCCATACTCGATGAGCATACAGACAGATACGGTGACGGACGCTCCCATACAGGTCTTATCAACATCAAAAGGCGGATATCCATGATATGCGACGGCAGGCTGGAGATAGAAAGCGAAGTCGGAAGAGGTACTACCGCACGGGTGATGCTCCCGTTGCTGCACTCATAAGTTTTTTCGATAGGTGCCTCAGAGCCTGTAGACGGCATAGCAAAACACATACCCTGCCGTGTAATGATTCCGTAATGCGTTTTTGCTTATAATCATCAAAGAGCAAAAGACAGTGGCAGCTGCATCCGGTTTGACCGGCAGAGTAGAGGTCAGAGCCGGATTTTGCGGAAGGGAAACAAAGGATGCTGATTTTTGCTATAGATGATGAGGAAAGCATACTAAAGGACATAGAGGATACCATTATAAGAGCCGTGGACGGCAGGGCAGAGATAAGGGGCTTCAGACGAAGCAGCGATGCTATGAAGGCGGTAGAGCAGGGCAGTATACCTGATGTAGTCTTTGCGGATATCGTGATGCCGGGCATCTCGGGACTGGAGTTTGCCGTCAGACTAAAGGAGACCTCTCCGGATACCCGTATAATATTTGTAACAGCTCATGAGGAGTATGCCATAGAGGCATTTAAGGTAAAGGCACACGGCTATGTGATGAAGCCGATAAATGTGGAGGATGTGCGTGAGGAGCTCGAATCCGTACCGATCTATCAAAAAGCCGATGAGGATAAGCTGGAGGTAAGGTGCTTCGGTCATTTCGATGTGTACTGGAGAGGCGAGCCGGTCATCTTTGCAAGAAAGCAGAGCAAGGAGCTGCTCGCATATCTTATAGACCGGCAGGGCGCAGCCTGCACCTCAGGCGAGATCGCCATGGCTCTCTGGAAGGAGGGCAATGATACGAAGGCGGAGCAGAACAGGATACGCGTGATCGTAAACGATCTGAGGAATACCCTGAAGAAGATAGGCATGGAAAGGGTGCTGATAAGAGAGCACAGGGAGCTGGCAGTCAGAAGGGAGCTGATAGACTGTGATTACTACCGGATGCTTGAGGGAGACATGGAGGCACTGAACTCCTATCGCGGTAAGTATATGATCGAATACAGCTGGGCGGAGCTCACTAACGCTAATCTGTATTTCAAGAGATAAGGATATGTGATGACTGAGATCAGGTCCGGGGAAAGGCAAAAGCCTTGCCCCGGACTTTTGTAATGTGCAAGTAATGTGTGCGTAATGCGATGTCCATATAATGATGTCAGGGCGCGAATTGCGATGCAATGGAGTAATCGAAAAAGCTTAAATCAGGATGCATAAAGACAGGTCAGCAGACAGGAAAGAGAATAAAGGGATCAGAGCACATCATCGACTGAGCCTTAAGATAAAGTTCTTTTTGACGAGCTTTTCGCTGGTGCTTGCGGCGGTGGTGGTATTTGCGCTGCTCAGCGTCTTCCATCTTGGCAGATTCAGCGAGGTCGTGGAGGAAGCGGATCTCAAGCGCAGCGAGATCATAGAAAGGACTGGACCGGTCTGGATGTAAGGGCTGAGGGCAGTGCGGGATATGCTTCGGCAACCGGAACGGCAGGAGTCGGCATGATAAAGTATGTCGATGATAAAGGAAAGACGAAGGAGGGCTTTGGCGTAAATGCAGGCATTTCTGCAAAGACTGCAGTTGCAGAGGGGAGCGTAGGAGGAGGCATCACCATCTTCGGGATACGTCTCGGAGGCAGGGTAATGGGCAGTGCGGCATCCGCAGGCTTCTCTGCCAAGGTGACTGCCACATCAAGGCGTTTTGCCTTCGGGCTGTCCGGTGCGTTGGGGCTTGGAGCCGGATTTGAAGTGAGCATCGACTGGAGCGGACTTAAGGAGAAGCTTAGTAACTGGAGAAAGCGAAGAAAGCAGAATGCGAAGCTCAAGGATCTAAAAGCAGGGGTAAAGACCGGTAAGTCTATTGAAATCGAACATAAAAAGGAGATCATTCTTTGAAATCTGTAGGAGAAAATGATAATATGCAGGAGGCTCTGCTGCCCTGCGGCTCGATAGTAAAGCTCTACGGAGGCGCGCGATACGTGATGATATGCGGAAGAGTCGTATTTGCTTACGGCGATGATCATGTATATGATTATACGGGCTGTCTTTATCCTGAGGGTATGGCACATGAGGATAAGATGCTTTTTTTTGACCGGGAGGCGATAGAAAGGATACTTTTTATCGGCTTTCAGGACAGGCAGGAGATAGAATATCGTGAGCAGGTGCTGGACAGCCTGGGCGAGCTTAAGGTGGTAAACGGCGAGATAGTCTGAGGATCGTATCCTCTTGTCTCCGACCTGATTAACCGCAGATGCTATGATGAGGATCTGCGACAGTTCAGGGAAGGTGTGCTTGCGGATGATTTCGTGCTTTTCTCCATAGATGTGAACGGTCTTAAGAGGGTGAACGATACGAAGGGTCACGCCGCAGGAGATGAGCTGA
>JAGBNR010000140.1 GCA_017634315.1 Lachnospiraceae bacterium
CATAGATAAGGAGACAGTCGCGAACGCGTTTGAAAGCAATGATCTTGACGAGGTCCGGACAGCAAAGGCCCTTATCGCAAAAAAGTACGGTGATATATCCGATATGGAGTACGAAAGCCGCATAAAGATGGTTAAAAGCATCATGTCTAAGGGGTTTTCATATACTGTTGCAAAGGAAGCGATTAAAGGATAGTCGTTTATGACAACTTAGTATATATTTCCCGCATAGGGTGAGTATTCTCCATTTATCCAGACCGCATCAAACAGCTCCTTGCGTTTTTTGAGCCATTAATGACTGTTCATCCCGGGAAACGGCGGATGCTCTTTTCACTGAAAGAAATCCGTACAGCATGATAAACAGTATGGTGAAAATATATAAGGTCTTCTGCTTTGCTCTCATGACGGAAATATTATCATAAATGAAAGCTATACGGCAAACCGGCGACCTCCAGAAAGAGGTGCGATTATAATTGCATTTTATCGGCAGGTGAGATAAGATGAATTTATATTTGTGTCTGTTTTTTAGTTATGTCGCTTGGCATGGAAAGCTTTTGGAAGTATGACCTTTAACAGTTTAAATTATTATGGCTTTGACAAGGATACGCATGCAGACTGCCTTGATCTGATAAAAAGTACTGATTTCAGGCATATGCATATTCTTAATCTTTGGTTTTTAGGGATCAATGTTTTTTTTGTCATATGTTCTTATTTTAATATCTTCGGTCTGAATCGCCTTAAAATGGGAAGCTATGCTCTGTTTCTCGGGATAGCTGCCATATTTGAGATAATAGTCATAATATTTCGGGAAAAGATAGAGAGGTATGCGTTTCTTTTTGTCTATCTGAGTATCCTGCTTCTTATGATCTATAGCACAGTAGAATCAACAGGGTCTCCATATCTGGCAGCTACCATGTTTCTCGTCATGGTAGTGCTCGTGGCTGTAGCATATGTAGACACAATGATCAAGATGACGCTGATGCTTACGGCCTACAGTGTAGCATTTGTGCTGACCTCGTTAAGATCAAAGCCGCAGTCGGTAGCATATCAGGATATTTACAACATTATCATATTTTTGACGCTGGCACTTGTGCTGCATTACGCGTTTCAGCGGGCACGTATGCAGCAGTATGTGACTTATCAGAATAATATAAGGGTTAAGAGAGAGCTTGAGGTCAAGTCAAGCTTTGACGCGCTTACCTCTCTGCTGAACAGAGGACGTTTCTTTTCCATGGCTGAGGAGGTTTTAAGATCCGCGGAGGATGAATACATAGCCGTATGTCTGCTCGATCTGGATGGATTTAAGCAGATCAATGACAAGCTGGGGCATCAGATGGGAGACAAGGCTATACAGATAGCAGGTGCCACAATCACTGATACTCTTGGCATAGATCTTTCGGAAAAGTGGTCCTTCACCGAGAAAGCGATAGCAGATAAGCTCAGCTTTGCCGGAAGGCTCGGCGGAGATGAGTTTATAGCCCTTATAAGGGGAAAGAGCGGAAGAGACGAGGTGGAGCCTCTGCTCAGAGAAATGCTTGACGCTCTCAATAAGGTGAATTTTGGTGACCTTCATGGCATATTCGCGTCATTTGGTGTGACGGAGATCCGTGCTGCGGGATATGATATGGATGATGTATACAATATAGCCGACGGAGCCCTTTATGAGTCCAAGAGATCGGGGAAGAATCAGATACATTTCGGCGATGATGCTCAGGGGGATTCCGGTAATGTTTAGAAGGTATTCCAGATCCGAAAGCAGAGCCATCGAGATCATCGAGATGCTTATAGGTGTGATAGAGGCAGGAGATGAAAACCTTGATGGTCATTCACTGCATGTACACAATCTCAGTATGCTTCTGTACGATCATCTTCCTTTTTCATACAGGATCAGGATAAATGCGAATGATCTGGAGTATGCCTCCCTGCTTATAGATATAGGCAAGCTGGGAGTATCAAGAAGGGTTCTTGGCAAGTCAGGGAAGCTTGGAGCTGAGGAATGGGAGCTGATGAAGAGACATCCTGAGATCGGGGTAAAGATACTTGGATCGGTGCCTTATTTTGACAGGATCTCCGGCTGGGTGCTGTATCATCATGAGAGAGTGGACGGAAACGGATATTATAAGCTGCAAGGTGATCAGATCCCACTGGCATCCCGATTGATGGCAGTAGCTGATACATTCTCGGCAATAACCATGGCAAGATCCTACAAGCCCTCCTACGCCAATGAAGAGGCTATTTCCGAGCTGAAATTAGTAGCCGGGACTCAGCTGGATGCAAAGCTTGTGGATATATTCTGCAATATACCGATGAACCGGATCACAGCCTGTATGGAGGATGTGAAAAAAAGGATGGAGCGATACAGTGATGAAAGATTCAGGGAGGACTGAAGGGAGAGACATTATGAAAAAAAGTATTGCCGCGCTTATATTATCTGTCATTATGGCATTGTCAGCTTTTTCAGGATGTGGGAATAAAGGCTCCGATACTATTGACAGTGTGATCCTGAAGATAGGGGTTTCTACACAGGAGACAGATCCCAGAAACATAGCTGCAAAGCAATTCGCGGATGAGATATCCGAAAAGACGGATGGAAGGATAACTGCCGTTGTCTACCCATCCGGGCAGCTTGGCGGAGATGCGGCACTTATAGACGCTCTGGCGGTTGATTCCAAAAAGGTGGATATAGTGATCACCGATGCTTCCAATTTTGCCACATATGAGCCAAAGATGGGGATATCGGCACTGCCGTTTCTCTTTGAGGATTTCGATACGGCATGGGCATTCATGGACAGCGATGTGGAGGCTGAGGCAGAGAAGCTCCTTATAAAGAATAATATGAGGGTGCTGGCTCATTACTGCAACGGATTCAGATGTGTGACCAATTCAATCAAGCCGATAGAAAAGCCTGCGGATATGCAGAGACTCGTGATAAGGACTCCTGAGAATCCCATCATAATGGCGACCATGACAGCACTTGGAGCCAATCCCCAGCCGCTTTCTTTTTCTGAACTGTATCCTGCGTTAAAGCAGGGAACGTATGACGCACAGGAGAATCCCATTCCCGTAATCTATAATAACAATCTGTACGAGGTGCAGGAATATCTGTCTGTGACAAACCATATATATTCGGGAATGTGCTTTACGATATCAGAGTCCGTGTGGAACAGGCTGGCTCCGGGAGACCGGGAGATCATCCGTCAGGCTGCGCTTGACTCAGCAGTAGCAGACAGGGAGAATAACCGCAGTCAGACGGAGGAGCTTTTAGGTGCCTTAAGGGAAGCGGGCATGAAGATTAATGAGCCTGATCTGGAGCCCTTTGCTCTGGCGACAGAGTCTGTTATGAAAGAGAATGCCGCCATATACGGAGATCTGTATGAAAAGATGGAAGCATGGAGAAATACACATCGACGATGAAGGATTATGGATAAAAACGGAGAGAATAACTATGATTATCTGACGGGCCTGCCCAGCATGACATATTTCTTTGAACTGGCGGAGTCAGGCTGTCAGACCATGGCTGAGAGTGGAGGGAAGCCAGCCTTTCTTTTCGTGGATCTGTACGGCATGAAGTATTACAACCAAAAGTACGGATTTGAAAAGGGAGACGCTCTTTTACAGTCTTTCGCGCAGCTCCTGACCGGATACTTCAAAACGGAAAACTGCAGCCGTTTCGGGCAGGATCATTTCGCGGTATACACTGACGAGCAGGGTCTGGAAGACACATTGCGTCATATATTTGAAGATTGGGAAAGCATCGGCGGAGAGGATCAGCTGCCTGTCAGGGTGGGAGTATATCGGAACCGCCCGAAGGAGCTGCATGTCAGTATAGCGTGCGACAGGGCGAAGATGGCCTGTGACAGTATCAAAAAGGTGTATACCTCCGGCATCAGTTATTATGATGATACGATACAGGAGGATGTTGAAAAGCAGCAGCATATCATTTCCAATATCGATAAGGCGATCAGGGAAGGCTGGATAAAGGTATACTATCAGCCTATAGTGAGAGCCATAAACGGCAGTGTGTGTGACGAGGAGGCACTGGCGAGATGGATAGATCCGGTAAAGGGCTTCATGTCACCGGGTGATTTCATTCCGATACTTGAGGAAGCGAAGCTTATCTACAAGCTGGATCTGTACATACTTGAACAGGCACTGAAAAAGCTCAAGACGATCAGGAAAGCGGGACTTCATGCTGTGCCTCAGTCCATAAACCTTTCAAGAAGTGATTTTGAAGCCTGCGATATAGTGGATGAGGTATGCAGGAGAGTTGATGCTGAGGGGATAAGTCATGATCTTCTGACCATGGAGATCACTGAGAGTATAGTCGGCTCCGATTTTGAATACATGAAGAAGCAGGTCGGACGCTTCAGGGAGCTGGGCTTTCAGGTCTGGATGGATGATTTCGGGAGCGGGTATTCTTCACTGGATGTCCTAAGAGATCTTGAGTTTGATCTGATAAAGTTTGATATGAGCTTCATGAGGCGGCTGGATGAGGGAGAAAACTCCAAGATCATCCTGACTGAGCTCATGAGGATGGCCACAGCCCTTGGCATGGAAACCGTATGTGAAGGCGTGGAAAAGAAGGAGCATGTCACCTTTTTGAGGGAGATAGGCTGCTCGAAGCTGCAGGGCTATTACTACGCAAAGCCCATGCCGCTGGAGGATATACTGGAGAGGTACGAGAAGGGTATACAGATAGGCTTTGAAAACCCGGAAGAAACCTCATATTACGAGAATGTTGGCCGTATCAATCTCTATGATCTCGCTGTGGTGACCAGTGAGGGAGAGGATAGCTTCAGGCATTTCTTCAATACCATCCCCATGGCCATCATGGAGATAAACAGGAAGGTGGACAGAACCTCCATTGAGGAAAAGGCACTGGTCACCCGCAGCAATCAGTCCTTCCGTGCTTTTGCCGAAACAACCTTTGGATATTCTCTCACAGATGAATATGTGGAGGTGACTTCAGACTCGAATGATGAATGGACAGACTTTATCAGAAGAATGATAAGGAATGAAGAAGACGCAGATCGTTCAATATCGGATGAGAGACTACCGGATGGGACAACCGCCGGTATTTTCGTGCGCCGGATATCAAGGAATCCCGTAAACGGAAATGTAGCGATCGCGATAGCGATCCTTACGATCATGGATCACAGCTCGGATACATCATATGCGAGCATCTCAAGGACGCTTGCTTCAGACTATTTCAACCTGTCATATGTCGATCTTGACACGGAGGATTTTATAGAATACACCTCGGAGATCGGAGAAGAAGAGGTGGCCGTGGAAAGACACGGGAAGGATTTCTTCAGAATGGCAAGGGCAGACGCGATCAATCATCTGTATGTAGCGGACATAGACACATTTATCTCGGCCTTTACAAAAGAAAATGTAGAAAAATCTCTGAATGAGCAGGGGATTTTCAATATGAATTACCGTCTCGTGAAGGGCGATGATCCGGTAAGTGTAAATATGAAGATAACAAGGATGGCAGGTGATGGCAATCATATCATGATCAGAGTGAGCGATATTGATGCCCGGATGAGATAGGAAGAGTTCGAGAGGGTCAGACTGCTTGACATAATATACAATTCATTTTATTATATTTAGTTGTGTCATGCTGGGCATCAGTGTGCCACATTCCAAAACTTAATTAGGAGGTACTCCTGTACAATGTCAACGTTATTTTTGTTACTCATCTGTGCAGTGGTACTGGTAGCAGCTATCGTCATTACAGCATTTGTTGCTTCTAATCATACGAAGAATGTCTTCAATGACAAGATCGGAAGAGCTGATGAGAAAGCCAGACAGATCATAGACGATGCACTCAAAGAAGCCGAGGAAAAGAAGCGCGAGGCTTTGCTCGAGGCCAAGGAAGAGTCCATAAGGAAGCAGAACGAGGTCGAGAAAGAGGTCAAAGACAGAAGAGCTGAGGTTTCAAGGCTTGAGAGAAGGGTGCAGCAGAAGGAAGAGTCTGTTGACAAGAAAGCAGATGCGGTCGATAAGCGCGAAGCCAGTGTTTCAGCCAGAGAGGCAGAGCTTGCTAAGGAGAAAGAAAAGATAGCAAAGCTCAATGAGGAACGCGTACAGGAACTCGAGAAGATCTCGGGACTTACCTCTGAACAGGCAAAGGAATATCTTTTAAAAATTGTAGAAGATGATGTAAAGCACGAGTCCGCGGTGATGATAAAGGAGTATGAGTCACGTGCGAAAGAGGAAGCGGACAAAAAGGCCAAGGAGTATGTCGTAAGTGCCATACAGCGGTGTGCGGCCGATCAGGTGGCAGAGACGACTATCTCAGTGGTACAGCTGCCCAATGATGAGATGAAAGGGCGGATCATCGGGCGTGAGGGTAGAAATATCCGCACGATCGAGACACTTACCGGTGTGGATCTTATAATAGATGATACACCGGAGGCCGTGATTCTTTCCGGCTTCGATCCGATAAGGAGAGAGGTGGCGCGTATAGCATTGGAGCGTCTGATCGTAGACGGTCGCATCCATCCGGCGCGTATAGAGGAAATGGTCGAGAAGGCGCAGAAGGAGGTCGAGACACAGATCAGGGAAGAGGGCGAGGCTGCTTCACTTGAGGTCGGTGTGCACGGACTTCATCCTGAGCTCATAAGGCTCCTCGGAAAGATGAAATTCAGGACAAGCTATGGTCAGAATGCACTGAAGCATTCCATAGAGGTCGCTCAGCTTACCGGTCTGCTGGCTTCGGAGATCGGCGGTATAGATGTGAGACTGGCAAAGCGTGCCGGACTCCTGCATGATATCGGTAAAGCGGTAGACCATGAGATGGAGGGAAGTCATGTACAGCTGGGATCGGAGATCTGCAGGAAGTACAAGGAGTCGCCCGAGGTATTGAATGCCGTGGAGTCTCACCACGGAGACACAGAAGCTACATCACTTATATCCTGTCTGGTACAGGCTGCGGATACCATTTCCGCCGCAAGACCGGGTGCGAGAAGAGAAACACTTGAGAACTATACCAACAGGCTTACACAATTAGAAGATATTGCAGATTCCTTTAAGGGAGTCGAAAAGTCCTTTGCTATTCAGGCAGGCAGGGAAGTCCGGGTAATCGTAGTTCCGGAGCAGGTTTCTGATTCAGATATGGTACTTATGGCCAGGGATATCAGTAAGCGCATAGAGAATGAGATGCAGTATCCCGGTACAGTCAAGGTAAGTATGATAAGGGAATCAAGAGTTACTGATTACGCAAAGTAGTTACAAGCATGGCCTGATGATCTATAGATCACCGGGCCATTTTTTTAAGAGGGATGATATTTATGAAAGGCAAACTCGGAGATATTGCGATAATCGCGGCAATAATTGTGATAATCGGAGTGCTTGTGTTTATGAAGAGAGAGTCCATAATGGAAGCTCTTCATATCGAGCCGGGCAAAAAAGCGGAGGCAACCGAGGATGTTACTGAAGAAGAGACGGAGGAGGTATCTGAAGAGAGTACCGAAGGATCTGCGGATGATGCTCAAAAAGCAGAGGCACCAAAGGTGGAGAATGCATTATCGGTTCAGAACAGTATAAAGGTCACCGATCCGCTCCTTGCCGCAGATAATGTGAAACCAAGTGATGCACCGGCGACCGTTCCCGAAGCCGGACTCATTGAAAATAATATAATAGGTTCGTCATGGACCTCTTTAAAGGAGAATTACAGCTATACTGACTTTGAGGCCGAGGAGGATGATATTGCCCAGCTGAGGTTTCTGAACGACGGCTCCATCAAGTATTATCAGTCACCGGGCTCGGGGGAGATCTTCGGCGTGGCGGATGATGAGATAGTGGCGTATCTTAAACGCTGGGAGGGCACTCCTTTGAATGAGTCTCTCGGTAAATCCGGTATATTTGACATTACTCCCTATATATATCAGGCCACGGATCATTTGAATTTTTACGAGTGGAAGATTGCCAACTGCTATGTGGGTCTTTTGGTTGAGGATACGGGCGAGGGAGTGGAGAACAATGCCCCGCTTTATGCCGAGGCTTATGTACTGCAGCGCAGGATCAATACTTTTTTCAAGTAACGCAGGTATGATAAGAAATGTTGAAAGAAATCGACATATAAGTTATAATTGATATGCTTGTTTCAGCAATAATTATGTAGAGGGGAGATTCCATGGATACCAATATACTTCTTGAGAACGGCACAAACGAGCTGGAGATACTTGAGTTTATGCTGGATGATAATTGCTATGGCATCAACGTAGCCAAGATAAGCGAGATCATCCCGTATCAGCCGGTTACTCCCGTGCCGAATGCTCATCCCAGTATCGAGGGCATATTCATGCCGAGAGATACCATGATCACAGCTATCAACTTAAAGAACTGCCTGCAGAGAGGTTCGCAGGATGACAAGGGGCTGTTCATCATCACAAACTTTAATAAACTCGATATTGCGTTTCATGTAGATTCTGTAGCAGGTATCCACAGGGTTTCATGGAGAGAGATCATAAAGCCGAATGCAACGGTCAACAATGCTGACGTAGGTGTATCTACGGGCATCGTCAAGTACGATGATAAGCTGGTCATCATCCTTGATTTTGAGAAGATAGTATCCGACATCGCGCCGGAGACAGGTCTCAGGGTCGAAGAGATCAAGGAGCTCGGAGAGAGAGAAAGAAGCGATATCCCCATTCTCATGGCTGAGGATTCCGCGCTTCTTAATAAGCTGATCTCCGATTAGCTCAAGGAAGCCGGGTACGTTAATCTTATCGACTGTGTGAACGGACAGGAGGCATGGGACTTCATTGAGAAGGCTGCGCAGGAGGGGGATATAACGGATAAGGTCAGATGTGTCATCACTGATATAGAGATGCCGATAATGGACGGACACAGACTTACCAAGCTCATCAAGAGCACAGACGCTACAAAGAAGCTTCCGGTAGTTATTTTCTCATCGCTTGTGAATGAGGAAATGAGAAGAAAGGGTGAGCAGCTCGGAGCCGATGCACAGCTCTCAAAGCCCGAGATCGGCAATCTTGTGCGTGTCGTTGATGATCTCATCAAGGAGTAATGATATCAGTAAAACATATAGAGTGTAAAAGAGCCGCAGCCAAAGGCTGCGGCTCTTTCAATCAGTAAATGAAACTTATTAAAGCTGGAATTCGCCTTCGAAATCATCATTTACCACATAGTAAACGATCGAATTCTCGGGCTGGACATAAAGTGCAAGCTTTTTGATGTCAGCGGGTTTATTCCCCTTTGCCTTGTAATCGGCCTTTGCTGCCGCAACAAGATCAGACTCTTTACTGTCTTTCCCGGCAAACTGAATTGTAAGCTCTGATTTCATGATATAACCTCCTGAATAAAAACCTATAGGAATTACTCCATTAAGTCATATTAAACCAAAAAGACAGCATTTTCAATAGAAAAAATGGAACGGCAATAAGAAATGAATAAAATACATCATGGCGGAGATATATATGGTAAGGAGATAGTATATGATCTTTCCGTAAATATGAACCCTCTGGGACCGCCTGCCATCATAGCCGAGGCAATAAGAAATGCAGGAGACAGGATAGATGAGTATCCTGAATATGAGAGCCGCAGTCTCAGAAGAATGATAGGCAGGTGCTACGGACTCGGTTACGAAAACATTATCTGCGGAAACGGGGCATCCGAATTGATATCGGTTTTAGGAAGACTATTTTCCGGAAAGAGGCTCCTTTTACCTGTACCGTCTTTTGTCGGCTATGAAAGAGCATTTTCAGGCTCAGAGGTGATATTTGGCGAAATGGATGAAGCAGAGGGATATGTCGCGGATGAGCATTTGACAGAGATGATGGCAAGGGTGCAGCCTGATGCGGTGATCATCACAAATCCGAACAATCCGACAGGCAGGCTGACAGGGAAGGAAATGCTTATCAGGCTGCTGTCGGTGGCTGAAAGACAGAGATGCTTTGTCATTGTGGATGAAAGCTTTATAGAACTGTGTGTACGTGGTGACGACTGCAGTTTAATTGACATAATATCAGATTATGACAACCTAATTGTCATACGCTCGGTGACAAAATCCTTTGCCGTGGCGGGTGTAAGACTCGGATATATGATGAGTGGGAATAAGGAAATCATGGCTCATGCAGGAAGTCTGCTCCCGGAGTGGAATATATCCGTGTTTGCGGAGGAAGTGGGTAAAGCAGTATTTTCGTGGGCGGGTCGTAACGAATACCTGGGACGCTCAAAGGCATATATCAAAGAGAAGAGGATGATATTGGAAAATGCATTCAGGGAAAGAGGGATAAAGTACATTCCGGGTGACGGTAATTTCGTTGCTTTCAAATATGATACTGATCTGTATGAAAAAATGCTTGGCAATAAGATACTTATAAGAGACTGCTCAGACTACAGGGGTATGGATAAGGGCTGGTACAGAGTAGCTGTGGGAGCAGATTCCGGCAGTATTGTATTTTTACACTCGCTTTGATAAAATTCTGACTATGAAACTTGTACTTACGATAGATTCAGACAGTCTGTTCAAAAATGACAGCAAGGTGTTAAAGGCACTTTCGGGAGGGAATCTCGATGTGGTCTTTGACGCACTTTCGGAGTGCATAGAGAACAGATTTATATTTGTTGATTATATACCTGAGAAGACATCCAGATGGTCCAAGGAGGCAGTGGATTATTTCGGTCTGCCGGGTACTTATTTAAAGGATGCCGGGCATCTGTGGGCGAGCTATATAGTAGAGGATGAGCGCGAGAGGTATCTGGCGCAGATAGACGCACTTGAACGTGGAGAGTCCACTACTCTGGATTACATATTAAGAGTCAGAAATGCTTCGGGTGTCTATCAGACCACCGGATGCAAGGCAAGGCTGATAACTGATGATAACGGGAAGCCTCTCTTCTTTGTGGGGTCGATCAGAAATTACGAAAGACCGGATACGATCGATCCCGTGACAGGTCTTTATTCCAGGACCAATCTGATATACACCGTAAAAAGATATCTTATGGATCAGGATCCCTTTGTGGTTGCCGAGGTGGGGCTAAGGAATTATTTCGACTTCAACAGCATGTATGGGTTTGATGAAGGCAATAAGGTGCTGAAACAGGTCGCGGAGTGGCTGCAGGGCAGGAAGGCAAAGGGGACGTTTTTCAGGGGAGACGGGACCAAGTTCGTCTATATAGTGAAAGAGGATGAGCATACAACCGGAGAGGTTCACGAGCTCTTTGACGGATTAAAGGATTTTCTTAAAAATGACATCACTGTGGACGGGCTTCATACAGAGCTTGATCTTTGCGGCGGAGCGATGCACGTTACGGATATGAGCCTTGATGCCTCATCCGTATACAACAGCGTGCAGTATGCGATGGCACAGGCAAAGGCTGAAAACAGAATGGAGCTTCTCGTATATAATGAAGAAATGCAGGCGAAGAGCCGGGCGCATCTTTCTTCGCTGAATAAGATACGCAACAGCATCACCAACGGATGCACGGGCTTCTATCTTGTGTATCAGCCCATAGTGGCTGCGGACGATGAGAGACTCGTCGGTATGGAGGCACTTATTCGCTACAGGGATGAAAACGGCAACATCGTTCCGCCAAATACATTCATACCATGGCTTGAGAAGGATGCGGCCTTTTATGAGCTGGGCAGCTTTATCATCCGTACGGCTATGAATGACGCAAAAAGGATCATAGAGCTTGATCCGGATTTTATTGTTAATGTCAACCTGGCCTATCCTCAGCTGCAGAGAGTTGACTTCAAGACTGATCTTAAAAAGCTGATCGAGGAAGAAGGATTTGATACCAGAAATCTGAAGCTGGAGCTTACGGAGAGATGCAAGCTTTTGGATGTGGATTCTCTAAGAAATGATATGATCTATTTCAAGAGCAGCGGTATGCAGACGGCTCTGGATGATTTCGGCACGGGCTATTCGGCACTGGGACTGCTCATCAGTCTTCCGGTAGATCAGATAAAGATAGACAAGTCGTTTATTGATGATATAGAGAAGGACTTTCCCAGACAGTGTCTGCTTGAGGCTATCACAAACTGTGCTTCAAGACTGAATATAAACTGCTGTGTGGAAGGAATTGAGACGGAGCGGATGAAGGACTATCTGAAAAAGAATTTCAAGATAACCAGCTTTCAGGGGTACTTCTATTCGAAGCCGATTGAAATAGACGACTTCATTAGTTGGATGAAGGAATACAATAACAAAAAATGAGTTCTGATGAAGACTACCTTGATCAATTATTAAGATCGGTAGAAGAAAAAGAGGCGAGCATAAATATGGAGTCACCTGTCGTACCTGATACGATGGCGGCTCCTGATGTCATGCCCGAACCCATGGAGCTTAATATAGAAGATATTGAACCAGCGGAGATTCCGGCAGAGCCGGAGCCGACCCCTGAGCCTGTTGTGGAGATGGAGCCCGAGCCTGAGCCTGTTAGTGAGCCTGATGACGATTTCAGTGCTGCTGAGCTTGCGCAGATGTTTAAGGATGCTGAGCCAGCGGAGCTTCTGGCTACGCCAGAATCTCAGGAAGTTCCGCAAGCGGAACTTCGGCAGGATGAACCAACGGAGATTCCGGCAGAGCCGGAGCCGCTTCCCGAGCCTGAGCCAATCCCCGAGCCTGTTGTAGAGATAGAGCCCGAGCCTGAGTCGATCCCTGAGCCGGAGCCGATCCCCGAGCCTTTTGTGGAGATGGAGCCCGAGCCGGAGCCGATATCTGAAGCAGTGGTAGAGAATAAGGCAGAAGAGCTTTCTCCTGAGGATATAGCGGCAATGTTTGAGGCTGCTGATGTGCAGCTTGCAGAAGAACAG
>JAGBNR010000141.1 GCA_017634315.1 Lachnospiraceae bacterium
ATGATACAGAACGAGGTCGAGGATGCGCTGGCTGAGGAGATCCTTACAGGCAAAGTAAAGAGCGGTGACAGTGTGAGCGTCACCGTAAAGGATGATAAAATACTATTCAAACCACAAGGAGGAAGAAATGGCAGCAGAGCTCATAAGAAGTGAGACGGACGGTACACTTGCTTTCGGAGACTATACTCTTTCCGAGAAGAAAAAGCAGGAGGACTTCAAAGCCGGCGGAGTGGTCTATAAGGTAAAGACCTTTAACGAGATCACAAGGCTGGAGGGTGACGGTATGCTTGTGTATGAATCGGTACCCGGCACCAATGTGACCGGACTCAAAAAGACCGGCACCGGACTCGTATTTCAGGCAGAGGGCAGCGAAGATGCCCAGATCACGGTCGGAGTGGAGCCCGAGACAAGCTACGATGTAAAGATCTCGGGGGCAAGCATAGGAGTGATCACCTCCAATCTCGGCGGCAAGCTGTCATTCGGCATAGAGCTTCAGGGAGCGGGCAAGGTGGCCGTAGAGGTAATCAAAGCCTGAGGCATGGCCAAGAACAAGTCTGATACGGTATTCTTTTGTAAAAACTGCGGTTATGAGTCCACCAAATGGCTCGGACAGTGTCCTGCCTGTCATGAGTGGAATACCATGACCGAGGCACCAAGGGCTGCTGCAGGCGGGACGAAGCAGGGTCGATCCGCTTTATCCGCTACGATGCGCGGTACGAACCGGCTCATGCCGGTATCGCTTGATGAGATCGAGCTTACCGATGAACAGCGCACCGGCAGCGGTCTGAAGGAGTTTGACCGCGTGCTCGGCGGAGGCATAGTACAGGGCTCTCTGGTGCTGGTGGGCGGTGATCCCGGCATAGGCAAATCCACTATTCTATTACAGACTGCGAGATACATCTCTCTTGCAGGAAGAAATATCCTATATGTATCCGGCGAGGAATCTGAAAAACAGATAAAGATGCGTGCGCTGAGACTGGGTGACTTTGGCGCAGGCTTTTCGCTACTGTGCGATACTTCACTCGACGATGCCGTAGCTATCATTGAAGAAAAGAAGCCTGAATTTGTCGTGGTGGATTCGATACAGACCATGATGAACGCGGGAGTCGAGTCCGCCGCGGGATCGGTGGCTCAGGTGAGGGAATCGACCGCAGTGCTTATGCGTGTAGCCAAGGGACTCGGCATCTCGATATTTCTTGTAGGTCATGTGACTAAAGAGGGCTCGGTCGCAGGCCCCAAGGTGCTTGAGCATATGGTGGATACGGTGCTCTACTTTGAGGGAGACCTGCAGGGGAGCTATCGTATACTCAGGGCAGTAAAGAATCGTTTCGGCTCTACGAATGAGATAGGCGTATTTGAGATGCGGCAGGACGGTCTGCGCGAGGTAGAGAATCCTTCTGAATATATGCTTTCGGGCAGAGCGGTAGGAGCAAGCGGCAATACAGTAACCTGTGTTATGGAAGGAACGAGACCACTTCTGATAGAGATACAGGCTCTTGTGACCGACACTAATTTCGGATTTCCGAAGAGACAGGCGACCGGGCTTGACTACAACAGGGTAAGCCTGCTGATGGCTGTACTTGAAAAGCGTGTGGGGCTCAGGCTATCCCAGTCCGATGCATATGTGAACATCGCGGGAGGCATGAGGGTATCTGAACCGGCGACTGACCTCGCGGTAGTCATCGCCATTATTTCCTCATTTAAGGAGGCTCCGGTGGACAAGGATACCGCAGCCTTCGGTGAAGTAGGTCTTTCCGGTGAGGTAAGAGCTGTATCCATGTGTGAGCGTCGCGTCATAGAGGCTCAGAAGCTTGGCTTTACGAGAGTCATAGTGCCCAGGGCAAATCACAGATCTCTCCTGGATATCAAGGGCATTGAAGTAATAGAAGTCGCATCCCTTAATGATGTTATGGATGTGATATAGTTACTGTTACAGTCGAATTGCAACGATGCCATATGCGGTTGCAAAAAACTTTATACACCAAGGAAGGAAAAGATGAAAAAGAAACTGATAGCACTGATCCTTGTGGCTGCTATGACCGTATTACCCGGCTGTGCGACACTTGATAAAATGGAAGGGACGGACGAAGGAAGCTCTGCTGATTCCTTTAATATCGAAGAGGAGATAAAAAGAGACATAAAGTCCGTCGTTCCGGACAAGACAACAGGATGGATCGACTCGGACATCAAGGGATATTTTAAGGAAGATACACCGGTGTCCTTAAAGGATGACTTTGCAGCAGCTGCAAACAAGGAACTGTATCTTAAGGAAGATTTTGACGGATCTATGCTGAAAAGCATGGTAAAAACCGTTCGTAAACGGAAACGTGAACTGATCAATGACGATTCCGTTACAGGCAAGAATATCGAGGAAGTACGTAAGTTTGTGGACATGGCTGAAAATACGGGACTCAGGAACACTCTGGGGGTTGAGCCGCTGCGTCCCTACGTGAATGCCATAGAGGACATTACGACAGTGGAAGAACTCTATGACTGGATCACGGACACTAAGAATAACCCGTTGGGCATAGCACCCTTATCAGTAACCAGTATGGAAAGATCGGAAGTGGAACCGGACTCATACTATGTAGGACTGTCGAAGCCACCGCTTCTTCTTGAGCAGGACGAGTCTTATTTCAGCGTGAATTCGCACTCCATGTTTAAGATGGTCGCACTTGAGCATAAGGCTGAAAATGTGCTTACCAGACTGGGATATGATGAAGATTCGATCATCAGGCTGCTTCAGAATAACTATAAACTTGAAAAAGTATTGATCGGTCTTGAAAAGGACTTAAAAGATGAAGACGAGGAAGATGTGACATATACTCGGGAGCAGATCAGATATATTCAGGGTGACTATCCTGTGATCGAATACCTGGATAATTGGGGATTCGGTGATTGCAGCAGGTTTACAGCGGATTCGGACTATATCAAGATGCTTGATAAACTGTGCGCGAGAAATCTTGAACAGATAAAGGCAATGTGCATACTCAGATATGTTGTCGATGCCGGTCCATATCTGGATGAAGATACTTATGATTTCTTTAAAAAATGTGATGAGCAAAAGGATGTTACCCCTATGCCCGACAGACGATCGGAAGAGGAGAAGCATGAGAGCTATATATTTGACAGTCTGCTTGCCAAAACTTCGCTTCAGGGTGCGATCGATGCCGAATATGTGAAAAAATACATAGATCCCGATTCATATGACAGACTATATAAGATGACCGAAGATATCGTCGATGAGTACAGGAATATCTTTGCGAATGAAGCCTGGCTCTCGGAGGAAGGCAAAAAAGCGTGTCTTGAAAAGCTGGATGCAATCAAGATCCATGTAGTATATCAGGATGAAGCCGATTATTCCGATCTGAACCTGCTCAGTGCCGAAGCTGGCGGCAATTTCCTTGAAACTCACTATGACGTTTACAGATTCGAAATTATGAAAAGAGCACAGATAACAGCCGGAAAAGTGGACAGAAGTGAGTGGAGTCCTTATTTGTATGAATTAAACACCACTCAGACAAATGCTTTTTATAGTCCGCAGACCAATGGCATATACATTCTGGCCGGTATTCTGAATGATCCTTCGTATTATTCGGGAATGACTGATGAGGAGCTCTTAAGCGGTATAGGCTCGATAGTCGGACACGAGATCACACACGGTTTTGATAATGGCGGAGTTAAATATGATAAGGACGGTATTGAAAAAGAATGGCTTCCCAAAGAGGATCAGAAAGCCTTTGAAGACGCGACATCAAAAGTTGCAATGTTTTACTTGACACTTAAGCCATACAACGGTTCGGGAGTTTATAACGGAAGCATGGTGCAGGGAGAAGCAACGGCTGATATGGGAGGTGTAAGAGTTACTCTGGAGCTGGCTAAAAAGATCCCGGGATTTGATTACGATGCATACTTCAGGCACTACGCGAAAATGTGGGCAGTACAGCGATTGCTTGAAGAGGAAAAGATTTTATTTTCAGATGACGAACATCCGCTGGACTTCTACAGGATCAATGTGACCCTGTCACAGTTTGATGAGTTTGACGATACGTATGATATAAATGAGGGAGACGGCATGTATGTCGTTTCGGATAAAAGAATTGCAGTTTGGTAAACAGGAGGACTATCCATTATGGGTGAAGCAGTTATTGAACTTAAGGACATAAAAAAGGATTACGGGAGCCATGCCGTGCTGAAAGGCGTTAATATGCAGGTCAACAAAGGCGATATATACGGTCTTGTCGGCAGAAACGGAGCGGGCAAAACCACTATATTTAAAATGATACTGGGTCTGTCCGAAATAACGGAGGGTACGGTATCGATAGCAGGAAGCCGGACCAAGAGTGAATTGTATGCTAACCGTAACAAAGTCGGCTTTTTTGTCGGTGCAAAGTATTTTAATTATCTGTCAGCCAGAGACAATCTTAAGTATTTTGCATCCGTAAAGGGTATACCGCACAGACACGCGAAGGAGGAGATCGACAGGGTTTTGGAGATAGTAGGTCTTCAGAACGTCAAGAAACCCGTCAAAACATTTTCACTCGGCATGGGACAGCGGCTTGGTATTGCGAATGCGCTGCTCGGCAATCCGGAGATCCTTATTCTGGATGAGCCCACCAACGGTCTTGATCCGCAGGGTATCGCGGATGTCAGAAATATGATAAAGAGATTCAGGGAAGAATATGGTATGACCGTGATCGTATCGTCACATATCCTTGGAGAGCTGGAGCATACCGCCGATCGATTCGGAATAGTAAATGAAGGCATCGTGGTGAAGGAGATCACGCAGGACGACCTTAACGAAAAGAAATCCGTAATAGAGATAGAAGTGGATGATCTTGAAAGAGCCAGACAGCTCCTCGGCGAAGGAGGCGTGAAGATAACAAGGGAGTTGGCTGAGAAGTCTACCCTTGAGGACTATTATTTCAGACTTGTTGGAGGAAGCACCGAATGATAAGACTAATATGGACCGATATCAGGAGGGTTCTGCTCAAGACCGGGTTCTATATACTTCCTGCTCTTTTGTTCCTGATAACTGTCACCGTGCTTAAAAAGGGCAATCGCGGATTTGAAGATATATATACCGATAATCAGTTCACGTACAGATTTGTTGCCGCTTATATTGCTGCCATACCTGTATTTATGGCGGTTTATGCAGATGAACTAAAGTCAGGCGCATGGGTCGTTGCCATAGGAAGGGGAATGTCCAGGAGAAAGATAGTAGTATCCAAATTTCTTGACGGGGTTATCCTTACTGTATTTATGTATGTTTTCTTTTTTGCGCTTGATCTGATCACTATGGCATATTACATGGTCACACCTACGCCGCTCCAAATGGAGAGGGCTATCCTCTTAAACCTGTCATACTGTCTTAAGAATATAAGCTATATGGGCTTTGCATCCATCTTTGTATATATCACATGGAGTGCTTCCGTGGGGATGATCGTGGAAGTGATCATGATATCATTTACAGAGATGGCATTGGGATGGGTTCAGGATCAGTTAAGGATACCCCTGCTTGATATTTCAATGATCGGACAGATCGATCAGGCATTTGCAAATTATGCAGCGGGAAAAAACTGGATCGTGCCGGCCATCGCAGTGATCGCGTATATTGTCGCCTTTATCCTGATCAGCATGGAGGTGTTTAACAGGAAGGAATTGGAACTATGAGAAAACTGATTCTAGCTGACATCAACAGAATATTAAGAAAAAAGACCGTTATTTTACTTTATCTGATAATTCTTTTGTATATATTGATCAATATGGGTGTTAAGCATATACTGTATCCCGAATCAGAGGTGGGGATCAGTGAATTGATCGGGAAGCTTAACATATTTTCCATTGTTACTTCGATCGTTGTCTTCTTTGCCGTGTATGCCGATGACTTCAAATCAGCATGTTATGTTATTGCGATAGGCAGGGGAATATCGCGTACCAAGGTTATTGTAGCCAAGCTTCTGGATGTGACTATTGTGCTTGGAGTAATGTACGCGATTTTGGTACTGCTTGGCTCGCTTGAGTTCCTTGCTCTTGGGATGGTATTTGACCATACTCTTGCCGGAGTATGGTTCGGTTCGGCTTTTATCAGTTTTTATAAGACGGTCGGATATATAGCACTGGCGTCGATGGTGCTGTATATAACCAACAACATTCCGTTAAGCCTCATTTCGCTTGTGACACTGCTTGTGATGGTTCCGAACTCTACTTTGTTGCTTGCTCTTAATGAAACTATAAGAAAGTCCCATATAGACAGACTCCATTATGCGGGTCTTGCTGATAATGCTTTGACGGACTTTCTGTTCGGATCTGCCGGAATGGCTGTACTCAAACTGGTGCTCGGATTTGCTATCTATTTCGGAGGTGTACTGCTTGTTACAACTGCACTGTTTGAGAAAAAGGAGATCGATTTCTGAATGATAGGTAGAAGTGATTGCTATATATCAAGAAGATAGGACAGAAAGGCTATGCAGGTGTCCGGATGCGATGAATTGGGGCTTATCGCATAGTAACATCTGCCGTCATAGTAGGGATGATGCTCCCCGGAGAGGTCGGTGAAGCCCTCTTCTATATAGGGAGTTGAGGTTATGTCAACCGCGGCGGGATATTCATGCTTTTCTCCCGTTGCGGGATCTTCATAGGTAACATATATGAAGTCGTATCCGTCTTTTTTAAGCTTTTCGTACATTCCATCGGGAAGGAGCTCCGAGAGATCGCCGTATGCCTGATTCTCTGCAAACTCCTCGATGGATTCCAGAGGTGCTATCGTGGCATCTATGGTGCCCACGCTGTAATCGGCTACGATCTTTTGAATAAAGGCAAAGCCTATCTGTCCGCCGGCTTTAGTGTCGTAGTCGGCATTTATCATCAT
>JAGBNR010000142.1 GCA_017634315.1 Lachnospiraceae bacterium
AAAAAAGATGTTTCCGAACAGAAAGGTTGCTGATCTCTGTTCGACAGATGTAAGAGAAAGAATAGCGTGGGACATGCTCGATGAACTTGAACCAATATTCCGCAAGGAAGACGAAGAACTACTCAAAGAAAACCAATGCAGTGAAGGCATAATTGCAAGAATAGTAGAAAAGCCGTTTTCAACAAGATCATATGGTGTTTTCCCAAAACCGAATTTAAGAAACGATAGGTGGCAAGCAAATATCCCATGTTATAGGGCAGACATACTCTGTGAGCAGTATCTACGGCAGCAGTATACCTGTAATCAAGTGCTTGTATGGGATGCAGAGAAAAAAGGTAACAGCTGGAATAGGGGAACACATATTACCATTTCTTTCAAGGTTCGTGAACAATATGATAGGGCGGCATTAGAGAAACTAAAAGAAACATGTAATAGAAATTATGACTTCATGAAGGAATTACACAATACCGGGGGTTTATACATGACGGTGCATGATCGTAATCATACGAAGGAATTTATCAGTCTTGATAAAAGCGTCATAAATCAGTTGGAGACCATTTGTATTAGAGCAGTTAGAGATAATGTTGATGCCATTCGTAGACTTGGTGAATACACCAAAGTAGAACAAATACGGGACGAAGCCTTACAAATCCAGGAGGCCGCGGGTTCGTTGAGACCGGAATCTTTTGATATGTATGGTGTGATATCGTTCCTTCTTAATGAAAATGAATAATACGTGTCTGGTCTGGAGAAATTAGAGAAAGATGGTTTTTTGATAAAAGAGGACATATTCTTCTGATGAAATGTCAAATCCTACGTGTAACGAGTGGGGCTATACAGAAGAAACAGCGATGATAAAAAGGTTATGTATGACCCAAAAGAGAGCTGAAGATGTTCTGTGGTGCTTTGAGGAACAGGCGCGGAAGTTATCTGTAGCAGTATAAGACAAGCCTCAATAGGGTCAGACCTTATCCGTAACAGTCAAGGACAGTAAACAACAGTCTCAGACCCCGTCAGAGGCTGAGACAGTTAGGTCGTAGAAAGAAGATGTTGCCCCGTTTTCGGGAATGGAAGTTAGTTACGAACGTTTGCTTAAGAATTCGGAAACGGAGTAGTTCACCCAGTCGATGGGAATAGATGAGAAAGGAGGACATGCCTGTGTTAAAACTAAATACGGATAACATGGACTCCATTCTCTCTTTCTATGTGAATTGTGGTATTATTTCTTTGAGCAACGTTAGAGACCTTGATTCGGAGGCTCTAATGAAAGAAATTCTCAAAGAAGTACATCATTACAAGATAACAAAGACAAAGGATGGGAGGTGGTCAACTTACATACCGGATAGAACAAAGCCCCACGGAAGACGTCACATAAAAAAGAAGACAAGGACAGATCTTTATAAATTTCTTTTGGCGTACTATAAGATCAGCAGCGGAGCTTCAATTATGACTTTTGCTGAGCTATATGCGGAGTGGGTCAATTACAAAAGGAAATTTGTAGGAGCATCAAACAAAAAGCGAAGTCTGTCTCCTTCGACCATACGTAGATATGAAAGGGACTATGACAACTATATCAAGGGAACCGAGCTTGATAAGATGCTGATCTGCGAGGTTACGGCACCAAAGTTGGAACTAATGCTTACAGATATTATACAAAAGCATGACTTGGCGGAAAGATGTGCTGGAAATGTGTTAGGGTATGTCAGACAGGCTTTTGCATATGCTCGACGAAGCCGGTATATAACAGATGATCCGGCAGAACTTGTAGACAGACTATTGTTGCTATCTACCTGCAAGTATACCCCGCCTAAGCCAGATTCGGAGCGTGTCCTGACAACAAAGGAACTAAAGATGTTGTATGATGCTGTGATAGTTCAGCAGAAGAGACACCCTAAGTATATGCCAAACTATGCAATAGAGCTTGCGATACTTACAGGTATGAGGGTGGGGGAGATATCCGCGCTGCATTGGTCGGATATAGACGAGGACTGTATACACGTTGATTATTCAGAACATCGTCTGGATTACTCGGATAAGCCAAGTGAAATAGTAATAGGTGAGCCGAAGAACGGGAAGCACCGTGTTATACCGCTAACAGACGAAATACGGGCTTTGCTGGATAAGGTGAGGCAGACGGGTATATATGATCCTGACGGTTTTGTATTTTCGCGAGAGAATGGCAAACGGTACACCGGTCACGACATAAGCTGTGCAGTAGACCGCAGGGCAAATGAAGCCGGCATAAGAAAGACCTCAATCCATGGCATAAGACGGACAATATCTTTCTTATTGAATACTGTCCTTCCGCAAAAGGTTGTAGCGGAGATGCTCGGTCATTCAGAGAAGGTGAACGAGGAACATTACAACTACTCAATGGCTGAAAACGCTGAAAAGAAGCGGGCTTGCGAGGAAGTGTTTTCAAAAGTTTTCAATTTTTCGGACTATCAGCTCGAAGAAAAAAAGACGGGAAGTGCCTAAAATAAAGCATTTCCCGACTTCTTAACTGAGTAGCGAGAGGGGGACTTGAACCCTCGACACCGCGGGTATGAACCGCGTGCTCTAGCCAGCTGAGCTATCTCGCCAAATTGCACTGACACAGTTGCTAAAATAAGGTGAACCGCGTGCTCTTACGGAGCCAGTCGTGCACAGCACTCCTAAACGGCTCTCAAAATCAGCCACCGGCTGATTTTGCAACTGAGCTATCTCGCCATATCGCACCTTATTTCGTAACGTGCAAGCGATATTATACAATTTCAAAATTGGGTATGTCAATAATCGCTTTCAAATAATATAATCTATTTATAAGAATATGTGTCAGGCGGCCTGACATATGCGGGACGGAGGAAGGTATGAAGCAGGATGATTTTGAACAATGGCTGCATTTCTTTATGCTTGATAATGATGTCAGCCCGAATAACGTGATATACGAGGGTATCCTTCACGGTAAGATGTTTCATATGACCTACAGAGAGTTATTTGACATGATAAGACCGTATGAGGGGATGAGAAAGAGACTCAGAGAGGACTTCTGTGCGGCATCGTTTACAGGGAGCTCCATAGATCGTGCGGCTGAAAAGATAGTGGAAGAAGAGCTGATCGGAAATGGGCTGTTGTAGGGCATTGCAGGAAGATACCGTATTTGGTGTCAGATACGCAATCAGCGATATTGCGGAAGCGGTTCCCTTTTTTCTCGGACACCTCAATGATTTTTCCGGTGGATATATCTGCTTTTCCAATGTCCATACCCTTGTCACGGCTGTAGAGAATGATGGATACAGGGAAGCACTTGACGGTTCGGATATCACTTTTCCCGACGGAGCTCCTGTAGCTGCAAGACTTAGGGCATCAGGTAATGCGAGAGCCCGCAGGGTAGCCGGGCCGGACTTTATGCGGGAGGTCATGAAGGAGACATCCGACGGCTCCGTAAAGCATTTCTTTTACGGCTCCACACCGGAGACACTGAGTGCATTGAAGAGGGAACTGAAACGCAGATATCCTTCTTTGTGTATAGCGGGAGCCTATGCCCCTCCGTTTGGAAAGCTGTCGGAAAGTGAAGAAAAGGAGATCGTCAGGATCATAAACGATGCTTCACCGGATATAGTCTGGGTGGGGCTTGGTGCTCCGGTACAGGAGCTGTTCATGGCTTCTCATAAGAAGCTTTTCAAGGGTGTGATGATGGGAGTCGGAGCGGCATTTGATTTTCTGGCGGGGACAAAAAAGAGAGCACCGCTTTTTATGCAAAGGCTACGACTGGAATGGCTCTACAGACTGATAACGGAGCCTAAGAGACTCGCAGGCAGATATTTTGTCACAAATACCAAATTCATAATATACTGTCTTACAAGACATGATTAAGAAAGAAAGATATCATTACTGTTCAGTGCCGAGCCACGCGCTTGTCGTGGGGCTACGGGACAATACTTTGACAAGATATCAAGTAACTGTTCATGGCAGCTCCTTGAGCTTAGCCGAGAGGAGCGTGTTAAAGTATATATGCAGATACGATATCACAGCATTTCAGAGGGGTCTATCGAAGGATCTATGGCTATCACCGCATTCTTGAATCGTTTGTCATGGGTCACTTCTTCTCCGAACCATTCAGGCGGGATGAAGTTCTCCGCAGCGGCTACTGATGGAAATTCCACCTCTACTATAACGAGCGGCTTGAAGGGTGCATCAAAGACATCCAGCTCAGCTTTGAGAGACACCCCTTCTGCCTCAATATCCAAAGGAATGATGTATCTCCTTTTCCTTATTATACGACCGTCGTGCTTTGGCAGCATATGCTCGAAAGCTTCGGAGGTAAGCGGCAGATTATATTCGACATGCGACACATCGTTATCGCTTATGCCTTTGTAGGTCAGGAAGTAGGTATCGTTCTCCCTGCGTATCCGCACCGTGGGATGCTCATTAAGATAAGCCTGCTCCATATCGATGCTGTCGTATGTGTCCAGATCCGCGGGAAGATGCGCGACTCTCCACTTCTTTTCTATTTCTATATTATCCATTACAATATCTCCTGTGCAGTGATATCATGTATGAAAAGACGGTTACTGAAATATTACCATAAACCGGGCATCCGGTAAAAGAAAAGGAGGCAGTATCATGGGAAAGAGGCTGGCGGTACTTCTGGCTGAGGGATTCGAGGAGTCGGAGGCGATAGTACCTGTTGATATAGCGATAAGAGCCGGTGTCGAGGTGACAAAGGTGTCTGTATCGGGAAGCGGAGAGGTAAATGGTGCTCACGGTATCATGGTAAAGGCAGACACGAAGCTGTCTGAGCTGGATGCTGACGGGATTGATATGCTCATGCTCCCGGGCGGTATGCCGGGCACGGTAAATCTTGAAAGCTCCGAAGCTGTAAGGGATATTATACTGGACGTAAATAATAAGGGCAAATATCTGGCAGCGATATGCGCGGCTCCGAGGATATTAGGGGCTATGGGACTGCTTGCCGGAAAAAAGGCAACCGTTTATCCCGGGAACGAAGAGTATCTTAAGGGGGCTGACTATGACGCTGCGGCAAAGGCGGTCACCGACGGCAGGATAATAACCGCGAGGGGCATGGGATGCGCGGTGGAGTTTGGCAGAGAGATCGTCACGGCACTTGTCGATGCCGAAACGGCAAGAAAAGTCCTTGATTCAATACAGTATTGATGATAGAATATGCAGTTGTATTGCGCTAAAAATCAGGGGCAAATTTTTTTGAAAGGAATATATTTAAGATGAGTGTACAGGTGGAAAAGTTAGAGCACAGCATGGCCAAGCTTACCGTTGAGCTGGGAGCAGAGGAGCTGGAGAGTGCCATACAGAAGGTATATCTCAAGCAGAGAGGACGCATAAGCATACCCGGATTCAGAAAGGGTAAGGCTCCGAGACAGCTTATAGAAAAGATGTACGGCGCGGGAGTGTTCTATGAGGAGGCTGCCGAAGCACTTATCAATGAATCGTATCCCGAGGCAGTAAAGGAGTCCGGAGAGGATATAGTGTCAAGACCCAGCATAGATGTGACTCAGATAGAGAAAGGCAAGCCCTTCATCTATACGGCTGAAGTTGCACTTAAGCCTCCCGTGGAGCTGGGAAAGTACAAGGGCATCAAGGTAGAGGCTGTGGATACCACGGTCACGGACGATGAGGTAGACGAGGAAATAAAGAAGGAGCTGGAAAAGAGTGCCCGTAAGGTCGAGGTGACTGACAGGGCTGCAAAGAAGGATGATGATGTGCTCATAGATTATTCCGGCAGCGTGGATGGTGAGAAGTTTGACGGGGGTACTGCGGAGGATCAGCACCTTGTGCTCGGCTCTCACAGCTTTATTGATACCTTTGAGGATCAGATCGAGGGTCACAGCATAGGAGACGAGTTTGATGTAAACGTCACGTTCCCAGAGCAGTATCATGAGAAGAGTCTGGCAGGAAAGCCGGCTGTCTTTGCGGTAAAACTGAAGGGCATCACGGAAAAGCAGATACCGGAGCTGGACGATGACTTTGTATCGGATGTATCCGAGTTTGAGACGGTGGATGAGTACAAGGCAGATGTAAGGCAGACTCTTGAGGATCGTAAGAAGGCGGCTGCGAGAAACAAGAAAGAGGATGAGGCGGTAAAGATTCTTGTAGAGGATTCAAAGATAGAGATACCCCAGCCCATGATAGATACAGAGGCTGACAGCATGGTTCAGAACTATGAGAACCGCTTTAGGAGTCAGGGACTCACCCTGCAGCAGTATATGCAGTATACTGGTATGACGATAGATAAGCTTCGTGACGATATGAAGGAGCAGGCGAAGCTAAACATTGAGAGCAGACTCGTGCTTGAAGCGGTGGCTGAGGCAGAGGGTATTACCATTGCCGAAGAGGATATCGAGAAAGAGATCCAGACTATGGCAGACAATTACGGTATGCCTGTAGACAGCATGAAGACTCTCATAACCGACAGTGAGAGGAAGTCCATCGAGACAGACCTCAAGGTAAGAAGGGCTGTCGATGTCATCATAGACAATTCCAAAGAGGATAAGGCAAAGAAGACCGTCAAGAAGGCCGATGACGGAGACGAAGTGATCGAAAAGAAAAAGGTCGTAAGGAAATCAAAGACTGCAAAGGAGGATTCGGAGTAACTGTTCAGAGCAGTTCCTCGAGCTCAGTCGAGAGGAATGTGCCGAAACGTACATGTAGCAGCATCCGGTTCTTTGCTCGCAGAGCAACTACATTGACCGGATGCCCTTATCTATGAGGAACCCAAAGGGTTCCGAATAGATAGGATTCAGACGAGAAATAACCATACAGGAGGTTGGAAGATGCTGGTACCTACCGTCATAGAGACCACAAATCGTGGCGAAAGAGCATATGATATATACTCCAGACTGCTTAAGGAGAGGATCGTTTTTTTGGGAGATGAGGTCAACTCCACTACTGCAGGTCTTGTAGTCGCTCAGATCCTTTTCCTTGAAGCTGAGGATCCGGACAAGGACATTCATTTTTATATTGATTCACCCGGAGGATCGGTTACCGACGGCATGGCGATATATGATACCATGCAGTATGTAAAATGCGATGTATCTACCATATGTATAGGTATGGCTGCATCCATGGGTGCATTTCTTCTTGCCGGCGGCGCAAAGGGCAAGCGTATGATACTGCCCAATGCCGAGGTGATGATACACCAGCCTTCCGGCGGCACACAGGGTCAGGCTACGGAGATACAGATTGCTGCCGAGCATATCCTGCGTACCAAAAAGAAGCTTAATGAGATCCTGGCGGAGAATACGGGCAATCCCGTAGAGAAAGTGGCTGAGGATACTGAACGGGACAACTGGCTTACGGCCGAGGAGGCTCTTGAATACGGTCTGGTAGATAAGATAGTCGAAAAGAGGACTGATTCCGAAAAGAAGGACAAAGAATAAGAGATGACTGGAAAAAAGACTACTGGAGATGACAACATCAGATGCTCATTCTGCGGTAAGACGCAGGATCAGGTCCATAAGCTCATAGCGGGCCCGAACGGTACCTATATCTGTGATGAGTGTGTAGCGATATGCGCGGATATCATAGATGACGAGGAGATGGACGGTGAGCTGGACGGGAGTCTTGATATCAATCTTCTGAAGCCTGAGGAAATATATGACTTCTTAAATGATTATGTGATCGGACAGGAAGAGGCAAAGAAGGTACTGTCGGTCGCGGTATATAATCATTATAAGAGGATAATGGCGGCGCAGGATGACGGCATAGAGCTTCAAAAGAGCAATATCATGATGCTGGGGCCTACCGGCTCGGGAAAGACGCTCCTTGCTCAGACGCTTGCGAAGATAATCAATGTGCCGTTTGCCATAGCCGATGCGACGAGTCTTACCGAAGCGGGATATGTCGGAGAGGATGTCGAGAACATACTGTTAAAGCTGATACAGGCTGCGGATTATGATGTCGAAAGAGCCCAGGTGGGCATCATATATATTGATGAGATAGATAAGATCGCGAGAAAGTCCGAGAATGTCTCTATCACCAGAGATGTGTCCGGTGAGGGTGTGCAGCAGGCATTGCTTAAGATAATAGAGGGTACACAGGCATCGGTTCCACCGCAGGGGGGAAGAAAGCATCCCCACCAGGAGATGATACAGATAGATACCACAAATATCCTTTTCATAGTCGGAGGAGCCTTTGAGGGACTCGATAAGGTAGTGGAGACGAGGCTTGATACCAAGTCTATCGGCTTTGCGGCGGAGATCGGTTCGAATAAGGACAAGAGCATGAATGCCGCACTTCATAATGTGCAGCCGGAGGATCTCGTGAAATACGGTATCATTCCCGAGCTCATAGGACGTCTGCCGGTCACGGTCGCTCTTGACAATCTCGACAGGGAGGCTCTGGTAAGGATACTCAGTGAGCCGAAGAATGCCATTACCAAGCAGTATAAGAAGCTCATGGATCTGGATGGGGTAAAGCTTACATTCGAGGATGGAGCACTGGATGCGATCGCAGACAAATCCATTAAACGAAAGACGGGGGCGAGAGGTCTGAGATCCATACTTGAGGAAACGATGAGGGACTCAATGTTCAGAGTACCGTCGGATGAGTCGATAAGCGAGGTAATCATAACAAAGGATTCGGTGGAAAAAGGTACGGCACCACTTGAGGTTCATCTCGATACAAAGAAGAAAAAGAGGGTCACCCCGTAGGGTGACCCTTGCCACATAATAAACGGGGACAGGCTATGAAGATAAAAAATGTCGTACTGGAGCATGTAGTCGGGGTGACCACAAGGGAGCTGCCAGAAACCGTTTCGCCTGAGATAGCATTTGCGGGAAGATCAAATGTAGGCAAGTCTTCACTGATAAACGCTCTTATACAGAGAAAGTCGTTTGCCAGGACATCGTCCACTCCGGGTAAGACACAGACCATGAACTTTTATAAGGTGAATGATGCGGTTTATTTTGTGGATCTGCCGGGATATGGATATGCCGATGTGGGAACGGATTTCAGGAAGTCATGGGGTCCCATGATAGAGAGATATCTGAACGGATCGGCAAATCTTAAAACGATATTTCTTCTGCTTGATGTCAGACGTACTCCTAATGCCGATGATCTGCAGATGTATGAATGGATCACGGCAGCGGGGTTTGAACCGGTTATAGTAGTGACCAAGACGGATAAACTGAAGAGATCCCTGATACCGAAAGCATTAAAGGATATACGAAGCTCACTCGGTATCACAGCGGAGACAAAGCTGTACACCTTCTCTGCCGTGAGCAAGACAGGCAGGGATGAGATAATGGAAGAGATAGATGAGCTAACAGGACAAGGAGGAAAAGAAGATGACAAAGATTGATATCATTTCAGGTTTTTTGGGAGCAGGTAAGACCACGCTCATTAAGAAGCTTATAGCGGAATCGTTCGCAGGCAGCAAGGTAGTGCTTATTGAGAATGAATTCGGTGAGATAGGTATAGACGGAGGCTTCCTTAAGGAAGCCGGGATAGAGATAACGGAGATGAACTCAGGGTGTATCTGCTGTTCACTTGTGGGTGACTTTAAGACTTCATTAAAGCAGGTAATAGAGAAGTATGCACCGGACAGGATCGTGATAGAGCCCTCCGGAGTGGGCAAGCTTTCGGATGTGGCCAAAGCCGTTGAGAGGGTAAATGAAGACGAAGAGGCAGTGGTGATAAACTCCATGGTCACCGTGGTGGATGGTAAGAAAACCAAAATGTATATGAAGAACTTCGGAGAGTTCTTTAACAATCAGGTGGAATCGGCCGGAACCGTTATCATATCCCGTACTCAGGATATGACACAGGAGAAGCTTGATGAGACTATGGCACTGATAAGAGAGCATAATAAAGAAGCGGTTATCATCACGACACCCTGGGATGAGATAAAGGGAGATCAGATACTCGAGGCTATGGAAAAGGGTCATACTCTGGTAGACGCGCTCATAGAGGAGATGAGCAAGCTGCCGGACGAGGATGAAGACGAGCATGAGCACGGACATCACCATCACCACCATCACCACGATCATGAAGACGAGCATGATCATGAGCATCATCATGACCACGACGAAGACGAGCATGAGCATCATCACCATCATGACCACGATGAAGACGAGCATGAGCATGGACATCACCATCACCACCATCATCATCATGAGGGAGAGCTCGATGCGGATGATGTCTTCCAGAGCTGGGGGACAGAGACTGCTCATAAATATGAAAAGGATGAGCTTGAGACGATACTTAAGAAGCTTGCCGATGTCGACAGCAGAGAGTATGGCATGATACTCCGTGCCAAAGGTATGGTGCCGGATGCGTCGGGTCAGTGGCATGAGTTTGATCTTACTCCCGGAGAGTATGAGATCAGAGAAAGTGCTGCGGACTATACCGGACGGCTCTGTGTGATCGGATCAGATCTTAAGGAAAGCAAGGTCAAAGAGCTCTTCAGGGTATAAAAGCTGACTGTTCAGGAATTATAAGATGATAAAGGGGACATATGATGTTCGGTAAAAAGAAAGAGATACCGGTGTATATATTTACGGGCTTCCTCGAAAGCGGCAAGACGAGATTTATCGCCGAGACGCTGAAGGAGGGTCAGTTTAAAGATGGAAACAAAACTCTCTATATCATATGTGAAGAGGGTGAAGAGGAGCTCTCAAAGGCGCAGCTTGATGAGAATATGTTCACTCCTGCCGTCATAGAAAATGAAGAGGATATTTCATTTGACACTTTTACGAAGCTTGATCTTGACCATGATCCGGACAGGGTCATGATCGAATACAACGGTACATGGGACCCGGACAGAGTGATGGAAGCACTGCCACAGCACTGGCTTTTGGCAGAGGGGATATGTACTATTGATGCTACTACCTACCAGGACTATCTGGCGAATATGAAGCAGATGATGACGAGACAGTTCACATATGCGGATCTTGTTATCTTCAACAGATGCGATCTTGCCCAGGATCTGCCAATGTTTAAGAGGACGGTGAGAGCTCTGAACAGACGGTCGCAGGTTGTCTTTGAAATGAAGGACGGCACCATCAATAATAATGTAAAAGAAGAGCTGCCCTATGACATAAATGCCGAGGTGATCAATGTGGAGGATGATGATTACGGTATATGGTATATAGACGTATTTGATAATCTTGACACCTATAAGGGGAAGACTGTACGTTTCAAGGGTATAGTCTACAAGCCGAAAAGAGGTAAGGACGATATCTTCGTGCCGGGTCGTTTTGCCATGACATGCTGTGCGGCAGATATCCAGTTTGTCGGATTCCCGTGCAAGTGGAAGGATGCGAGACTCTTAAAGGAAAAGACAGCCGTAAATGTTACGGCGCATATCGGCAGTACCGAGACTCCTGAGGGTAATGCGCCGGTCCTGTATGCGGATGCGGTGGAGATCACGGACCCGCCTGCTGAGGAAGTGGTGTATTTTCAGTGAGAACCTTTGGTGAGCTGAAAAAGAATATAAAGAGTAACAAAGACAGGAAGGGCCTGAGGGAATTAAGCATGGCCCTTCTTGGTGATACAGCGACCCAGTTTTTGCGCACGGCTCTCGAAGGATACGGATATGAGCTCGGCTACAGAACGGATATATACGAGAGCGAATATGATGTGCTTGAGAGCGAGATAATAAATGCCGAGTCCGGGCTTTATGAAAAAAAGAGAGATTTTATAGTGATCTATATGTCTTCGGAGAGGGCATACGATATGTTCACCAAGCTTGCTGTCTCCGAAAGAGAAGGATTTGCCGATGCCTATGTATCCCATATTGAAGGATACTGGGAACTGATAGCGGAACGCAGTGAAGCCAGAGTGATACAGTTTGATCTCAACCGGATAATCTCAGGTGTATACGGTAATTACGGTAACAGACTGGCTTCAGCATGGGAGTATCAGTACAGAAGACTCCAGTATTTACTGGCGGAGGCAGCGAGCCGTAGAGAAGGTGTGTATCTTATGGGTCTTGATGACATACAGTCGAGGCTCGGCAGAAAAGTCTTTTGCGATATGAGATTTTACTATGATGCGCGTATGTCTATATATACCGATGCTCTTCCCGAGGTCGCAAAGTCTGTATTTGACATAGTGGAGGCGGCGGACGGAAGGGTGAAAAAGTGTCTTGTGCTGGATCTCGACAATACCCTTTGGGGCGGTGTGATAGGAGATGACGGTATAGGCGGCATAGAGCTCGGGGAGCTGGGTAACGGCAGGATATACTGTGATATACAGCGTTGGTGTCTGGAGCTTAAGGCAAGAGGCATAATACTTGCCGTTTGTTCGAAGAATGACGAGGATACCGCCAAAGAACCCTTTGAGAAACACCCCGACATGCTGCTGCATCTTGATGATATCGCGGTCTTTGTCGCAAACTGGGAGGACAAGGCTGCAAACATACGATATATCCGTGACGTATTGAATATAGGCATGGACAGTATGGTATTTCTGGATGATTCCGCATTTGAAAGGAATCTGGTAAGAGAGATGATACCGGAGATAACAGTGCCTGAGCTACCCGAGGAAAGTGCCGAATGGCTCGAGTATCTGGGCAGGCTGGATATCTTTGATACGGCGGTAGGGACAGCCGGAGGAGACAGGACGGAAAAATACAGGCAGGAGGCTGAAAGACGTTCGGCGAAGAAACAATATGCGGATGTGGACGAATATCTTAAGAGCCTCCAAATGAAGGCGGATTGTGCGGCTTTTGATGAGTTTCATTATCCGAGGATAGCGGAGCTATCGCAGCGGTCCAATCAGTTTAATCTGAGGACTGTAAGATACACCGAGGATCAGATCAGGGCTATCGCCGAAGATGACAAATATATCACACTCTATTTTACGTTGCGTGACAGATTCGGAGACTACGGACTGGTCTCATGTGTCATTATGGAAAGAACCTCCGACAGAGAGGCATTCATTGACACATGGTTTATGAGCTGCAGGGTGCTTAACAGGGGGATGGAGGAGTTTATTATCAATTCCGTAGCGGAATCTGCATCGCAGCAAGGTATAGAGATACTTACTGCGGAGTATATACCCACGAAAAAGAATAAAATGGTCGAGGATATATATGCAGGATTCGGGTTTGAAGCACTTGGAGACGGCAGATACAGACTGGAAACGGATAAATATGTAAAAAAGGACACTTATATACGTGAAACAGCCACTGGCTGTTTCACCAGCCTCCGTTGATTGAGATGATCTGGCCGGTCAGGTACAGGGGCATTTTTGATAACAGATACACCGCTTCAGCTACCTCCTCAGGGGTACACATCCTTCCGGCGGGAATCTCCTCTATAAGTACTTTCATTTCTTCTTCGGACAGGTGCCTGTTCATATCGGTGTCCACCACACCGGGGGCAACGGCATTTACCGCTATTCCTGACGGAGCGAGTTCCTTTGCCAATGCTTTGGTAAACGCATCCACACCGCCCTTTGCCGCAGAGTATGCTGCTTCGCAGGAGGCACCGGTACCGCCCCATTGTGAAGAGATATTTATGATCCTGCCGCTATGGCTCTGTACCATAAGACGGGCGGCAGAGCGTGATGTATTGAACACAGAGGTCAGATCCGTGGCTATGATGCTGTCCCAGTCGGAATCTTTCATATCCTGTACCAGACCGTAATATGCCGTTCCGGCATTGTTTATCAACAGATCAAGAGAGGATACATCACTGAATACCTTCCGAATAAAGTCGGAATCCCCTGCATCTCCCATATACATATGTACCGGATTGGCGGAAGCTTCTGCGATATCGGCCATCATATCAATATTATTCCTGCAAATGAGATATAGCTCGTATTCGCCTCTTAAGCGTTCGGCTATCGCATGTCCTATGCCTCTGGAGGCTCCTGTGATCATAGCTTTTTTCATTATAAGATGTTCTCCGTTACTATTCACTGTCGAAGCTTACGATACCACAAAATAAAAAAAATTTCAGTCGGGGCGGTTTACAATATCTATACAATTATGTAAACGAGCATATCAATATCTTGTGCTTTTTGGACAAATGTTACATTTTTGAACTTTCGGAAAAGCCGAAATACAGAGGCTCGCTGGTTGACAATATTATAGTTAGATGATATATTGCTCAATGGATTTAACATTTGTGTAACAAACCGGATTGGGGAAATATATTTGAAAAAAAGGTTTATCAAGATAATCAGCGCGTGCCTGATAGTAACGATGCTCGTATCTGCTTCCACCTATGCGATGGGAACGGATGCGCTTTTCAGTGTCTTGCCCGTAGCCGGAAATGCAAGGGCTCTCGGCGAGGGTATATCAGTGACTGCACTTAAGGCTGAGAAGATCAAGAGTGCCAGATCGGGTGCCGGTGATGCCGAGAAGACGGCAGCAAAGGCATTTACATCGGACGCGGTGATCGATTCGGTGCTTTCTCAGGCGGGAGACAGTATCAATCTTTCAGCAAAGACATCTACGGATACGGCATCTTCATCTTCAAGAGACACTGATACGTCTTCATCTTCGGCAGCTATCGCACTTACATCTACATATACAAGTTCATCTTCGACTGAGTCATCTGTTACAAAGACAGTCTCATCCGATCCCGAGATACTGACTGTCGGTGGCGGCTCTACGGGGTCTGCCGTTGATGTTGCGGCAATGACACCTGTAGACGAAGAGGAGACCGCATCTGAGAATGAGGCTGCACCGGAGGAGGAGGCTGACAGCGATGTCGAGCTTGCGGATGTAACGACGAGGAATAGCAGCTCGGATGAAGACGATGACTTTACAAACCTTGTCATAGCTCAGGTAAATGACTGCGTGAATGTCAGAGCCGAAGCTTCGGAAGAAAGCGAAGTGATCGGTAAGCTGTATAATAATTCAGTAGGTAATCTTATAGAGGAAGCGGGCGACTGGTACAAGATTGAGTCCGGCAGCTGTGAGGGATATGTAAAGGCCGAATACTGCGTGACAGGAGAAGAGGCCGAGAAGCTTGCAAAAGAGGTCGGCACCAGACTGGCAAGGGTTACTACCACTACACTATATGTAAGGAGTGAGCCTACAAGGGATTCGGAGGTCATCGGTATGGTACCGATAGACGACGAATTGCAGGTTCTTACAGAGATGCCCGGCTGGGTCAAGGTATCGATAGAGGAAGGTGACGGATATGTATCGGATGAATATGTAAAGCTCCATACTGAATTCGTCAGGGCAGAGTCAAAGGCTGAGGAAGAAGCAAGACTCAAGCGCGAGGCAGAGGCAAGAGAGGCTGCGAGAAAGGCAGCAGCTGAGGCTGAAAGGAAGGCGGCATCCAAGAAGAAGTCTTCCGGCAGCAGCTCGGGAGAGTCTGCAGGCACCACATATACGGCATCAGGCTCCGGTACCGGATCGGCAGTTGCAAACTACGCATTACAGTTTGTCGGCAATCCCTATGTATACGGTGGCACGTCCCTTACAAACGGCGCAGACTGTTCAGGCTTTGTAATGAGTGTATACAGGAACTTCGGTGTATCACTTCCGCACAGCTCCGGCGGAGACAGGAGTGTTGGCTCGGCAGTCAGCGGTGGGCTTGCGGCGGCACAGCCCGGAGATATAGTATGCTACTCCGGTCATGTGGGAATATACATCGGTAACGGTCAGATAGTCCATGCGTCTACCGCACGCACAGGTATAAAGGTATCCAGCGCAAACTACAGAAATGTTTTGGCAGTCCGCAGGATATTCTGATAAAGCCCTGTCTTGATGGCATACGGACAGTCCGCTTGCGGGATTGGAAGCGATGACATCAGAGATGCTGACATGAATGAGCAGGTAGGGCGATAGCCCGGATTGCGGATTATAGAAAAACAAGGGAACGTAATAATGGACTGGCTAAATGCCAGTCCATTTGATATACTATAGACACTTCCGAATATTATTTTTTACAAGGAGAGGATGAACAGATGAAATTTGTAATTATAGGTAAAAACATAGATGTCACGGCCGGACTCAGAGCGAGTGTGGAGGAGAAGATCGGAAAGCTGGAAAAATACTTCACTCCGGATACGGAGGTACATGTGACGCTTTCCGTAGAGAAGGAAAGACATAAGATCGAGGTCACCATCCCGGTGAAGGGCAGCATAATCAGATCGGAGCAGGTCAGCAATGATATGTATGTATCTATAGATCTGGTAGAGGAGATCATAGAGAGACAGCTGAAGAAATATAAAAAGAAGATCATTGATAAGGAGCAGGCATCCGAGTCGTTTAAGAAAGAATATATTGAACGTGAGTATCAGGATGACGAGGATATCAAGATAGTAAGGACGAAGCAGTTCGATATGAAGCCTATGTATCCCGAAGATGCATGTGTGCAGATGGAGCTTCTCGGACACAGCTTCTATGTATTCCGCAATGCCGAGACAGACAGTGTCAATGTCGTATATAAAAGAAAAGGCAACACATACGGGCTTATAGAGCCGGAGGTATAGCAGATCGGATGAGAGAGTTCATAAAAGTATGGGCTCTCTTTTTTTGTGCAGGCAATGATCCAAAGTGCCTGCAGCGTGCATGCACATAAGACGGACAGCCCGGCAAATGCCGATCGTTGAGCGGCTTTATCGAGGGATGGATGGGCAGTAAGTGTACAGAGTGAATGCCGTGTGTTCTATTGAAAAGTAGACCCTCGTGTGATAGACTATTACAGCAATTCTGCGAAAATCTTATAACATGCAAAGCATGAAGGAGGTATTTAATGTCTAAAAAGATCGTCTTGGCCGGAGCATGCCGTACAGCTATCGGCACAATGGGAGGCTCACTTTCCACAACACCTGCAGCTAAGCTTGGTTCCATAGTTATAAAAGAGGCTCTGAACAGAGCGGGAGTGCCGGTTGACAAGGTTGACCATGTATATATGGGTTGTGTAATACAGGCAGGTCTCGGACAGAACGTTGCGCGTCAGGCTTCGTTGGGAGCAGGACTTCCTATTGAGACTCCTGCGGTAACGATCAATGTGGTCTGCGGCTCAGGTCTGAATGCAGTCAATATGGCGGCTCAGATGATCCAGGCAGGAGATGCTGATATAGTCGTGGCAGGCGGTATGGAGAATATGTCAATGGCTCCCTTCGCGCTTCCGCAGGGCAGATACGGATACAGGATGACATGGCCCAGCCAGAGTCAGGGGGCACTGGTAGATACCATGGTCAAGGATGCACTCTGGGATGCATTTAATGATTATCATATGATCACAACTGCAGACAATATAGCAAAGCAGTGGAAGCTCACAAGAGAGGAGCTTGACGAGTTTGCACTCGCAAGCCAGCAGAAGGCCTGCGCAGCTATAGAGAGCGGTGCGTTCAAGGATGAGATAGTGCCTGTAGAGGTGAAGAAAAAGAAAGAGACAGTACTGTTTGATACGGATGAGGGACCGAGAGCCGGATCTACCATCGAGGGACTTGCGAAGCTTAAGCCTCTCAATCCCGATGGTGTGGTAACAGCCGGAAATGCATCCGGTATAAACGATGGTGCGGCTGCGGTAGTGGTCATGACGGAAGAAAAGGCCAAGGAGCTCGGCGTAACACCTATGGCTGAGTTTGTAGCAGGAGCACTTGCAGGCGTAGACCCGTCCATCATGGGTATAGGACCTGTGGCAGCTACAAAGAAGGTCATGGCAAAGACCGGCATGACGATAGAAGACTTTGACATATATGAGGCTAACGAAGCCTTTGCTGCACAGTCAGTAGCGGTCGGAAAGGATCTCGGGTTTGACCTCAAGAAGCTTAATATAAACGGCGGAGCTATCGCGCTCGGGCATCCCGTAGGAGCTTCAGGTGCAAGAATACTTACCACTCTTTTGTATAATATGAAGAAGACAGGCGCAAAGACCGGTCTTGCGACTCTCTGCATCGGCGGCGGTATGGGCTGCGCTACAATAGTAAAGGCGATGTAACTGTCCGGAACAGATATGAGGACGCTGAACAGTTACAAAGCAATCTGGTACGGCTGATATAAAGGAGGCAGACAATGGGATTTGTAGATTATGAAGTAAAAGGAAGTTATGCGGTCATCACGATCAACAGAGAGCAGGCACTGAATGCCCTTAATTCAGAGGTTCTTGATGATCTGGATAAGGTAATAAGCGGCATAGATACGGATACTGTCAGGGCGGTAGTGCTCACAGGTGCAGGTGAAAAATCATTTGTGGCAGGTGCGGACATAGGAGAGATGAGCACACTTTCAAAGTCGGAGGGTGAGGCTTTCGGCAAGAAGGGCAATGATATCTTCCGCAAGATAGAGACCTGCCCCATACCGTTCATTGCGGCGGTAAACGGCTTCGCGCTCGGCGGAGGATGTGAGATATCAATGAGCTGTGATATAAGGATAGCATCAGAGAGTGCTGTGTTCGGACAGCCCGAGGTGGGACTCGGGATCACTCCCGGGTTTGGCGGCACACAGAGACTTGCACGTCTGGTCGGACCGGGCATGGCAAAGCAGCTTATATACACCGCGCGCAATATCAAGGCTGACGAGGCACTTCGCATAGGACTTGTGAATGCGGTATACCCTGCAGAGGAGCTCATGGAGCAGGCAGAGAAGCTTGCGAGTACCATAGCGGGCAATGCTCCTATAGCTGTAAGAGCATGTAAGAAGGCCATAAATGACGGTCTTGATCTTCCGATGGATGAGGCTATAGCACTTGAGGAGAAGCTTTTTGGCTCATGCTTCGAGTCAGAGGATCAGAGAGAGGGAATGGCAAACTTCCTGCGTAAGAAGGATGATCCCGCGAAAGTAAAGCACGTGGACTTTAAGAATCGCTGAGGCGATTCTTAAAGTCTGCAAGAATGCGCCGCATTCTTGGGTCAGGCAAGGAGTTGGCCGTGTAACTCTATAAAGCTGCAAGAATGCGTTGCGTTCCTGGGTCAGGCAAGGAGTTGGCCATGCAGCTGGCAGGGAATCACTGATGCAGTTCATGTGCAGTTATAAACATATTAATATGAATCAATAATATAAAGAGGAGGATTTCATTAATGAAGGTTGCAGTCATTGGTGCCGGCACAATGGGTCAGGGCATCGCAAAAGCATTCGCACAGTGTGATGATTTCGACAAGGTTTATCTTTGCGATATCAAGACGGAGTTTGCAGAGGGCGGACTTGCGAAGATCAAAAAAGGCTATGAGAAGCTTGTTTCAAAGGGCAAGCTGGAGCAGGGTACGGCTGATGCTTATCTTGCGAAGTTTGAGACAGGTCTGAACTCTATAGCTACAGATCCCGACCTGGTGGTTGAGGCAGCACTTGAGGTCATGCAGATAAAGCAGGACTGCTTTAAGGATCTGATGGAGAATGTGGTAAAGAATGAGAACTGCATCTTCGCATCCAATACATCTTCGCTTTCGATCACGGAGATAGGCGCGGGTCTTCCGAAGCCGATCATCGGTATGCATTTCTTCAATCCTGCTGACAGAATGAAGCTCATAGAGGTGATCGCAGGAGCGAATACTCCGGCAGACCTTGTTCAGAAGGTGAATGATATTTCCGTAAAGCTTGGCAAGACCCCTGTACAGGTGAATGAGGCTCCCGGGTTCGTCGTAAACAGGATACTTATTCCTTTGATCAACGAGGGTATCTTTGTTTATTCCGAGGGCATCTCCGATATCGAAGGTATAGATACGGCTATGAAGCTTGGCTGTAATCATCCCATGGGACCCCTTGAGCTGGGTGACTATGTAGGACTTGATATAGTCCTTGCCATCATGGAGACCCTTTATAAAGAGACAGGCGATTCGAAGTATCGTCCCGCTCCGCTCCTTAAGAAGATGGTAAGAGGCAAGAAGCTCGGTGTAAAGACAGGTATCGGCTTCTACAACTATGCTGACGGCGGAAAAGTACCGACAGATAAGTAATATTTTATATATAACTATGGAGGAACAAAAATCATGGATTTTACTTTAGCCAAAGAACATGAGATGGCGAGACAGCTCTTTAAGGATTTCGCCGAGAACGAAGTAAAGCCGCTTGCACAGGAGGTCGATCAGGAGCACAGATTCCCCAGAGAGACTGTAGACAAGATGGCGAGATACGGCTTCATGGGCATACCCGTGCCCAAGGAGTACGGCGGACAGGGCTGTGACACCCTTACATACGCGATGTGTGTAGAGGAGCTGTCAAAGGTGTGCGGTACGACAGGTGTTATCGTATCAGCGCATACATCACTCTGCATCGATCCTATACTTACCTTTGGTACTGAGGAGCAGAAGCAGAAGTATGTGGTACCGCTTGCAAAGGGCGAGAAGCTCGGCGCATTCGGACTTACCGAGCCCGGTGCCGGTACAGACGCACAGGGTCAGCAGACCAAGGCAGTCGAAGACGGTGACGAGTGGGTATTAAACGGTTCCAAGTGCTTCATCACAAACGGTAAGGAAGCAGATGTATATGTTATCTTCGCGGTTACCGGTAAGATCGAGAAGCGCGGCAGGATGATGAAGGAGATATCCGCATTCATCGTGGAGAAGGGCACTCCCGGCTTTACCTTCGGTACCAAGGAGAACAAGATGGGTATCTGCGGTTCGGCTACTTATGAGCTCATCTTTACGGATTGCCGTATTCCCAAGGAGAACCTGCTCGGAGCAAGAGGCAAGGGCTTTAATATAGCAATGCATACGCTTGACGGCGGACGTATCGGTATCGCTGCTCAGGCACTCGGACTTGCTGCAGGTGCTCTCGAGACCACCATAAACTACGTCAAGGAGAGGAAGCAGTTCGGTAAGGCTATCGGACAGTTCCAGAATACACAGTTCCAGCTTGCCGATATGGCTACGAAGGTAGAGGCTGCAAGACTTCTCGTATACAGAGCTGCAAAGAAGAAGGACGAGTACAAGAAGGATCCCAAGGTTTCTTATTCCGTAGAGGCTGCACAGGCTAAGCTCTGCGCGGCTGAGGTCGCTATGGAAGTAACCACCAAGGCAGTACAGCTTCACGGCGGCTACGGATACATCAAGGAGTACGATGTGGAAAGAATGATGCGTGATGCCAAGATCACGGAGATCTATGAGGGAACCAGTGAGGTTCAGAGAATGGTCATCTCCGCGGCACTGCTGAAGTAAACTAATTAGGGTAAAGGAGTGAAGATACAATGAAAGTAATCGTTTGTATAAAGCAGGTGCCGGATACCAAGGGCGGAGTAAAGTTCAATCCCGACGGCACACTGGACAGAGGAGCAATGCTTGCCATCATGAATCCGGATGACAAGGCAGGTCTTGAGGCAGCTTTAAGACTCAAGGATCAGTACGGAGCGGAGGTAACGGTACTCACGATGGGTCTTCCGAAGGCAGCGGATGTACTTCGCGAAGCATTGGCTATGGGTGCCGACAAGGGCATACTTGTAACTGACAGAGTGCTCGGAGGAGCAGATACATGGGCTACATCTACTACCATCGCAGGTGCTATCAGGAATCTCGAGTATGATCTGATCATCACGGGACGTCAGGCTATCGACGGAGATACGGCTCAGGTCGGACCTCAGATAGCAGAGCATCTTGGAATACCCGTTATATCTTATGCGCAGGAGATCAAGGTAGACGGTGACAAAGTAATAGTTAAGCGTCAGTATGATGACAGATATCATATGCTTGAGGCAAAGATGCCTTGTCTTATAACTGCCCTTTCAGAGCTCAATGATCCCAGATACATGACACCGGGTGGCATCTTCGATGCAGTAAATGCGGATATCACGACATGGGGCAGAGCTGACCTCAAGGATGTAGATGATGCAAATCTCGGACTGGCTGGCTCACCTACAAAGATCGCAAAGGCTTCCGACAAGGTAAGAAAGGGAGCAGGCGAAAAGGTCGTACCCGATACGCCGGAGGACGCAGTTAAGTATATCATTGGCAAATTAGACGAGAAACATGTCATATAAAGCATTTTCGGTGCATGCCAAAAATCATGCTTGCATGAATTTTTGGGCATGCATCAGAAAATCAAAAGTGCATGAGCAAAAAAGCTACATGAACGTGGTGAATGGAGCGATTTGCGAATGCACTTGGTGATTGCGAGAGTTGCGGAGCAACGGAGCAATCAGCTTTAATTACTAATATGGAGGTAATAAATAAAATGCAGAATATCGAAGAATATAAAGGCGTATTCGTCTTCGCTCAGCAGGTTGACAATGAGGTGAGCGGGATCGCATACGAACTGCTGGGGAAGGCAAGAGATCTTGCAGAGCCGCTTAACGCACAGGTCACTGCTGTGCTCATCGGCTCGGGAGTAAAGGGACTTTGCGACAAGCTCGCCGAGTATGGAGCTGACAGGGTTATCGTTGTGGATGATCCCGAGCTCAAGGAGTACAGGACAGAGCCTTATGCTCATGCACTGTCATCCGTAATAAATGAATACAAGCCGGAGATAATGCTCGTAGGTGCTACGGCTATCGGACGTGACCTCGGACCTACAGTCTCGGCAAGAGTCGCTACCGGACTTACGGCTGACTGTACCGTGCTCAATATCGGAGACTTCCCTCTGCAGCCTATACCGGGCAAGGAAGACGAGCAGAAGCACAATCAGCTCCTTATGACCCGTCCCGCATTCGGCGGCAATACCATAGCTACCATCGCATGCCCTAACAACCGTCCTCAGATGGCTACGGTACGTCCCGGTGTCATGCAGAAGATAGAGCCTAAGAAGGGTGCCAAGGCAGAGATAATCGAGTACAATCCCGGCTTTACTCCCAACAACAGATATGTCGAGATCAAGGAAGTCGTCAAGGCTGTATCCGATGTCAAGGACATCATGGATGCAAAGATCCTCGTATCAGGCGGACGTGGCGTAGGCTCACCCGAGAACTTCAAGATACTCGAGGAGCTCGCTGCAGCTATAGGAGGACAGGTGAGCTGCTCTCGTGCAGTCGTAGACTCAGGCTGGAAGCCTAAGGAAATGCAGGTCGGACAGACCGGTAAGACCGTGAGACCCAACGTATACTTCGCTATCGGTATCTCGGGTGCCATCCAGCATGTAGCAGGCATGGAGGAGTCAGACATCATCATTGCCATCAATAAGGATGAGGATGCTCCGATCTTTGATGTGGCCGATTACGGTGTGGTAGGGGATCTGAACAAGATCGTACCCGAGCTCACCAAGCAGATACTTGCTGCCAAGGAGGCAAAGGGAGCGTAGGCGGCCCACGCCCTTAACTTTCGTGCATCACTGTGAGCGTGGGCTGGTAGTTTGCTACGCAAACTACACCAAAGACAGCGAAGTCTACGCGTCATAGAGAGCATGGGCTGGTAGTTTGCTATGCAAACTACACCAAGGTCAGAGAAGATCGTGCATCACTGTGAGATATACAGACAGGCACCGAAGGAAACCTCCGGTGCCTGAATACTGTTCCATTATTTACTTTACCGCCATAATATGATATCTTATACATCAGTTGATTAGGATTTCATGTGGGAGCATCCGGGCGTTTCGCCCATAATATCCAAAGACATTAAAAAGACAGACGTAAAGCATATAGTTTTCTTACCTGTTCTTTAGCATTTCATTTTATCACTGCTTTTCTGCATGAGGTCTTAGTCAAAAACTGAGGTTTTGTTGCAGAAAAGAGGTGAAAGTATGGAAACGATCAAGGAAGAAGTTTATTTTTCTCCGGGGCTTGATGAGGCAACAGGAGAAATACCCGAAAAGCTGACAAATGACATCATTCTTCACAGCGTAACACAGAACAATAAGGAGGTACTCCGCGGACTGACGGCTGCACTTTTAATGGTGCCGGAAGATACCGTGACAGATGTGGAGCTGCTGAACCCTATTGATTACAGGGACTTCGCGGATAAAAAGATGATACTGGACATTAAAGCATTGATAAACAGGTCGAGTATAGTAAACGTGGAACTGCAAATGGTGCTGACAACTGACAGCAGGTGGTGGATCAACCGGTCGCTGCTCTATCTTTGCCGCACGTTTGACAATGTGGAGGCCGGAAGGGAGTACAGTGAAGCACTACCCTCGGTGCAGGTCTGTATAGTCCCTAAGGATATGTTTTCGGATGCGCCGCCTGAGTTCTATGCAAAATATATGCTTATGAATGACAGGAACGGACATATATATACTCGCGACTTTAGTCTGAGAGTGTTATACTTGAATCATACAGATTTGGCTACGGAGACTGATAAAAAGAACGGTCTCGATTTTTGGGCAAAGGCTTTTCTTGCGACTACGTGGGAGGAGCTTAAGTCACTGGCGAAGGAGTCATCCGTTTTCAGGGAGGTGGCAGAGAGTATGTATACGGTAAATGCAGATGTGAGCCAGCGGAGCATGGCGGAGGCGCACCGCAAATTTGTGGAGTCATACGAGAATATGGAAGGCGCACTTGCTAGAATAAAGCAGCGTGTCGAGGAAGAACAGCAGAAAGCGGAGAGTGAGCACCAAAAGGCAGAGGCAGCACGACGGAGAGCGGAAGCGGCAGAGGCTGAGGTAAGAGCACTAAAAGAGGAGCTTAGCAGATATAAATAACGACGCAGTGCCTTATGTTGGTGAATATTGCATGATTTACTTATAAATGATACAATCTCTAATTGCCCGTACCACGGTACGGGCAATTACTAATGATACAAAAGGAGAGGGACATGAGTAAGAATTTCAGTGAGCTGCTGAAGAAGGTAAATGAGTTTCCGATAAAGAAACTGTCAGTTGCGGCAGCAAATGACGATGAGGTCATCGAGGCGGCGGCAATGGCGCATGAGAAAAAGATTGCCGATTCCATACTTGTCGGAGACAAGGCGCAGATAGAGGCGATATGTAAGGATATCAAGGTCGATCCTTCAATCTTCGAGATAGTGGACATTAAGGATCCTATCGAGGCGGCACATGAGGCAGTACGTATCGTGCATGACGGTGAGGCTGATATGTACATGAAGGGACTGCTTTCAACAAAGGATTTCCTCAAGTCCATACTTGATAAGGAGGTCGGTCTGCGTACTGACAGACTGCTTTCACATGTCTGTGTATTTGAGATAAAGGGAGTATCACAGCTGCTGTTCCTTGCGGATGTGGCATTCCTGCCCTATCCTACCCTGGAGCAGAAGGTAGGCATAATAGAGAATACCGTAGAGGTATGTAATGCGTGCGGCATAGATATGCCCAAGGTAGCTCCTGTTGCGGCCGTAGAGGTGGTAAATGAGAAGATGCCCGCTACAGTGGAGGCGGCAGAGCTTACGAAAATGAATGAAGAAGGTAAGATAAAGGGATGCATAGTAGACGGTCCTCTCTCCGTTGATCTTGCGATCTATCCCGAGGCAGCAAAGCATAAGCATGCTGAGGACAGAAAGATCGTCGGCGATGCCGATGTCATACTCTTCCCCGACATCCATGCAGGGAATATCGCATATAAATTTATCGTTCATACCACAGAGTTTAAGAATGCCTGCATCCTGACCGGAACAAAGGCACCCGCGATCCTGACATCGCGTTCGGACTCTGCGGAGACAAAGGTGAACTCCATAGCACTGGCTGCAGTGGTAGCTGCTTACCAGAATAAATAATCTGGTATTGCAGAGCAGTTGAAAAATATGTATCAACAGCAGGATAGCATAAGACAACACACAGTATCAGGAGGTACAAAATGGCAATAAGATCACTGATAATCAATCCCGGAAGCACATCTACAAAGATAGCTGTATTCGAAGACGAGACAATGCTCTTCGATCAGACACTGCGTCATTCCACTGAAGAGATATCTAAATACGATACGATATTTGATCAGAAACAGTTCAGGAAAGACATCATCATGGATTTCCTTAAAGAGAAGGACTTCGATATCAGGACGCTTGACATGGTAGTCGGAAGGGGCGGACTCGTAAAGCCTATACCCGGAGGTACATACAGGGTCTCGGATGCTCTTGTGGAGGATCTGAAGGTAGGTCCTCAGGGTCAGCATGCTTCAAATCTCGGAGGCGTACTCGCACGCGAGATAGCTGACGAGATAGGCAAGCCCTCCTTCATAGTCGATCCGGTTGCAGTGGATGAGCTTCAGCCGGTAGCGAGGATATCGGGTATACCGGATATCGAGAGAAATTCGATCTTCCACCCGCTCAACCAAAAGGCGATGGCCAGACGCTACGCAAAGGAGAACGGCAAGAAGTATGAGGACATCAACGTGATAGTGGCTCATATGGGAGGCGGAGTGTCTGTGGGTGCTCACAGAAAAGGACAGGTAGTTGATGTCAGCAATGCACTTGAGGGCGACGGGGCTTTCTCTCCGGAAAGAGCCGGCGGACTGCCGGTAGGTCCTCTGGTGAGGCTTTGCTATTCGGGAAAGTATACTGAGAAGGAAATGTACAAGAGACTCGTGGGCGGCGGCGGATTTACCGCATATCTGGGGTCAAACGACATGCAGGAGTGCACCAAGAGAGCCGAGACCGATGAACAGGCTAAGCTAATAGTGGATGCATTTGTATATCAGATCGCAAAGGATATCGGATCGAGAGCAGCGGTGCTTGAGGGCAAGGTAGATGCTATCATTCTTACCGGCGGTATCGCTTACGGTAAGAAGGTGACTGACGCAATTTCGAAGTATGTAGACTGGATCGCTCCCGTAGTGGTATATCCCGGCGAGGATGAGCTGCTGGCTCTTGCTCAGGGTGGACTGCGCGTATTAAGAGGCGAAGAAGAAGCAAAGGAATATTAATTAATGACTATCGCTGAAAAGATATTCGGCACTCACAGTGACAGGGAATTAAAGAGGGTCAAGCCCATCGTGGATAAGATAGAGAGTCTTAAGCCGCAGATGGAGGCACTCTCTGATGAAGAGCTGCGGGGTAATACTAAAAAGTTTAAAGACAGGCTGGCTGCGGGAGAGACACTGGATGATCTTCTTCCCGAGGCATATGCCACCGTGAGGGAGGCATCCAAAAGAGTGCTTCATATGGAGCACTTCAGGGTACAGCTCATAGGCGGTACGATATTACATCAGGGGCGTATAGCCGAGATGCGTACAGGTGAGGGAAAGACGCTCGTGTGCACCCTTCCTGCGTACCTGAACGCACTTGAAGGAAGAGGTGTCGAAGTAGTCACGGTCAATGACTATTTGGCCAAGCGTGACGCTGAGTGGATGGGACAGGTGCATGAGTTCCTCGGACTGACCGTGGGCGTGGTTCTTTCGGGGATGACACAGGAGGAAAGACAGGCGGCTTACGGATGCGATATCACCTATGTCACCAATAATGAGCTGGGCTTTGATTATCTGCGTGACAATATGGCTATCTATAAGAAACAGCTGGTGCTCAGGGAGCTGCACTTCTGTATCATTGATGAGGTAGACTCGGTGCTCATAGATGAGGCGAGGACTCCGCTCATCATATCCGGACAGTCAGGTAAATCCACTGTTATATACCAGCTCTGTGATCAGCTCGCCAGACAGATGAAGCGCGGAGAGGCTTCATCCGATGAGCTCTCAAAGATGGATGCCATCATGGGAGTGGAGATAGAGGAGACCGGAGACTTCATAGTCAACGAAAAGGATAATCTGGTCAATCTTACCGCAGAGGGTGTGCATAAGGTAGAGCAGTTCTTCCATATCGACAACTTTGCGGACCCTGAAAATCTTGAGATACAGCACTGTATAATACTTGCCCTTCGCGCACACAATCTGATGCACAGGGATAAGGACTATGTGGTCAAGGATGATCAGGTGTTGATAGTGGATGAGTTTACCGGACGTATCATGCCCGGCAGACGATATTCTGACGGACTGCATCAGGCTATAGAAGCAAAAGAGCATGTGAAGGTGAAGCGTGAATCAAAGACGCTCGCCACCATAACCTTCCAGAATTTCTTCAATAAGTTTGACAAGATCTGCGGTATGACCGGTACGGCACTGACAGAGGAAAAGGAGTTCAGAGAGATATATGGTATGGACGTTGTGACCATACCCACCAACAGACCGGTGGCACGTCAGGATATGCAGGATGCCGTGTTTAAGACCAAGAAGGAAAAATACAGAGCTATATGCGATGAGGTGGTAAGGGCGCATGAGACAGGGCAGCCCGTACTGTTGGGTACGATAAACATAGACACCTCGGAACTGCTGTCGGACATGCTCAGAAAGCGCGGTATACAGCATAACGTGTTGAATGCGAAGTTTCACGAGCAGGAGGCGGAGATCGTAGCGGATGCCGGTCGCCACGGAGCGGTTACGATAGCCACCAACATGGCGGGACGTGGTACCGATATCAAGCTGGATGACGAGGCGAAGGCCGCCGGCGGACTCTATGTCATAGGCTCGGAGAGACATGAGGCGAGACGTATAGACAATCAGCTGCGAGGCAGATCCGGACGTCAGGGCGACCCGGGTATGACGAGATTTTATATTTCTCTTGAGGACGATCTTATGAGGCTTTTCGGATCGGACAGACTGATGGCTGCTTTTGAGGCACTGCAGGTGCCCGACGGTGAGCAGATAGAGCACAAGATGCTCTCGGGTGCCATAGAGAGAGCACAGAAGAAGATAGAGGAAAACAACTTCGGTATAAGAAAGAATCTATTGGAATACGATGCCGTAAATAACGAGCAGAGAGAACGTATATATGAAGAAAGACGCAGAGTGCTCGATGGCGAGAGTATGAGAGACACTATCTACAAGATGATAACCGATACTGTGGACTCGGCTGTAGATACCTGTGTCGGGGAGGATGCAGGTTCAGAGGACTGGGATATGCGGGAGCTTAATCAGATATTGCTCCCTACCATACCGATGCAGCCTGTAAAGACTCCGGATGTAAAAGATATGCGCACCAAGGAAGAGCTCAAGCAGTTCCTTAAGACAAGAGCGGTAAAGCTCTATGAGGAAAAGGAGGCTGAGTTCCCCGAGACAGAGGCCATAAGAGAGGTGGAGCGCGTGATCCTTCTCAAGGTTATAGACCGTAAGTGGATGGATCATATAGATGATATGGATCAGCTCAGACAGGGTATCGGGCTGCAGGCATACGGACAGAGAGATCCCGTGGTAGAGTACAAGATGACGGGATACGATATGTTTAATGACATGATAGATGCGATACAGGAGGAGACAGTCAAGACTCTCTTCCATATCCGTGTCGAAGAAAAGGTAGAGCGTGAACAGGTGGCAAAGGTTACTGGCACAAATAAGGACGACACATCAAAGCATGTGCCGAAGACCAGAAGCGACAAGAAGGTGTATCCGAACGATCCGTGCCCTTGCGGCTCAGGAAAGAAATATAAGAATTGTCATGGTCAGTCAGCCAGTGGCTGACTGACGGGCACGCTTTGGCTCGCTATGCGAGGCAGTGCCCCGGGGCTTGGAGGCAAGAGAAAGATAGGCTGACTGACGGGCACGCTTTGGCTCGCTATGCGAGGCAGTGCCCCGGGGCTTAAAGGCAAGAGAAAGATAGGCTGACTTTTAAGGGATTTAAGTAAGAAAAATGGTTGAACTGGACAATTTAAAACTTGATATCAAGGGATATGAAGAGCCGCTTGCGGAGCTTAAAGCATCGCTTGACCTCGAGAGCAAGAAGAATCGTATCGCCGAGCTGTCCCGTCTTATGGAGGAACCCGGGTTTTGGGATGATCCCGAAAAGAGCCAGAAGGATTCACAGCTTCTGGGGGATCTGAGGAATGATGTAAACGGGTTTAACGAGCTTGAGGCAAAATATACGGATATGCTTGAGCTCATAGATATGGCAAACGAAGAAAATGACGAGAGCATGGTGGGTGAGATAAAGGCCGACTATGAAGACTTCAAACAGAAATATGAAGAGATGAAGACTGCCACCCTGCTGTCTGAAAAGTATGATGATGCCAACGCGATCATAAATATAAATGCGGGAGCAGGCGGTACGGAATCATGTGACTGGGCCTCCATGCTTTACCGTATGTACGGGAAATGGGCGGACAGGCACGGTTTTAAGATAGATGAGCTCGATATGCTGCCCGGAGATGAGGCCGGAATAAAGTCCGTGGAGTTTCAGGTGAACGGACTGAATGCATATGGATTTTTGAAATCCGAAAAGGGGGTGCACCGGCTGGTGCGCATATCTCCCTTTAACGCTCAGGGTAAGAGGCAGACCTCGTTTGTGTCAGTGGATGTGATGCCTGATATAGAAGAAGATATCGATATCGATATAAAGCCGGATGATATAAGGGTAGATACCTACAGATCCTCGGGAGCCGGCGGACAGCATATCAATAAGACCTCATCCGCCATACGTATCACTCATTTCCCTACGGGTATTGTCGTAACCTGCCAGAATGAGAGAAGCCAGTTCCAGAATAAGGATAAGGCGATGCAGATATTGAAATCAAAGCTGTACATGCTTGCAAAGGAGAATAATGCCGAAAAGCTCTCTGAGATAAGGGGAGAGGTGAAGGATAATGCGTGGGGCTCACAGATTCGCTCATATTTCCTGCAGCCCTACCAGCTCGTCAAGGATCTGCGCACTGAGTGTGAGATAGCACAGGCGGATTCCGTGCTTGACGGTAATATAGATCCTTTTATAAATGCTTATCTTAAGTGGAGCGCAACTAAGCGTATTCCTTCGGGGAACGCATAGCTGATGCATCTGCCAATGTAGCAGACGCAATAAACATTCGCTCCCGGCATGCCGGTCTGTGCCATGTGCGAATAGCACGCATAAACGGCATTCAAAACAGATAACCATCGGTGAAAACCGTTGCGATTTACAGTAAGAGGGGCTGTGAAAAGTAACACCGGATACACAGGTAGTAATAATAAAAGCAAGAAAGAGGAACGGAAATGATAAAGGCGGCGGTACTTGGCTACGGCACCGTAGGCAGCGGCGTATATAATGTCATCAGGGAGAACAGGGAGCTCATCAATGAAAGAGCGGGACAGGAGATAGAGATCAAATATGTGCTTGATCTGAGGAAATTTCCCGGTGATCCTGTTGAAAAGGTATTGACCGACAGTTTTGATGACATAGTGAATGATCCTGAAGTAAAGATCGTGGTAGAGGTCATGGGAGGAACAGGTGCCGCATACGAATTCACAAAGCGCAGTCTTGAGGCCGGAAAGAATGTATGCACCTCAAATAAGGAGCTGGTCGCAGAGCATGGTCTGGAGCTCATGAGTATAGCCAGAGAGAACGAAGTCAATTATTTCTTTGAGGCAAGCTGCGGAGGAGGCATCCCTATCATAAGGGCGATCAATGACTGTCTTACCGCTGATGCCATAGATCAGATCACGGGTATACTTAACGGAACCACCAATTTTATCCTTACCGAGATGACTCAAAAGGACGGAGTGAGCTTCAGCAAGGTGCTGAAGCAGGCGCAGGAGAACGGATTTGCTGAAAGAGATCCGAGTGCCGACATAGATGCATATGATCCTGCCAGAAAGATAGCGATACTTTCATCGATCATCTTCGGGAGCTCCGTTGATTATAAAGATGTATATACCGAGGGCATAAGAAAGATAAGCGCGGAAGATATACGCTATGCCTCCACGCTTGGATATGCCGTAAAGCTTCTTGCGGAGGCGAAGAAGACAGGTGACGGGATAAGGGTATATGTGGCACCTTTCCTGCTGGCGGAGGACCATCCGCTGTATCCTGTAAACGGCGTAATGAATGCAGTATATGTACATGGTAATATGCTTGGTGATGCTGTATTCACCGGAGCCGGAGCCGGCTCACTGCCTACCGCGTCGGCGGTGGTGGCTGATGTGATAGACGCTGCGAGACACGACGGTAAGAGGGCATATTGCGGATGGAAGCATGACGAAAAGCTCGCTCTGGCATCAAATGACAGCATAAAGAGAAGGTTTTTGGTGCGGATCTACACGGAGGATCAGGCTGATGCGAATAAGGTCTTTGCACCGGACGGATTTCTTGATACCGTATCGGTCGGTGAGCTGGAGGATGAGGTGGCTTTTATCACCGGAGAGATGACAGAGCAGGAATTTGCCGCTAAGTATAAGGAATTTGGGAAAGCAATTAGCAGGTTAAGGTTTTACTGAATATGAAAAACAAAGTAGTATTTTTGACTGTGGTATTGGCTGAGCTCCTTTTTCTTCTGACGGGTATTGCTACAGTCGTGAATGCTGACAGAATGAATGTACAATTCCTGGGGGACGAACTGTCAGTGCTCCGGGCACAGGCTGCGTCAGAAGAGGGATTTGCAGCAGTTTCGGACTCCGGATTCGATACCGTTCTGGTAGAAACACCACAGATAAATCTTCATACAAAAGGCATATATGGAATAAGCGTATATTATGAGTCGGATTCTGAGGGATTGACTACATCAGTGAGAAGCCCTGAGGACAACAGACTTGTGGGAGTGGATAACATACGTCTCCAGCACAGCAGCGGAAGCTATACCTATGACATATACACCAAAACACAGGATGTACCGGTAAAGGCGTATATGTTTATGAATACCGGGGACGAGGATGAGTATCTCAATGTCAGATCCGTAAACGTAGATTTCAAAAAAGGTCATACTCTTTTATATATTCTTACTTCCTTCTTTTTGATCTTTATGCCTCTTGATATTCTTATGGCAGTATTTCTTTTCAGGAAAGAAGCACTGAAGTCATTTTTAAGAAAAAACGGAGATATTATCATAGCAGCAGGAGTGGTGACCGCTGTTGCATCGATCCCGCTGATGCTGGATTATATTCCCGATGCGGATGATCTTGAATTCAGCGTAATGCGGATACAGGGTATAGCTGACGGACTCGGCAGCGGTTATTTTCCGGTCAGGATACATCCGACATGGTTTAATGACTTTGGATATGCAGTAGGTGTGTACTACGGACAGGTGCTGCTGTATCCCTTTGCCATCCTGAGACTCTGCGGGCTGCCAATGGGAACCGTATACAGGCTGTATGTCGTTTTTCTTAACCTCGCCACATTCTTTATAGCATATTTCTCGGTAAAGAAGATTACCTCAAATAAAAACATAGCAGTATGCTCCGCGGCATTTTATACGATGGCACTTTACAGACTCATCGATATACACAGGAGATCGGCTATGGGAGAGACCGGTGCTTTGACTTTTCTGCCGCTGATAGTGCTTGGTCTGGCCATGATATACGACATGACTGACAAGGCAGATGACAGTAAAAAGGGATGGATATACCTTGCACTCGGAGTGACCGGTGTCCTGAACTCTCACAACCTGACAACGTTTATGCTGGTTATAATGTGTATACTGTTTGCGCTGATAAACCTTAAAAAAACCATGCAGAAAAATACACTTTTCGATCTGTTGAAAGCGATAGCACTGACGGTGATCCTAAATGCGTTTTATATAGTGCCTTTTCTGGACTACTCGCTAAAGCTGAGGATAAAGCTTAATTCTGCGGAAAAGAATCTGGCATCAAAGGCAGCATATCTGCCGCAGGTTTTCTCACAGGCATATAGTGTGAGCGGTCATAACGGAGAATACACTCCGATCGGCAATCTGCCTTTATCAATCGGTGTTTCAGCTCTCTTTATCATTACTGCCTTGTTGCTGCTGCTATGGAAGCACGGCTTCGGGAAATACAAACGGGCTGTGCTGACAGCTTTGGCACTTTTTATTATCTCCGTGATATTGACTACCGGGATTTTCCCGTATGAAACGATAGCACGCGAGTACGGCGCAGTGTATGATGTGCTGCAAAAGATCCAGTATCCGTGGAGATTTCTTGTGTTTGATACACTGTTTATCACCTGCATTTTTATCATTACAATGGTAATGGCGGATTCGTGCTACGGGAAAAGGATAATGCTTTTATATGCTCTGTTTATCATTGCATTGTCTGCTGTACAGGGTAAATATATGCTGGATGACATCGTCAACCAAAAGTCGGGTCCGGCACTATACAGCGCAATTGATACATATTGGGCAGCTGTAGAGTATATTCCCGACAATACTGATATGGAAGAATTGTTTGACAAGGAGCTGCTGACATCCGGAGACGGTGTCATGGCCGCAAATATAGAGCGGGACGGGGTAAACACATCTGTGGATGTGAGCAATATGACAAATGAAACGGGATATGTGCAGCTTCCTCTGCTGTGCTACCCGTATTACAGGGCAATAGACGATGCGGGAAACGGACTGGATGTCATCGCAGGGGACTATCATAAGCTTTGCTTTGCAGTGCCTGCAGGATACAGTGGGAAAGTGAACGTGGATTTTAGGGAACCCGTTAGCTGGAGACTGGCTGAGCTTGTCTCGCTTGCAGGATTCATTATTCTTGCAGTCTGCAGTTTAAAAACAAGTGTTTGCATTAGAACGGAAAACTGATATAATCTAAATGTAGGTTTTACTTTCCTTGTCTGAAGGGCGGTGAAAGAATGATAAGTCCTATAAGTGGGTACGGATCATACGGAGTATGGGGCATGGGACCCGGTATGAGCACGGCGACAGGCACCGGAGCAGAGGGTGCGGTCGGTGCTGTTTCTGCGTCCGAAGATACCAAGCCGGTAGTGAATCCCGGCGAGTCTCAGGAAGTAAAGCCCGGCAAGAGAGTCTCGCCTGCAGAGTGTGAGACGTGCAAGGAGAGGAAATATCAGGATGGATCTGATGAGATGGTCTCATTTAAGACCGCACAGCATATCTCTCCTACAGAGGCAGGCACAAAGGTACGGGCACATGAGCAGGAGCATGTGGCAAACGCTTATGAGAAGGCCGCAAAGGACGGCGGCAAGGTGCTGCAGGCATCGGTGTCGATACATACCGCTATATGTCCGGAGTGTGGCAGGACGTATATCTCCGGAGGAGAGACAAATACCAAGATAGAGTACAGCCATGAAGAGGAGAGTCCATATATGAAAGCAAGGAAGAAGATGGACGCCCAGATGCTCCCCGGCATGAACCTGGATATAAGTGCGTAAATGAGTAAATATATGCCGAGAAAATACGATGTTTTCGAGGCAGATAATATATGTATTAAACAGTTAGTATACGCATAGCAGTATCCTGAGCTTGGTAAAGGGAAGAGCGGCAAAGCGTATATGTACTAAAAATAAATAAAATACTTCGGGGCGGGGTGAGAGTCCCCACCGGCGGTCATAGTCCGCGAGCGAAGCCCGTTAAACGGCAGAGCATGAGCCGGCGAAATTCCGGCACCGACAGTGTCCGATACAATTTTGGTATCGCAAGTCTGGATGAGAGAAGATAAAATATGCTTATGGCATTTTTTGCGTGCATAAAAGCCCCGGTTTGATCCGGGGTTTTTAATATTTTAAAGAAATAACTGTTCGTAACAGTCTGAAAGGAGACATCATGAAAAACAACAGGATCAGAAAACTCACAGGGACGGCAATGCTGTCGGCGGTAGCTTATATATTAATGTTTCTTGAATTCCCGATACCGTTTCTGATACCGCCCTTTATAAAGATGGATTTCTCTGAGCTCCCTGCGCTCATAGCCGGATTTGCATACGGACCGCTGTCAGGTGTGGCTGTTTGTCTCATCAAGAACCTGCTTCATCTTATGAACACGCAGACCGGAGGAGTGGGAGAGCTGGCAAACTTTCTGCTTGGAGCGAGCTTTGTGCTGACAGCGGCACTTGTATACAGGAAGCTGCATACCAAAAAGGGGGCTCTTATCGGATCGGTGCTGGGAACAGTGATAATGGGGATAATTTCGCTGTTTTCAAATTACTATATAGTCTATCCGATATACACCAACTTTATGCCTATGGAGGCGATCATAGGGGCTTATCAGCTGATAGTTCCTTCGGTTGATGATCTGTGGCAATGTCTGCTGATATTCAATCTTCCGTTTACCATATGCAAGGGACTCTGCTCCGCGCTCATAACCATGCTTGTCTACAAGCCGCTGAGAGGTATATTAAAAGGGCAGGCATAAGGCTGAAAAGAGTGCGTTTCAAGTTAATGTTCAAGGTTCGGTGCGTTTGACACCGGACCTTATTTATTAGAGAATAAATTGTCATGAAAAATGCAGTGATGACAATTGAAACGGATTCTGCCGGGGAGACCTATGAAGTCGCAAGGCGAATAGCGGGAAAGGCACTTTCAGGAGCAGTATATGCTCTTACCGGAGATCTGGGTACCGGCAAGACAGTATTTGCAAAGGGATTTGCCGCCGGGCTTGGCATAAGGGAGCACGTTAACTCACCGACATTCACTATACTTCAGCAGTATGATGACGGTAGAATGCCGTTTTATCATTTCGATGTGTATCGCATAGGGGATGTATCCGAGATGGATGAGACCGGATATGAGGACTGTTTTTACGGAGACGGTGTTACACTGGTGGAATGGGCCGATCTGATAGAAGAGGTCATGCCTGCTCGCGCCGTTTGGATCAGAATAGAAAAAGATCCGGAGAGGGGCTTTGATTATCGCAGGATAACGATTGATGATCCCGATCAAAATGACATGAAGGAGGCATACTGACGGTGAACATACTGGCAATCGACTCTTCGGGACTCTCTGCCTCGGTTGCAGTGCTGTCGGATGAAGTGATAAAGGCCGAGTTCAGTGTATGCAATAAGCTGACGCATTCGGAAACGCTCATGCCGATGATAGATGCCGTGATATCGTCCTCCGGTGTCGCGTTGAATGAAATGGATGCGGTAGCGGTGGCAGAGGGACCCGGGTCATTTACCGGGCTCAGGATAGGCGCAGCTACAGCCAAGGGACTAGCCGAGGCGGTACATAAGCCCGTGATAGGTATACCTACGGTAGACGGACTGGCACAGAACATGGCTTGCCATGATGGTCTCATAGTGCCGCTCATGGATGCCAGAAGAAATGAGACCTATACCGGCATATATACGTTTGAAGGAGACAGGCTCAAGGTGCTCAGGGAGCAATGCGCGGTTCCGCTTGAGGATATACTGGAAGATGTAAACCGCAGAAATACCGCGACAGTTTTTCTCGGAGACGGCATAAAGGTGTATAAGGAGCAGATAGAGGAAAAATGCGTGGTACCGCATCTGTATGCGCCGGCATCCCTTAGACTGCAGAGAGCTTCGAGCGTGGCTGTACTTGCGGCGCAGTACTTTATGAATAGAAGAATGACAGACCCGGCAGCCTTTGCTCCGGTGTATCTGAGGGTGTCCCAGGCAGAAAGGCAGGGTGCCGCAGCAGTTACGCCGGAAGAAAAGAGGGCGATGGCGGCAGGGCATGTTCCCGTACAGGCAGCGGGTGATCCGACAGAGGACAGTAACGAGAAATGATCAGCTATGAGCATATGAAAATGACTGACTGCAAAAGAGTGGCCGCGATGGAAAAGGCCATCTTCGGACATGATGCCTGGACAGAGGAGGACTTTCGGGAATCCCTTTGCTGCGACTACGCAGTATATGTTGTGGCGAGAGCCATAGAGGATGAAGCCGACGACCGCATGGCGGTAGCCTGTGCAGGAGTGAGAAACATGTGCGGGGACGGAGACATCACGAATGTCATGGTGGATGAAGGGTACAGACGACAGGGTATAGCAGAGGGACTGCTGGAGTATCTCTTTGAAGAGGGCAGAAAAATAGGAGTCAGAAGTTTTACGCTTGAGGTTCGCTGCTCCAATACGGCGGCTATAAAGCTGTATGAAAAGCTGGGCTTTGTCTCGGAGGGGATCAGACCGGGATTTTACGATGCACCCAAAGAGGATGCGGTAATCTTTTGGAAGAGGGAAGTATCGGATGTTTGATATAACACTGCTGGGGACAGGAGGGATGATGCCGCTGCCATACAGATATCTTACAAGTCTGATGGCACGCTATGGCGGTAACGGAATACTGATCGACTGTGGCGAGGCGACTCAGTGTGCGATGAGAAAAAAAGCTATTTCGCCGAAGGGGATAGACGCGATCCTGTTTACGCACTTTCATGCCGATCATATAAGCGGACTGCCGGGGATGCTGCTGTCCATGGCAAATTCGGACAGGGAGGAGCCGGTACTGTTCGCCGGACCAAAAGGGCTGGAGAGAGTCGTCAGGTCGCTGCTCGTCATAGCACAGGGTCTGCCGTTCGAACTCAGGTTTTATGAATATGAGAATACCTGCGAGGAGTTTGATGTATACGGAATGCATGTGAAGGCCTTCAGAGTCAATCATAATGTGACCTGTTACGGATACGTGGTAAGCATATCAAGAGCAGGCAGATTTAATGCGGATGAAGCAAAGCGTCTCGGCATCCCGCTGCAGCTCTGGAACCCTCTGCAAAAGGGCAATACCTGTACGGACGAGGAGGGGAATGTCTATACACCCGATATGGTGATGGGAGAGGAAAGAAAGGGACTGAAGGTGACTTATGTCACGGATACAAGACCTACAAAGTCAATAGCGGAGCATGCCGCAGGCTCTGATTTATTTATATGTGAAGGCATGTACGGAGATCCGCATAATGCGGATAAGGCAAAAGATAAAAAACACATGATGTTTACCGAGGCGGCACAGCTTGCAAAAGAGGCAGGTGTGAAGGAGCTGTGGCTCACACACTACAGCCCGTCCCTGACAGATCCGCGAGAATATCTGCATCTTGCCAGAGAAGTATTTGCGGATACGGTCGCAGCCAGAGACGGCAGGACAAAGGAGCTGAAATATGAAGAAGAATAATACAAGAAATACCGTGATAGGACTCATAATACTGGCGGTAGCCGTGCTGGTGATATTTATACTCGCGATAAATACACCTGATAAGAATGCGGACAATGTGGTGATCACTGCCGCCACAAAACAGCTTACAAAGGATTATACAAGGGACTATCCGTCGACTCCGCGTGCCGTGGTGACAGAATACGGAGAGATCACCAGGTGCTTTTACGCAAGCGATACGGAGGAGTCGCAGATAAGAGATCTTGCCACACAGATGAGACAGCTTTTTGATGATGAGCTTGCGGCAAATCAGAGCTTTGATGACTTCGTAGATTCATTAAGATCGGAAATAGCAATATACAGGAGCGGAGAAAAGATCATATCGAGCTATTCGGTTTCTTCGAGCACTGATGTCAAGTACGATAAAAATGAATACGGTTCGCTTGCTACCCTGTACCTGACCCTGAATGTCAGGGAGGACGGGGCGATAAATAAAGTGAAGGAACAGTTTGTATTAAGACAGGATAAGGAAGGACACTGGAAGATACTCGGATGGGTACCCGCTGATGGTCAGCAGTAGCCGGCATCCGTGATATAAACATATGATCATATTAGGCATAGAAAGCTCATGCGACGAGACAGCTGCCGCCGTGGTAAAAGACGGCAGGATACTGCTGTCAAACGTTATAGCATCTCAGATATCCACACATACAAAATACGGTGGGGTAGTACCCGAGATCGCATCCAGAAAGCATATCGAAGCGATAGTACAGGTAGTGAGACAGGCTCTTGAGGAGGCACATACCGATATAGAAGAGATAGATGCGATAGGTGTGACCTACGGTCCGGGACTGGTAGGACCGTTGCTCGTCGGGGTGTCATACGCAAAAGCCTATGCTTACGGATGCGGCAAGAGGCTCATAGGCGTACATCACATAGAGGGTCATGTCAGTGCAAACTATATTGACAATAAAGAGCTGGAGCCTCCGTTCATGTGTCTCATTGTTTCAGGAGGACACACCCATCTGGTGAATGTAACGGATTACGGTGAATATGAGATACTGGGAAGGACTATGGATGATGCGGCAGGCGAGGCATACGACAAGGTGGCCCGCGCGATCGGACTCGGATATCCCGGTGGTCCCAAGATAGATGCTGAAGCAAAGAAGGGAGATCCTGAGGCGATAGCGTTCCCGAGAGCACATATAGATGGAGACGAATATGATTTTTCATTTTCAGGTCTTAAAAGTGCCGTGCTTAATTACCTGAACTCATGTGAGATGAGAGGCGAAACGGTAATAAGAGAGGATGTCGCGGCATCCTTTCAGGCAGCGGTCGTAGATGTCCTGGTAGGAAACTCTATGAAAGCAGTCGATAAATACGGGGCAAAGAAATTTGCGATAGCGGGGGGAGTGGCTTCCAATACCGCATTAAGAGATGCAATGGGGCAGGCATGTGATAAAAGAGGGATGAGCTTTTACCGTCCGTCACCGATACTCTGTACCGACAACGGAGCAATGATCGCGAGCGCAGCATATTACAGGGCATTGAGGAACGGGTATGCCGGTCTTGCGCTGAATGCGGTACCCGGACTCAAGCTGGGAGAGACTATATGAAGATAAAAATGTCAGGGATTCGATTATTGATAATATCAGGCTTTACGCTGGTGTGTATCATCATGGGATGTATGATAGCAGCCTCTGTAAAGGATGCCGGGAGATACTCGTTTGACCTTGGTTTATTCGCATCCGAGCTGGAGGAAAACGGATCATTGGTTATAGACAGTGCAAGAGAATACGAACAGGACTATTATCATTCCACAAGGTTCAGTCTGAGAAACGGCTCATACACGATAAGTGTCGGATATGAGGCTGACTCTGATTATAACCTTGAGATTTCCTCTGATAATGATAATAATTGTACGCTCCCGATGCCTGCCGGCTCCGGCACGGCGACATGCACGATGAGTCTGGAATGGCCGACTGACAGAGCCTATATCAATTTCGAAATACCGGACGACAACAGGGTTATCATAAGTGATATTTCGATAGAGTCCACAGGGCTGATGTATACGGATGGTATTTTTCAGTTACTTATCCTGCTTGCGATATATGCCATATTTATATTCCATGCCGTAAGGTTTGATAAGTATGATAAAGAAAAGAAGCTGGAAGTCATTATTATCCCGACTCTGATAATACTGCTGAATCTGCCTCTTTATATCAATCCTGCAAGCGACGCTTCAGGGAGCTGGCCAGTCTTTGACCCGATAAACCCGATGACCAGATTCGGCATCGATACAAGAGGGCATCTGCTGAGACTTGAGGCTGTGGTATACGGACTTTTGGACGGACAGTTTCCTGTCGTGATAGCTCCGAATCTTTTGAATGAATGCGGGGAATTGTCATTCTTAAACCCGGATTTCTTCCTTTATCCCTTTGCCGTCATAAGATTACTGGGTGCTTCCATGCTATTTGCATACAGAATACTGAGTGTTATCGTCAATATATGTACGGTGCTCGCCATGTATTATGCATGCAGACAGATAACCGACAGAAGAAAGACGGCTCTTGTGCTTACTGCTGTCTATGTGTTTGAACCGCACAGATTAAGAGTAATACTTGAAAAGGGTGCTGCCGTCGGTATGGGACTGCCGTATGTTTTCCTGCCGTTATGCGTGGCAGGGATCTATCTGATCCTGAAAAAGAAAAGGAAGGGTGTATTCCTGCTGGCTTTCGGGGTGACGGGCATAATAGAGTCTCATATTACAACCCTGGTCTTACTTATGATCTTTCTCGCTGTTCTTTTGGTTGTTTTTATAAAGGAGCTGACGGCAGATAAGATGAGCCGGGCTGTATTAACGGTATGCAGTGCTCTGCTTGCGGCAGTAATGAACATGGGGATGATAGTGATATTCCTTTACTACTATATATCCGGTGTAAATACAGCAGCTCTCGTATGGGACAGCTGGGAGGAATATCTCCTGGGACTGACCGGACTGGCATCGGACACGGAGAGTCTGTTTTATCTTATAAGTATCCCTATTGCTGTATTCCTTGCGATCATTTACAGAAAAAAGACAGTCGAATATAAGCTTGGACTAACGATGATCGTGTTTTCCGCGATCCTTTTCTGGATGACATCCAGACTTTTTCCCTGGCATCTTATAAACAACTATCCGTTGATAAATGCCTTTACGAATTATATGCAGAAGCCGCACAGATTTTATACAATCATGGCATCGCTGCTTGTCATGGCCGTGCTGCTGATCATTAAGGATGCGACACCGGACAGGAGAGTCTATACTGCGATACTTACAATATCCGGCATACTGTTAGTGTACGGTACATCGGTTAAGTATGGTGATTATTTCAGTGAAGGTCCGCTTCTTTACGATCAGATCCTCGGGAATATGAATACCCGTCAGATATATAATTATCTTCCGATTGGCGTAGATAAGGATATGGAGTTTTCGGGGACTGCCTCTCTTTCGGACTGGGACAATGTTGAATCATTATACTATAAAAAAAGAGGAACTCATGCGGACTATTCGTATATATCATATGCTGAGGGGGTTTATGCGGAATTCCCGCTTTTAATGTACAATGGTTATGTGGCTGTTGATGAGGCAGGCAACAGGATGGATATTGAAAGTGGCGACTGCGGAAGAGTGAGGATCGGTCTGAAGGGCGACGGGATGCAGCATGAGGTACACGTTGCTTTCAAGGTAAAGAGAGTGTTTGCCGGGGTGTATGTGGTCTCGCTGATCGCAGCCGTAATCGCCGCAGTCTGTTTTGTAAGAAAATATGATAAAACGTCAGCAGATATTTAAGGAACCGTATAAGATAATAGGGATCATTGCCGTTGCGGCAGTGATAGTATGCTACTGCATCCTGATAATGCACAACGGATTTCGTTTTCTGAACTCTGATGATGCATCGGAGCTGGTACTTGCCCGCAAGCTGGCCGAGCAGCACAGCATTCTCACAAAGGACTGGTACTATTCGTCCGAGCTCAGAGTGATGAATACAAATCTGTTCTTTGCGCCGATGTTTTATCTGTTTCACTCATGGAGTGCGGTGAGAGCTGCGGGCGGAAGTCTGCTTCTGATCGTATATGCGATCTCATATCTGTGGATTCCCTATGCGTGGAAATACGATCCCAAATGGTTTTACCTTACGGCATTCATACTGCTGATGCCTTTTGCCGAGCCGTGGCATTTTTTCGGCTTGAAGATGTATTATATCCCGCATGTGACGATCTCATTTGTCTCATTCGCTCTCACGGGAAAGCTTTATCATGCACAGAGCTTAAAGAATAAGAGCGTGTATATATTGCTCCTGAGTGCTTTTGCCTTTGCGGCAGGGCTCGGGGGAGTACGGTCTGTGGAGTACACGTATATACCGCTTACGACAGCTGTTTTTATCATATGGTTTTTGAGGCGGTGCGATACCTGTATGCTGACAGGGTCGTGTCTGGCATCGATTTTTGCGTTGTGCGGCTATATTGTGAATGATAAGGTGCTGTCGAAGGTCTTTGAGTATCATTCATACGGCAATGTGTCGTTTATCAGACTCTCGTTTGAAAAGCTTGAATGGGCTGCAGATGCCGTACTTGCATCGTTCGGTTATGTTATTGGCGAATATTTTATGAGCTTCGGCGGGATATGCAATACTCTCGCTTGTATTATGACCCTGCTGTTTCTTGCGATGTTTCCTTTATTGCTTGTAAAAAGAAGTGAGATGGATGAGACGCAGGAGTTTATATACTGGTTCGCGACAGCGACATTCCTTTTGAATACCTTTGTGATGGTGCTGGGACAGAATGACGAGTACGCGGATCGTTATATTGCCATAGGCATGGTACCGTCGATCATGCTGATAGATCTTTCTTACAGGCTTTATATAAAGGGGCACGCGAGGGCTAAGCTGACCGGTGCCGCGATAATCGGGGTCTTTATGCTGCTCGGTCTTAAGGGATATTCCGATCTGATCCATGTGAGCGGCAACGGGTTAAGAGAAGGCTATATATCATATCTTACGGAAAACGGATATGATTACGGCTATGCGACATTTTGGAATGCCAATATCACTACCGAGATGACTGATGGAAGGATAGATGTGACATCCCTTGATCCGAATGCCGACGATCTTCAGATCTTTAAATGGCTTACGGACAAGACACTGCTTGAAAAAGAGCATGATAAATATTTCCTTTTGCTGGACAGAGATGAAGCCGGTAAGTATCGGGAGACAGATCCGGTGTACGAGGACGAGTACTACAGCGTATACGATATAGAGCCTGTATCCATACGAAATGAATAATTATTCAGAGCAGCAATACGCACCGGACGGAGCGGAGACTTGCGTGTAAATACATCATGGGGAATGATACAAAGTGAGGGTGTGACATGAGATGTGCGGCAGTAATACTTGCAGGCGGATCAGGCAGGAGAATGAACAATAAGATACCCAAGCAGTTCATGGATATCGGCGGCAAGCCGGTATTGTGGTATTCGGTGCGCACTTTTTCCGAAACTGATTTTATAGATGAGATAGTAATAGTATCAGATGAGAGCCACAGGGAATACATCGAAAAGGAAATAGTGGATCTCTATGGATTTCATAAGGTAAGTACGGTTACAGCCGGAGGAAGGGAAAGGTATCATTCGGTATCACACGGACTGGAGGCTGTAAGCCGGGATACTGACTATGTATTCATACATGACGGGGCAAGACCGTTTGTGACGGCACATACTATCGAGAGATGCTTTCATTATGTAAAGAAGTATAACGCCGCAGTAGCTGCTGTCAGATCCAAGGATACCGTCAAGGTCGGGAATGACGACGGCTTTGTGGTATCAACACCTGACAGAGCCAATGTGTGGCAGGTTCAGACTCCGCAGTGCTTTGCCTATACGATGATAAGAGATGCGTACAGACATCTGCTGGACGATGAAGACAGGCTTAAGGCGGCAGGGGTGGCAGTCACCGATGATACTATGGTGGCCAAGATGTATGCAGATGCAGATGCGAGACTGGTGGAAAGCACCTATGAGAATATTAAGATAACCACTCCGGATGATCTGATCTATGCTGAAAGCATTATTGACCGTTGACTATGCGGATACTCACACGATGCCTTAAACAATCAATGCAGTGGGTCGGGGCATTTGCGGCAGCTTTTTTTGTCATGAATCTCCTTTGCTTTGCGTTTTATGCTCCGTGCCAGGAGCTGCCGAGAGAGCATGGGGCGACAACCGGCTATCTGCTCCCCGACAGTCATGGTGTATACGGACTCGAGGGGTATTGTCTGGCAAATGTGGATGCCAATGGATATGTGAACCGAGACAAGCCTATCGCGGACTCCTGCTATGTAGTCGCCGGAGCATCACATACAGAGGGGCTTTTCATACCGCTCAGGCTCCGCTACACCGATCTGCTGAACAGTATGCTCGGATATGATGACGAGCTCAAGGTGTATAACATCGGAAGGAGCGGCAACTATTTTTCCATAGTCCTGCAGCATTTGGACGGCATCCTGGGTGAGTTTCCGGATGCTGAGGCGATAATTATCGAGACAGACACTCTCGCTTATGATACCAAGGCTCTGTATGACTCCCAGATACAGACAGGCTATGATCCTGATGAGACACCGGCGCGACTCTTAAATGATATGTCGAAACGAACCCGCGCCAATATGAAGGTCAAACAATATCTTCCGCTTGTGAGGGAGCTTCATAAGCAGTACCTGACATATGCGGAATCCCAAAAGGAACAATCAGAGTCGGATATCCTTGATCCGGATTTTTGGAGTAAAGAGTATGCCGGCGGATTTGAAGAGGCATTGAGAAGTCTGTGCTCCTTCATACGGAGCAGGACGGACAAGCGGGTGATCATTTTATATCATCCGGCTGTTTCGATCGGGCAGGACGGAGAAATGAAGCTCATGACAAACGGTGCCGAAAAGTACTACCGGAATATATGTCCCGAATATGATATTGAGTTTGTCGATATGTCCGAGCCGTTCATGAGAGCATATGAAAGCGAGCATATCGTACCTTACGGCTTTAGCAATACTACTATGGGAGACGGACATATCAACAGAGCTGCACACAGGATGATGGCAGAGGAATTATTTGAGGTATTGAAGCCTTAGGAGCTGCACGGATCCTTAGCTTATGAGTAAAGTGGGGAGTTTATAATCAATGCCGTTCTTATCGATACAGTTTATGGTACTGATGATCTCAGTGCTCATATTGCTCGCGGTGGTCAGGGATAAACGGGCTGAACGTTTTATCCTGCTTACAGCGAGTTATATCTTTTACGCGGGCTTCAGTATGGAAATGCTTATCCTGTTGCTTATCCTGTCTTTATTTACTTATTTCGGTGGGGCTCTTGTTTTTCGGGAAAGGACCGCAGGCCGTCCGGGTAGTGCAAGATGTATTATGTGCAGCGTGATCGGTGTACAGACAGCCGTACTGGTATTCTTTAAGTATACAGGTCTGTTTTCCATGCCTGTCGGATTGTCCTTTTATATGCTGCAGGCGATAAGCCTTATTGCGGATCTGTATCTGGGGCATCTTACAGAGTGTCCGTCACTGCCTGACGCGTTTCTTTATATAGGGTTTTTCCCGCAGATAGTATCAGGTCCCATTATAAAGGCAAAGGATTTTATACCGCAGTTAGATAACAGACAGCAGCTCAATATGGAGAGACTGGCATACGGACTGCAGCTGTTTCTTTTTGGCGCATTCATGAAGCTTGTAGTGGCTGACAGACTGGCTGTATGCGTAGATAAGGTGTACTCCGCTCCGGCGGCATACAGCGGTGCGAGCCTGCTTGTTACGGCTGTCGGATATTCATTGCAGCTTTTGTTTGATTTTGCGGGGTATTCTGATATGGCAATAGGAGCTGCCTGGCTGCTGGGATTTGATTTCTATAAGAACTTCAACCTTCCGTATCTGGCGATCAGCCCGACTGATTTCTGGCGGCGGTGGCATATAAGCCTGTCATCGTGGATGCGGGATTATGTGTATATACCGCTCGGGGGCAGCCGTAAGGGAAGAGCACGTACTTATATCAATATTTTCCTGACGATGATAGTCAGTGGGCTGTGGCACGGATCTACGGCAAACTTCCTTGTCTGGGGTGCGCTCCACGGTCTGGGACAGGTGGTATACCGCTCGGTCGCGGATCGCAACAGGGAGGCCGGACGGGACCGCATTTTGCCTCCGGTCGCCGCACGCATACTTACTTTTTTGTTTGTAAGTCTCCTGTGGATACCGTTTAGAGCCGCTACGCTGCGTGACGCGTGGACGGTGATCAGCAGGATCTTCACGTTCAGGGCAGGGATAGCCTACTACTACGTGTATATTTTCATATTCGGTACGGCATTATTGCTGGTGCAGGCCATCGCGATACACCGTAACGATGCTGACAACCCTGTCAAACCGCTGCCGCTTGACAGATTTTACGGCAAAGTCATCGTATGTATTCTGATAATCGCAACATTGATGTTTGCATACTTTGGAAACGGCGCATTTATTTATTCGCGCTTTTAAGTCAAAATTTAAAAATAAAAAATATCTTGCAATAAGAAAGAGACAGGTATACAATACAGTTCATGAAAGCAAAGGTGCTTGGAGTAGTCCAAGTGCCTTTTTTTATAGTATATGTTTTGTGATGTACGATCGGAAGCACGCATTTATGCGGAGTCTCTGAGACGCAGTCGCAGAAAGTAATATATATGCACGACAAAGGGGTCGCAGGAGGAGCATGTCCTCCGGCGATCTTTTTTTATACAGTGGGGGGTCGCGCCCACAGCTGTTGATCAAAGTGAGCGATCCCATAAAAACATAAAGGAGGAAAACGATATGGAAAGTGTGAAGGAGATCTACGGAAGTCTGGTATTTGGTGACAGGGTCATGCAGGAGAGGCTGCCAAAGGATGTATACAAGGCTGTAAAGGCTACGGCGGAAAAGGGCACACATCTGCAGCTTGATGTGGCAAATACCGTGGCGGCGGCAATGAAGGAATGGGCCATCGAAAACGGAGCCACGCATTTCACACACTGGTTTCAGCCTATGACCGGACTCACTGCCGAAAAGCACGACAGCTTTATCTTTCCGGCAGGAAGCGGAGAGGTGCTGCTCGAGTTCTCGGGCAAGGAGCTCGTCAAAGGAGAGCCTGACGCATCGAGCTTTCCATCGGGAGGGCTCAGAGCCACCTTTGAGGCAAGAGGCTATACGGCATGGGACCCTTCATCACCTGCCTTTGTAAAGGATGGTACGCTCTATATCCCGACGGCCTTCTGTTCATATGGCGGAGAGGCTCTCGACAAAAAGACACCGCTGCTCCGATCCATGGATGCTCTTTCGGAGTCGGCGGTAAAGGTGCTCTCACTCCTCGGGAAGCAGGTAAAGAGAGTGAATACCACGATAGGCTCGGAGCAGGAATACTTCCTTGTGGATAAGGAGAAATACCTTAAGAGAAAGGATCTCGTGATGTGCGGCAGGACACTGATAGGCGCATCGGCTCCCAAGGGACAGGAGATGGAGGATCATTACTTCGGAGTGCTGAAGCCAAAGGTATCCGAGTTTATGCATGAGCTTGATACGGAGCTCTGGAAGCTCGGAGTGCCTGCCAAGACAAAGCATAATGAGGTGGCTCCGGCACAGCATGAGCTGGCACCTGTATTCGAGACTGCAAATGTGGCTGTGGATCACAATCAGCTCACAATGGAGATAATGAAAAAGGTAGCGGACAAATGCGGATATGCCTGCCTGCTGCATGAGAAGCCCTTTGAGGGCATAAACGGATCGGGTAAGCACAACAACTGGTCTATAAGCACCGATGCGGGAGAGAATCTGCTCGATCCGGGTAAGACCCCGCAGGACAACAAGCAGTTTCTTGTATTTCTTATGGCGGTGATAGCCGCGGTCGATGACTACGCCGACCTGCTGAGACTCTCTGTGGCTACAGCCGGAAATGATCACAGACTCGGCGCGAACGAGGCACCTCCGGCTGTCATATCGGTATTTGTAGGTGACGAGCTTGCGGCAGTGCTCAAGTCGATAGAAGAAGGAACCAGATATGACGGCTCGGGTGCGACTAAGATGAGCTGGGCACATGTACTGCCGCATATCACGCAGGATACCACTGACAGGAACAGGACATCGCCTTTTGCATTTACAGGCAACAAGTTTGAATTCCGTATGCCGGGATCGGCACTCTCCGTGGCGCAGCCCAATATCGCGCTGAACACAGCCGTGGCGGAGGAGCTTGACAGGATATACGAGAAGCTGCAGGATACTCCCGCGGACAAGCTGGACGGGGCGATAGATGAGATGCTGAGGGAGATGCTCAAGGAGCACAAGAGGATCATCTTCAACGGTAACGGATATTCGGATGAATGGATCGAGGAGGCCGAAAGGAGAGGACTGTACAATCTCAAATCCCTCCCGGATGCCATGCCTCATCTTCTCTCGGACAAGAACAGAGAGCTCTTTAAAAAGCATGAGGTCCTGTCGGATGTGGAGATAGAGTCAAGGTATGAGATCTTCCTTGAAAACTACAACAAGGAGATCCATATCGAGGCACTCACTCTGCAGGAGATGATAAGAAAGGACTTCACTCAGGGACTTGTGGCTTATATGAAGGATGTGACGAACGAGGCATTAAAGAAGAAACAGCTGCTGCCGTCGCTTACCTGCTCATATGAGTCGGATATCATCAACACACTGGATGAAACGAGCGAGATCATCGGCAACAAGATACATCAGCTACGTGACGATACCGAGAGAGCGGAGAAGATAGAGGATGCGCTTGAGGCCGCGAGATTTTACCATGATGTGATACTCAAGGATATGGATGAGCTTCGTACCTATGTGGACAAGGCGGAGAAGATAATCCCCGACGGATATCTACCCTATCCGACATACGGACAGATACTTTTCTCACTGAGATAATACCGGTTGGTAACCCATAACTAAGCGCTGTCAGGAGGAGTCATAGTTATGAATAACAAAAGCAGGCGCGGTTTCTGTGCCGCAGAGCATGATGCATGCGGCATAGGGACTGTCGTAAACATAGACGGGCACAGGGACAACAGGGTCCTGTCCGATGCTCTGTCGATAGTGGAGAAGCTCGAGCACAGGGCCGGAAAGGATGCGACCGGAGAGGTCGGAGACGGTGTAGGCATACTGCTGCAGATCTCCCACGGTTTTTTCAGCAAGGCTCTGGCTGAGTCAGGTCTTGAGGTCAAGGACGAGGGTGACTACGGCATAGGGATGTGCTTCCTGCCGTCTGACGAGCTGAAACGCACCTTTGCGAAAAGGATGCTGCAGGTCATCACGGAGAAGGAGGGCATGAGATTCCTCGGATGGAGAAAGGTGCCGACAAAGCCCGGCATACTCGGAAAGGCTGCCGCGGACTGCATGCCTTCCATAGAGCAGTGTGTGATAGAGCGTCCGAAGAATGTCGATAAGGGGATAGATTTCGACCGCAGGCTGTATGTCATAAGACGGGAGTTTGAGCAGTCATCGGAGGATACCTATATATGCTCGCTCTCGTCGAGGACGATAGTATATAAGGGGATGTTTCTCGTAGGGCAGCTGAGAGGCTTTTATGATGACCTCAGAGACGGGGACTATGAGACAGCGATAGCCATAGTACATTCAAGGTTTTCGACCAACACCACACCTTCGTGGAACAGAGCTCATCCATACAGGATGATCGCTCACAACGGTGAGATAAATACGATAAGAGGAAATGCCGACAGGATGCTCGCACGCGAGGAGACCATGCGGCCGGGTATCCTGAAGGATGATATCGATAAGATATATCCGGTGATATCATCATCGGGATCTGACTCGGCGATGCTCGACAACACTCTTGAATTCCTGTACATGAACGGCATGGAGCTGCCGCTTGCCATGATGATCACGATCCCTGAGCCATGGAAGCATGATGAATACATGGACAGGAACAGGCAGGATTTCTATCACTACTATGCCACCATGATGGAGCCATGGGACGGTCCCGCGGCGATCATCTTTTCAGACGGTGAGATACTCGGTGCCACACTCGACCGTAACGGACTGAGACCGTCCAGATACTATGTGACGGATGACGGACGGCTGATACTCTCGTCCGAGGTGGGTGTCCTTGACATAGCTCCGGAGCATATAGTGAAGAAGTCGAGGCTCGAGCCCGGCAAGATGCTGCTCGTGGACACGAAGCAGAAACGGATAATATCCGATGAAGAGTGCAAAAGCAGATATGCCGGACGCAGTCCATACGGAGAGTGGATCGACAGGAGTCTGCTTCATCTGTCAAGGCTTCCGATACCCAACAAAAAGATAGAGACAAACGATCAGGAGATGAGGGACAAGCTGTACAAGGCATTCGGCTACAGCTATGAGGATGTCATGAAGCAGATACTGCCTATGGCTGAGAATGCCGTGGAGCAGACGGTGTCGATGGGACATGATGTACCTCTTGCCGTGCTGTCAAAGGAGCATCCGCTGCTCTTTGATTATTTCAAGCAGCTGTTCGCACAGGTCACCAATCCGCCCATAGATTCACTCAGGGAAAAGATAGTGACCGATACCACGATATACATAGGCTCTGACGGAGACCTGCTCAATGAGCAAAGCGACAACTGCAGAGTACTGGAGGTGAATCATCCGATACTGACCGGAGTGGATCTGCTTAAGATACGACATCTCGACAGACCGGGCTTTAAGACCGGAGTGATATCCATGCTCTACTATAAGAACACCTCGCTGGAGAAAGCTCTGGAGCAGCTGGATATAGCGGTAGACCGTGCCGTGGCGGAGGGCAGCAACATCATCATACTCTCGGACAGAGGAGTGGATGAGAACCATGTGCCCATACCGTCGCTGCTCGCGGTGTCATCGGTGGAGCAGCACCTCGTCAGGACGAAGAAGAGGACTGCGGTATCGCTGATACTCGAGAGCGGTGAGCCCAGAGACGTACATCATATGGCAGCTCTTCTGGGCTTTGGAGCGAGAGCGATCAATCCGTATCTTGCGCATGAGTGCATAGCCGAGCTCATAGACAAGGGAATACTCGATAAGGATTATCATACTGCCATAGATGACTATAATACGGCACTTCTTTCCGGAGTGGTAAAGATCGCCGCCAAGATGGGCATATCCACCATACAGTCATATCAGTCGGCAAGGATATTTGAGGCCGTAGGTCTCTCAGAGGGAGTGATAGACCGGTACTTCACCGGTACTGTCAGCCGTGTGGGAGGCATAGGTCTAAAGGAGATAGAAGAAGAGACAGCCTTCAGGCATGATCATGCCTTTGACCCTCTGGGACTGGGAGTGGATACATCCCTCGACTCTACGGGATTTCACAGCCTGAGGACGGGCAGGGACAAGGAGGATCATCTATACAATCCCGAGACTATAGTAAATCTGCAGCAGGCAGTAAGAAACGGAGACTATGAGCAGTTTAAGGTATATTCGGGTATGGTCGATGATGATACGAGACCGCATACACTGAGGGGGCTCCTTGATTTCGTACCGGTCGGGGAGAGCATACCCGTAGAGGATGTGGAATGCGTGGATGAGATCGTAAAGAGATTTCAGGTGGGAGCCATGTCATACGGCTCTCTTTCAAAGGAGGCTCATGAGACCATAGCTGTCGCGATGAACACGATAGGCGGCAGATCCAATACCGGTGAGGGCGGCGAGGATCCGAAACGCTTTGGCACCATAAGGAACTCCGCCGTAAAGCAGGTGGCATCCGGGAGGTTCGGTGTGACCTCGGCATACCTCGGATCTGCGAAAGAGATACAGATAAAGATGGCGCAGGGCGCGAAGCCCGGAGAGGGTGGTCATCTGCCGGGCAAAAAGGTGTACCCATGGGTGGCGAAGATAAGATGCTCCACACCCGGAGTGGCTCTGATATCGCCTCCGCCTCACCATGATATCTACTCCATAGAGGATCTTGCGGAGCTCATATACGATCTGAAGAACGCAAACCGGGACGCGAGGATATCGGTCAAGCTCGTATCGGAGACCGGTGTGGGTACCATAGCATCCGGCGTGGCAAAGGCGGGCGCAGGTCTCATACTCATATCGGGATATGACGGCGGCACCGGCGCGGCACCGTATTCATCGGTACACGGGGCAGGACTCCCATGGGAGCTCGGAGTGGCCGAGGCTCATCACAGTCTGATAGAAAACGGGCTGCGTGACAGGGTGGTGCTGGAGACTGACGGCAAGCTGATGTCGGGCAGGGATGTGGCGATAGCGGCACTGCTCGGTGCAGAGGAGTATGGCTTTGCCACGGCTCCGCTCGTATGTATGGGCTGCATGATGATGAGAGTATGCTCCAAGGATACCTGTCCTGCGGGGATAGCCACACAGAATGAGAAGCTGAGAAAAAGATTTGCCGGAAAGCCGGAATATATCATCAACTTCATGCGCTTTATCGCTGAGGAGCTGAGAGAGATCATGGCATCGCTCGGCTTCAGCAGGGTGGAGGACATGATAGGACGCACGGACTGTCTGAAGGTAAGGGAAAAGCTCATGACGAACCGTGCGAAATGTGTGGATATGAGCTATATACTCGACCCCTCATACGCTAAAGCGGAAAAGAGACACTTCGAGCCCGGCAGTCTGTACGACTTTCATACGGAGCGCACACCTGATGAAAGGGTGCTGCTGCCCATGCTGGACAGTAAGAAGAAAAGCGTGAAGATAGAGGTATCCAGTACTGACAGGGCATTCGGCACGATATTCGGCTCCGAGGTAACGAAGAGATACGGACAGGACAAGCTGGCTGACGATACATATGTGATAGAAGCCGCCGGCGGAGGCGGACAGTCGTTTGGTGCATTCATACCCAAGGGAGTAACAGTCAGGCTCACGGGTGATGCGAACGACGGATTCGGTAAGGGTCTTTCCGGGGGAAAACTCATAGTGATTCCTCCTAAAGAATCAATATTCAGTGCTTCAGAAAATATCATCATTGGAAACGTTGCGCTCTATGGGGCGACCTCCGGAAAGGCTTATGTATGCGGCATAGCGGGTGAGAGGTTCTGTGTAAGAAATTCGGGAGCCACAGCCGTATGCGAAGGTGTGGGTGATCACGGACTGGAGTATATGACGGGCGGCAGAGCGGTCATACTCGGACCCACGGGCAAGAACCTCGCGGCAGGTATGAGCGGCGGCATCGCCTACGTGCTGGACAGGGATCATCTGCTGTACAGACGTATCAACAAGGACATGGTGAATATGGAGGAGCTCAGGGATAAGTATGATATCGAAGAGCTGCGGAGCATACTCGCCGACTATGAGAAGGAGACGGGGTCAGAGCTCGCCGGTGAGGTGCTGAGTCACTTTGAAGAGCATATATGTGACTTCAAGAAGATCATACCGCGTGACTATCAGAAGATGCTGACGGCGATAGGAAGATTTGAGGAGCAGGGGCTTTCGCGGGAGAATGCCGAGCTCGAGGCATTTGCAGCCGTGACAGCCGGTTGATCACAGCTTTGGCTCTTGTACAGTATAACTCAACATACATAGAATCATGGAGGAAGTATGGGAAAGGCAACAGGATTTCTTGAATATGAAAGGGAGAGCAACACGGATATTCCCGTAGATGAAAGGATAAAGAATTTCGCTGAGTTTCATGTGCCGCTGGGTGATGAAAAGCGCAGGGAGCAGGGAGCGAGATGCATGGACTGCGGAGTGCCCTTCTGCCAGTCCGCAATGAAGCTTAAGGGTATGGTCACGGGCTGTCCGCTCCATAACCTTATCCCGGAATGGAACGATGCACTGTATCACGGACATACGGAGCACGCTCTGTCGAGGCTTATAAAGACCTCAAATTTCCCGGAGTTTACAGGCAGGGTTTGTCCGGCACTGTGCGAGAAAGCATGTATCAACGGTGAGTATGGCGAGCCGGTCACCATACATGATAACGAGCTGTATATCATAGAGAGTGCCTTCGTAAACGGATATATAAAGCCCGTCATACCTAAGATAAGGAGCGGCAGGAGTGTAGCCGTGATAGGCTCGGGTCCTGCGGGACTGGCGGCAGCGGATGAGCTGAATCACAGAGGACACACTGTGACCGTATATGAGAGAGACGACAGGATAGGCGGTCTCCTGATGTACGGCATACCGAATATGAAGCTGGATAAATCCGTCATCATGAGAAGACAAAAGCTCATGGAGGAGGAGGGTGTAGTATTCAGGACAGGGATCGATGTCGGAAAAGACATACAGGCATCGGAGCTGCTGAAGGAATATGACGCGATAGTGCTCGCCTGCGGAGCAAAGCAGGCAAGGGCTCTGTCCGGCGGCGACCCGGAAAAGATAAAGGGGATATACTATGCCGTTGACTTCCTAAAGAGTACGACAAAGTCACTGCTTGATCGCGGAGGCAGGGCTGACAGGATCAGCACGGAGGAGTTTATGAAGGGCGGAGACTTTATCTCCGCAAGGGATAAGCATGTAGTCGTGGTAGGAGGCGGTGACACGGGAAATGACTGTATAGGCACAGTCATAAGGCATGGCTGCAGATCCGTGACGGCACTTGAGATGATGCCCATGCCGCCCGTAGACAGGACAGCTGCAAATCCATGGCCGGAGTGGCCTAAGGTGTTAAAGACCGATTACGGTCATGAGGAGGCGATAGGGATCTTCGGACATGATCCGAGGATATATGAGACTACAGTAAAGGAATATATCACCGATAAGAAAGGCAGTCTTAAGAAGATAATCATATCAGGTGTCCGATTTAACGGACATAAGATGGAGCTCATAGAGGGAACGGAGAAAGAGCTGCCCTGCGATATGCTGCTGATAGCGGCCGGCTTTACCGGATGCGAGAGATATACCGCTGATGCCTTCGGAGTCGCTCTTACGGAAAGAAACACCGTGAGTACCGGGAGCGACAGCTACCATACTTCATGCGAAAAGATATTTACCGCCGGAGATATGCACAGAGGCCAGTCTCTCGTGGTATGGGCGATAGCAGAGGGCAGAGCCTGCGCCGCAGAGACAGA
>JAGBNR010000143.1 GCA_017634315.1 Lachnospiraceae bacterium
CTCCGCACCGTGGCTTCCGAATCGTTTCCATGACAAGGCGGTACAGGAATGCCAGAGGAAGTTCATGGGCACCTTATGGAACACATATGCCTTCTTCGTATTATATGCAAATATAGACAGCTTTGACGCTTCAAAGTATACCCTTGAGCCGGAGAAGCTCCCGGTCATGGACAAGTGGATACTGTCCAAGCTGAACTCATGTGTGAAGCAGACCGATGCCTGCCTTGACAGCTATAAGATCACAGAGGCGGCAAAGTGCCTGCAGGAGTTTGTGGACGATATGAGCAACTGGTACGTGCGCCGCTCGAGAGAGAGATTCTGGGCACCCGGCATGGAGCAGGACAAGATAAACGCCTACATGACGCTTTATACCTGTCTGCTTACCATATGCAAGGCAGCGGCACCCATGATACCGTTCATGACAGAAGAGATCTATCAGAATCTCGTACTCTCGGTAGATCCCTCACAGCCTGAGTCAATACACCTGCTTGACTACCCGGTATGCGATGAGAGCCTGGTCGATGAGCAGCTCGAAAAGGACATGGAAGAGGTGCTTGATATAGTCGTACTCGGACGTGCCGCAAGAAATGCGGTAAATATCAAGAACCGCCAGCCGATCGCAAGGATGTATGTGAAGGCTGAAGACAAGCTCTCTGAGTTTTATACCGATATCGTGGCAGACGAGCTCAACGTCAAGAGCGTGGAGTTTTCCGATGATGTCAGAGGCTATACGACCTATACCATGAAGCCACAGCTTCGCACCGTGGGTCCCAGATACGGCAAGCAGCTGCAGGGTATCAGGGATTATCTTGCAAAGATTGACGGTAATGAGGCTATGGACAGACTTAATGCCGGAGAGGATATAAGGTTTGATGTGGACGGCTCTGAGGTAGTACTCGGCAAGGATGACCTCCTCATAGAGATGACCTCCAGGGAAGGCTTTGTGGAGCAGGCTGACGGCGGCATCACCGTAGTCCTTGATACGAACCTCACCCCTGAGCTCATTGGAGAAGGCTTCGTGAGGGAGCTCATCTCAAAGATACAGACCATGAGAAAGGAGGCCGGCTTTGAGGTGATGGACAGGATCACGGTCTATTCTGAGGGCAATGACAGGCTTGCGGATTACCTCAGTGCGAACCGTGACTTTGTCTTAAAGGAGGTCATGGCATCCGATATCGTGGCAGGCTCCACTGACGGCTATACCAAGGAGTGGGACATCAACGGGGAGCATGTCACGCTTGGCGTGAAGGTCAACTGATCATACAATCGGTGCAAGGTTACCGTGAACAAAAACATATTCAAGCCATAAGGGAGCTTCACAGCAGTAGATAATTTGAAAGGAGACATATGATAAACATGAACAGCAGCTTCGATAAGGAAGCATTCAAAAAAGAAGTCAGGGAGCAGGTAAAGGTTCTGTACAGAAAGACACTGCAGGAGGCATCACCCCAGCAGATCTATCAGGCAGTCTGCTATGCCGTAAAGGATACTATCATAGACAACTGGATGAAGACCCAGAAGGCTATGGATATCCAGGATCCCAAGACTGTTTATTATATGTCGATGGAGTTCCTCATGGGACGCGCCCTCGGTAACAACCTGATAAATCTCTGCGAATACAAGGAAGTAAAGAAAGCACTGAAGGAGCTGGATGTGGATCTTGACGCTGTAGAGGATCAGGAGCCCGACGCGGCACTCGGAAACGGCGGTCTCGGCAGACTCGCCGCATGCTTCCTTGATTCACTCGCCACTCTCGGATATCCCGCATACGGCTGCGGCATCAGATACAGATATGGTATGTTCAAGCAGAGGATCAAGGACGGATATCAGATGGAGATCCCCGATGACTGGCTCAGGGACGGCAATCCCTTCGAGCTCCGCCGTCATGAGTATAAGAAGGAAGTCAAGTTTGGCGGCTACGTGAGAGTAGAGACTGATGAAAAGGGACGCAACAGATTCATACAGGAGGGCTATCAGTCGGTAAATGCCATACCCTATGATATGCCTATTGTGGGCTACGGCAACGGTATCGTGAACACTCTTCGCATCTGGGATGCCGAGCCCGTAGAGTGCTTTGAGCTCGATTCCTTTGACAAGGGAGACTATCATAAGGCAGTCGAGCAGGACAACCTTGCACGCAATATCGTCGAGGTGCTCTATCCCAATGATAACCATTACGCGGGCAAGGAGCTGAGGCTCAAGCAGCAGTACTTCTTCATATCGGCATCGGTACAGGAGGCCGTGGCAAAGTATATGAGGAAGCATGACGATATCAGGAAATTTGCGGACAAGAATGTCTTCCAGTTGAACGATACCCATCCTACCGTAGCGGTACCCGAGCTCATGAGGATACTCATGGACGAGCAGGGTCTCACATGGGATGAGGCATGGACAGTCACGACCAGGACCTGCGCATATACCAACCACACCATAATGAGCGAGGCACTGGAGAAGTGGCCTCTGGAGCTTTTCTCGAGACTTCTGCCCCGTATATACCAGATAGTGGAGGAGATCAATCGCCGCTTCTGCCTGCAGATATCGGAGAAGTATCCCGGGGATCAGGATAAGATCAGAAACATGGCTATCGTATACGACGGACAGGTACGCATGGCAAACCTCGCCATCTGCGCAGGCTTCTCGGTAAACGGTGTCGCAAGACTTCATACGGAGATACTCAAGAAGCAGGAGCTCAGGGACTTCTATGATATGTATCCCGACAAGTTCAACAACAAGACGAACGGTATCACACAGAGGCGATTCCTGCTTCACGGTGATCCGCTCCTTGCCGACTGGGTCACGGATCATATCGGTCCGGACTGGATCACTGATCTCTCAGCCATAAAGGGCATGGAGGTTTATGCCGATGATAAGAAGGCTCAGAAGGAGTTCATGAATATCAAGTATAAGAACAAGGAAAGACTTGCAAAATATATCCTTGAGCATAACGGCATAGAGATAGATCCGAGATCCATATTTGACGTACAGGTAAAGAGACTGCATGAATACAAGAGACAGCTCCTTAACATCCTGCATGTGATGTACCTTTACAATAAGATCAAGGCCAACCCTGCTATGGACTTTACGCCGCGGACATTCATATTCGGAGCAAAGGCGGCAGCAGGGTACAAGATAGCGAAGCTTACGATAAAGCTGATCAACAACGTGGCCGATGTGGTAAATAATGACGCATCGATAAACGGCAGGATCAAGGTAGTCTTCATAGAGGATTACAGAGTATCCAATGCCGAGATCATCTTTGCCGCGGCAGATGTATCCGAGCAGATATCCACCGCATCCAAGGAGGCTTCGGGTACCGGCAACATGAAGTTCATGCTGAACGGTGCGCTCACCATAGGTACGATGGACGGAGCAAACGTAGAGATGGCAGAGGAGGTGGGAGAGGACAACATGTTCATCTTCGGTATGTCCTCCGATGAGGTCATAAACTACGAGAATAACGGCGGCTACAATCCGATGGATATCTTTAACAGCGACCAGGATGTGAGAGACGTGCTGATGCAGCTTATAAACGGATTTTATTCAAAGGACGATCCGGAGCTCTTCAGGGATATCTACAACTCCCTGCTCAATACCCAGTCCACCTCAAAGGCTGACACCTACTTTATCCTGAAGGACTTCCGCAGCTATGCCGAGGCTCAGGAGAGAGTCGAGGAGTGCTACAGGAAGGAGAAGGAATGGGCACACAAGGCGATACTCAATATCGCGGCTTCCGGTAAGTTCTCATCCGACAGGACGATAAGGGAGTATGTGGACGAGCTCTGGCATCTTGATAAGATAGACTTAAGAAAGGCGAATACGCACTCGCGTAAGGCAAAGTAAGTCAGTTGGCAGGGATGGGCTTGGAAACCGAAGAAAGACTTGAGCGCAGCGGCAGGCCGGGTAAGCGTGTGAGGAGGCTCAAAAGCCTCGCACGCGGTCTGGCGGTTATCGATGCGCTCCTTCTCATATTATGCGGGCTTCTTGTGGTGCGCAATATAAGGGTAAACCGCGAAAATGACGCATTAAAGAGCAGGTATGAGTCCATGCAGATAGCTGCGGGACAGACCGGAGACGGCTCGGCGGATATATCCGGCGACTCGGTCATGGCGGCGGCATCTGTACCGATGACCGGGATTTCGTCAAACGAAGCCATGCTCTCCGAGATCCGCTCATATGCCGAGCAGGGCAAGACGTTTCTGTTTACGCTCAAGCAGCTCTTCCCTCAGCAGTTCGTGCTTGCGGATGAGGGAAGATTTCATTTCGTGGATATAGATCCGAACCTCAGACCCTATACATATGACAACAGCATGATATCGCTTTCCTCTGATGGTATCATAAGCTATGAGGATGAGGGCGTAGCCACTTCCTACGGTATAGATGTCTCTCAGCACAACGGGATCGTGGACTGGGATACCTTAAACGGGATAGAGGGTAAGCCTGACTTCGTATTTGTACGCGCAGGCATCAGGGGCTACGGCTCCGGCAAGCTTGTGGCTGATGAGCAGGTGTCGGCCAATCTCATCGGAGCCAAAAGGATCGGGGCAGAGACCGGGGTCTACTTTGTCACCCAGGCTGTGAATGAAGAGGAAGCCAGAGAAGAAGCGAGATTTGTACTCGATATCATAAAGGATCATGAGGTCGATATGCCCATAGTGCTTGATGTCGAGAAGGTGGAGAATTATGATACCGAGCCCAGGACCAAGCAGCTGACGGCACAGGAATACAGTGCGAATCTGCTGGCATTTGCGGACGAGATGTCAAAGAACGGCAGAGAGACAATGATATACGGTAACGGCAAGACCTTTATGCTGATGCTCGATATGAAGATGCTTGACGGCATGGGGATATGGTTTGCCGACTATGTATCGGAGGATGATTATATACCGTATTTTCCCTACGATTTCAAGATATGGCAGTTTACAAGTGAGGGAAACGTACCCGGTGTCACCGGATACTGCGATCTGAACATAAGATTTGACTGACCTTATTCTAATCCGATAAAGCCGTCCTGAAGGCTCTCCCCTCTCATACGCACATATCTGTCACTGTAATAGGGTGTCTCGGGAAACAGATCATAGCCTCCCACGACATCCTCCGTCGGTACATATACGACATGTTCATTTCCGGTCGGGTCTACCATGATCTCCTCACTGCATTCATGCTGGAGATAGGGCACAGGCCAGATCAGACCTTCCACTTCGTAGATATAATCCGTATTGACCTTTACAGGGATGAGTATAAATACTATCAGGGTAAGAAACAGAGCCATGCGGGTGAGACCCTTTGAGCCCGACATATCCTTAATGACGGTACCGGAGACAACAGACAGGGCTATAAGTATAGTTGCAAATCCGTATCTCATGAGCGGGGCGGACAGCAGCCAGTATATCAGACCCGACATTGCCGCAATCATTATAAAAACATCCCCGGTATTATTTTTAGATCGGATACACTTCACGGCATATATTACTGCAAGTACCCCGAATATCGCACACAGTATGAGCAGGACTCTGGGGAGCTGATCTATCTTTGATGCCCAATGCTGGAACCATGTGCCGAAGGGGATGCCGATGGTATCCTCGAGCTCATAGCCGCGCAGCAGCCTGCCAAACATTACTATCTCGGCCCTGTCCCAATAGGACACCTCAGCCGGTACCTTCCAGTCCACATCAAAGACATCTATGCGCTCCATGGGATAAAGCAGATATCCGCTTGTGATCACGTTTCTTATAAAGAAAGGTGTGACAGTGACAAGTGACATTATCGTAAATATCAGCGAGCTCCCGAATCTCTTATCTTTTACCAGCATTATAAGTACATATACCGGAAGCAGGGCAACGGTAGCAACGGAGAGCTTTACAGTGACAGCACATACTCCGAGCAGAGCAAGCAGCCCGTAGGCCTCGCTGCGCTGCTCGCCGGCATCCGCCAGATCACACCATATACCGAAGATATATATGAGGATCATCATCGGCGCGATATCCGTGCCCAGAGAGGATATGCTGTCTATCGAATAAATAAAGTACAAGACAGCCGATATCCATAAAAGCAGGGATCTGCGGCAGCAGCTTTCTTCTATCATCTGACCTATGCGTGAGAATGCCGTACCCAGTACGACCATTGCAGTAAAGCCGTTGACGATATGAAGAGGATGTCCTGTAAAGGAGAGGCTCATCAGTGCATGCAGAGGCATCAGTGCACTGTTGTAGCCGAATCTCTTATGAAGATTTGCAAGTCCCGGAACGACACGATACGTCTCTATCCATCTGACATTCTGAGCGTGATACAGATAGGTGTCCCAGTCGTGAGGCTCTGCCGCTGATATGACGACAAACACCGCAAAGAGCAGGATCATTGTGAGGCAAAGGCTTTTTGAAGCCAGCATACTTTTAATGCGAAGTATCATCTCATGGCGAAACAGTATGCAGATGATAATGCCTGCCAGAGTGATGAATATAAAGGCGGTGATATCTACAGCATGAAAAAGACTCCATATACCGGCATAGACCGTAAGGAAGGCCACGCCCGATACAGGTACAGCGGAAGCCGATCTTATCTCATACCTGAGCAGACGGCGGCACAGACCGGCAAAAAGAATGCCGCATGCCAGACTGATAAATCCCATGTATAAATAGCCGAATGCGGTAGCTATCATAGCGTTTTCTCCACTGCTTCAAATACGGTTTCCATGTATACGAAAGGAGCCGTGTCTTCTTTTCTTATCACATAGGTATATTCACCCGGATCAGGCGGCAGATCGTAAGATACCTCGGAGCCACCGGCCGGCAGCTCGACTGACTGTATGAGCTCTCCGTCCAGATACAGATCCAGATGTGCCCCGGCTTTTCCGCCGTATCTGCAGGTCATGCGGTAGCTTCGTCCATCATTCCTTGTAAATACGGGATCAAGAGGAGAGTTTAGCACAGGACTCCGTAATATATCTCCGGATGCTTCGGTATGCAGGTATCCGTTCTCATCTATTGACCCCTTATATTCATAGCCCGGAGCCACCGGCAGATCCACGGACATATCATTCAGCGGAAGCCCTGCCATACCGTCTATCGGATTTGTCTCCGACAGATATACGGTATAATCCTCTGCCACACCGATCTCCTCATAACACGCCTGTATATAGTCGGGACAGCTTTCAAACTCGCCCTCTTTTGCAAGCAGGATATTCCTGTCGGCATATGCCGATCTGTCCCATTCGGTATAGTAGAAGATATGATTGTTGACAGATCTGTCCTCCGGCACGAAGGTCTCAAATACCCGGGACGTATCCGAGAAACGGAGCTTTGCCGCCATATCGGTATCGTCTATGTTAAATGCAGTCGAGACCTTGTATTCATCCATAAGAGCGAGCACCTGATCGATCGTCCTGAGATTCTTATCCTGCATATGAAAGTACACTGTCTCGGCCTTAAATCCATCGAAGAGACATACAAGCATCAGGATAAAGGATATCGCAGTGAGCAGCCATCCGGGTATCCCGGTGATCTTATCCTTCTCCATCAGGGCGGCGAAATTCATGACGGCGCATATCATGAGAGGTATGATCCCGATGATGTGATATCTCGGCTGTGAGATGGTAAGAGCAAGTATCACAAAGGTCCACAGGGATATTGAGATCAGACTGCTATGTATCAGCTCGCGCTTATACCAGCCCCCGGGCAGAGCCACTCCAACGGTATCTCTTACTCTGCGATAGAGCTGTATTCCGAATACGTTTATCAGGGAATACAGTCCGAATATCAGTATCACACCCGCGATAGCCAGCCGTATGAGCCCCATTATGCCAGTAATAGATGTTATTCTTTCGGAATACGGTGTGAGAGCCCGCAGCAGCACCAGCACATCCTGTACTGCAACCGGGAGATTGTCCATTACCTCATCGAGAGAGCTTACGGTATAGGTATAAGCCTCTATGCCGCCGTGCAGACCTATGGCGAGACCGATGAGACTGACTGCCACGGTGCCCGCCGTGACGACAGCCCATTGTCTGTGCTTTTCAGGAGCGATCCCCAGCATCAGGGGGAGGATGAAGCACATGAGTACCGGCAGGATACCACACAGCAGCACATATGTACCGCTTGCGATCCCGATGAAGAGTATCAGGATGGTGTATATCACAGCCAGTATGATATCGGGTATCCTGTATCCGCCTGACCAGTCTGTGAGCATAAGTATGAGCATCATTAGCGGGGTCAGTACCTTATATACATAGTAGGCACCCGCGAAGAAAAGCATATTGGTGTATTCGAGCATCCCCAGATCATAGATCGTAAAGATGAGACACATTGCAAGGAAACGGTATTCAAAGCTGATATCAGCTATGGCGAGGAGTCGCCATATCACCCAGGCCCACAACAAAATGTTTACTATACCGGCTATGGCATACCCGAGATAGATATTTCCCGTAAGCATGTATACCGGCAGGGCGATAAGCGAGGATTCATCCATCTCGCCCTGAGACATGTAGTTCCAGTAGGGCAGGAAGAGAGTGTGTCTGTCCGCCATCTCCATCACATGGCGCATTACCATGGCGAAGTCGTGATCAAGGGCATCCCGCAAATGAAATATATTGAAGTAAAAAAGCATAAGAACCTCAAGCACTGCGGCAGTGCCCGTCACACATTCTTTCCAATGCTGTTTTACAAATCCTTTACTCATACCAATACACTACTTTACGATTTTTTGCCCGAATTATCAACTGTAAAGCCCACCGTGACAGGACGATTGCCCTGCCTTGATTGAAAAGAGAGGGGTATGATAAAGTGTACATAGTTTTGACACGCTCCTCTCTGCAAGGCCGGGGAGCTGTACGGAATAGTTACGATAAAGCTTTAATCCATGAAAGACTCGAAAATCATCCTAATCTTTGCGGCGGTATTACTGCTTCTGGGTGCCGCATATGCATATACATCGGAGGGCATCGTGTCTGCAGAGGTGCGGGAGGATACCGTGCTTCCGGAGGAATATGCCCCGCGCTTCAGCGCACAGACCGGTTTTTATGACGAACCCTTTTTTCTCACTATTTCCTGCCCTGTAAGGGGGGCTGAGATCTATTACACCATGGACGGCAGTGTCCCGTCGGAAGAGTCAGCGCACTATGAAGCTCCTATTCCTCTTACGGATCGTACCCCGCAGCCCAATGTACTGAGTGCCCTCGCAGGGGTATGTCCCGACGGAGATTTTCTTCCTTCGGAACCGGTACTTAAGGGCAATGTCATACGTGCCATGGCAGTGCTGCCCGACGGCTCCCGGAGCAGGGTGACAAACGGCACGTACTTCATTGGAACAGACAGGGAGGAGTCAGTAGGCAGTTTGCCTGTCATTTCTATGTATGCCGACCCGCAGGATCTCTTCAGCCATGAGAGAGGCATTTATGTACTTGGAAAAATATATGAGGATCATATCATGTCGGAGGGTGCTCCCGGTACAGACGGTTCGGATGAAGAAGGTCTTTACGGCAACTGCTTCATGCGTGGCAGGGAGTGGGAACGGCCGGCAGCTATGGACTATATCCCCGTAAACCCTGAAGAGAAAGGATTTTCCACGGATATCGGAGTACGCATCATGGGAGGCAGTTCAAGGGCATATATGCAAAAGAGCTTCAGGCTCAAATGCCGCAGCGAGTATGGAGATAAGAACATATATTATGATCTGTTCGGGGACGGACATACCAAGCACAAGTCATTCCTTTTAAGGAACGGAGGAAACGATTATGATTATGCCAGATTTCGTGATCCTATGCTGCAGGAGCTGGTATCTGACAGGGATATAGAGACACAGGCCTCCGTTCCCGCGGTGCTCTTCATAGACGGGGAGTACTGGGGACTGTATGCGATGACGGAGGATTATGACGGACATTATATAGAAAACCGCGGATATGGTGTAAAGGCGGAGAATGTGGTGATGATAAAGAACGGTACTGTGGAGGAGGGTACTGATGCGGACATCACACTCTTTAACGATATGGTGGACTATATCACCGGAAATGATATGAGTGATGAGAGCTGCTACGATACGGCATGCAGTATGCTTGATATGCAGAGCTTTGCCGACTACTGCGCATTCAATATCTATATAGATAATAAGGACAGCTTCTTTACGAATGACAACAACTGGTTAATGTGGCGTGCCAGAGTGCCGGATCAGAATAAGGAAAAGGGAGACGGCAGATGGCGCATGATGGTATATGATACGGACTATTCCACGGGAATATATGAAAACGGAGAAGATTACGGTGGAGATACGTTAGGGGATGTGCTGGAGGGCAGCTCGGATGCGACAGGCAGCAGACTGCTCAGAGCCCTTGTTAAGAATGACAGGTTTGCGAAGCTTTTCTCGGATTCGCTTTATGACATGAGGAACAGCTGCTTTGAAAGGGAGCGTGTGAAGGAAGCCGTTTCACGCTATCTGTCAGAATATGAAAAGCCCATGTACGATACCTATGAGCGGTTCGGTCCCGGGGAAAGGCTATGGGGCGATCCGGCGGAGTATTACAATATGCGCGTGGGAGAGCTCGCGGGCTGGCTTGATGGCAGGTATGAGACGTTCGCAGGTCGGATAGTAGATTATGAGAATATGTGGTAGAATAGTAATCGTTCAGAACATATATGGAGGTATATGCTATGGGGATGACAAATAAGCAATTTCAAGGTTTTGTAAGACTTGCGCTGGAACAGATAGACAGAGCTTTGAAAGAATCTCCTGATAACGAATCACTAAAAAGATTGCGGGATATATTTCAGGCCATGCTGGAGGACGGAGAATAAAGGCAAATGAAAGTGGTGCTTCTTGCAGGCGGAAAAGGTACGAGGATTTCAGAGGAGTCCCAGTTTCGCCCGAAGCCTATGATAGAGATAGGCGGTAAACCCATACTGTGGCACATCATGAAGGAGTACTCCTGCTACGGTTTTAATGATTTCATCATTTGTGCCGGATACAAGCAGGAGTACATCAAGGAATGGTTCAACAACTACTTCACGAACAATTCAGATGTCACCTTTGACTATACTGGCGGCAGACTTACGACTGTCATACACGATGAGCATATAGAGCCATGGAGGGTCACTGTCGTGGATACCGGACTCGATACCATGACCGGTGGTCGTGTGAAGCGTATCCGCAAATATGTGGGGGACGAGACCTTCATGCTGACCTACGGAGACGGTGTATGTGACGTGAATATATCCAAGCTCCTTGATTTTCACAGAGAGAATCGCAAGATGGCCACGCTCACGGCGGTGCTCAGGGAGC